>JAYTCO010000088.1:0-2272 GCA_043736415.1 Ferruginibacter sp. | reverse complement strand
AGAAGATAAATTATTGATTGCAAGTGTATACAGAAACCGAATGGCACAAGGCCAAAAACTGGAAGCTGACCCAACAGTTAAATACGCTATGAGAAATTTTAGTTTAAAAAGGATATTGCGTGGCCATTTACAATATCAATCTCCTTACAATACTTATAGAAATTTAGGATTACCTCCGGGCCCAATCTGTACACCATCAACCAAAACAATAGATGCCGTTTTAGATTCACCCGAAACAGATTATATATTTTTTGTAGCTAAGCCTGATTTCAAAGGGTACTCAAATTTTGCATCAACTTATGCCCAACATTTAATTTTTGCTAAAGCATATCAAAAAGCTTTGGATAGTTTAATATTGAGCAAACAAAGTGGCACACAGTAATCTTTAAACATTATAAATATTACCAAAAATCTTCTTGACCAAAATACAACGTACAATATTATCTTTTTCACCGGTACCTTTTTTATTAAACAAAAGTAAAAATTGGTATTTACCGGGTTTGCAAGGTTTGTCATTGTACAAAGTATTACAGTTTTTTAGGCGGCAAATTAAACAGCAGGGTTTGGCTGAAAGGGCTTCTGCGATTGCTTATAACTTTATCATGGCCTTGCCTCCCTCTTTACTTTTTTTGTTTACGCTTATTCCTAACCTTCCCTTTATTTCTAAAAGGAGTATCAAATATCAAATGCATAGTCTGATACTTGATATAATCCCTTCAAAAGTATACAACAAGCAGCTCATAGACTTTGCTGATACTTTTATAGATGGCAATAAAATCGGTTTGCTATCATTTGGTTTGCTACTTACATTGTTTTTCTCGTCCAATGGTATGATGGGTATTATGCGCTCTTTTAATAAAAATTATGAAGGATTTGAGAAACGAAAAGGGTTGCAAAAACGGGGGGTGGCGCTTCGATTAACAATTGTAATTTTTGGATTGTTATTCGGTTATTTTATTTTATTAATTATGCAGGGAGCGCTCCTCAACCTTGTTGTTCAAAGCAATACCCTAAAAATCATCATTACATATTCTCGCTGGATATTAATAGTTATGTTGGTTTATCTAACTATCGGGTTTATTTTTAGGTATGCACCGGCCGTTCAAAAGCGATGGAAATTTTCTTCTGCGGGAACCATTTTGGCAACTTTATTAAGTTTGTTGGCAACCTTAGCATTTTCCCTATTCGTAACTAATTTTGCAAAGTATAACGCACTATACGGTTCCATTGGAACTGTTATGATGTTAATGGCATTAATTTATTTAAACTCACTCGCATTATTAATAGGTTTTGAATTTAACGTGAGCATACATACTTTAAAAGCAAGAGAAGAACTATTAAATCAGGATAAAGAAAAATTAATTATTAATAAAATATGAATTATTTAATAACGGGTGCAGGTAGCGGTATTGGCAGAGCAATAACAGTTTTACTTGCAACAAATGGTCACACTTGTTTTTTATTGGGTAGAAATGAAAATAATTTAAAAGAAACATTGGCGCTTCTACCGGATAATAAGCATCAGATTTTTTTAGCTGATATTACAGATGAAACTGCAATTGAAAATTTATTAGAGGATAACGATGATTTAGTATTAGACGGAATTATTGCAAATGCAGGAATAGGTGGTGAAAATAATTTTGGAAAAAACGACCGCTGGAACGACATCATAAATACTAACTTAACGGGAACTTATTTAACGGTACAATATTTTTTACCTGCATTAAAACGCAGTAAAAATAATTACAAACAAATAGTAATTACGTCATCCGTTTTGGCAAGATTGGGCGTTGCAAATTATTCCGCTTATTGTGCATCCAAAGCGGGATTGCTAGGACTTATGCGCAGCTGGGCTGTTGAATATGCGCAACAAAATATTCTGGTAAATGCCATTTGTCCGGGTTGGGTAAATACAGACATGGCACAAAATGGATTGCAGGGTATTGCAGATGGAATTGGGATTACTAAAAGCGATTTTTTTGGTATAGCCATGCAAAGCGTGCCACTCAAAAAAATGAGTGATCCGGAGGAAGTTGCAGCCCTTGTAAATTATTTAATCAACCAAACTTCTATTACCGGCCAAACAATAGACATAAACGGAGGTTCAATAATGAATAGCTAATGTTAGATATTTCTGCATAAATTATTCAATTATGCCATACCTAATTATCCATTATAAGTTTACCTTTGCGGCAATTATTTAAAACAGAATCAAACTTATTTTTATGGCATATGATGTAATTGTTTTAGGCAGTGGTCCGGGTGGTTATCC
>JAYTCO010000087.1:0-2275 GCA_043736415.1 Ferruginibacter sp. | reverse complement strand
TTTATAACGGCCCCACCAAACACACAAAGTCCTGCATTAAAAACTACGAGGGAGAAACTGCCATACCAAAACCAGGGTTGTCCATAAGCTTTGCAGGTTCCTGCATCAATGGCAATTGATAAGCCAGCGCCTACCAGTACCAAACCTAATGGAGCCTGCCAAAGCCAGGTTTTTATTTTTATTTTCATCTAATTATAATAAGGAGGTCAAATTAAAAAAGTTTATAAGCGTTGTTTTGTGAAGGTAACATCCCCCACTTTACATGCTATCAAATTCGTTTTCCAAACTGTAGAAACCTTCCTCACAAGAATATACTTATATAGCTAAGTTCTGCAATAAATATAATGTTTTCAACGAGTCTCATTTTTTTACGCAAAACCTTCCCTAAAAAAAGGTTGAAAAGTGATAAACCGATCATGGGCTGGCGGATAGAAGTGGAAATCCTTTTTGCTGCCTTTGAGCAAAAAGATTGTAATGGATAGCCGCAACAAATGTTGAAAAATGTTATTTTGTTTACAGCTCTAAAATAATTACTCAGCTCAATTTTGTAATAAGTAAAACACTTTTTTCTCCTCATAATTTCCCCCTCCCAAACATTTGCTCTATCTTTACACGACCTCGAGATTTTTAAATATCCAATTTCTAAGTGTAGGTCCACACAGTATTACATTACAAGATTTTAAGACACAATATACAAGACACAAGATTCTGAGTAATTTTCAATTTTTTGTTTAATCTTATTCAAATTGTCGAAAGAAATCTTAGATGACAAATCTTTAACAAAGATTAATATAACAATTGATAACAATAAGTATGATTTGATTAATCAGGGAATCTTGATACTCAGATCTTGCTACTCAATACTATAAAAAAATGGCAAAATTTATTTTCGTAACGGGTGGTGTTACATCTTCATTGGGTAAAGGAATTATAGCTGCATCGCTGGCAAAACTGTTGCAAAGCCGTGGGTTAAAAGTTACGATTCAAAAGTTTGATCCTTACCTTAATGTTGACCCCGGAACATTAAATCCATATGAGCATGGCGAATGTTTTGTAACAGATGATGGTGCAGAAACTGATTTGGATCTTGGTCATTATGAGCGCTTTTTAAATATACCAACATCGCAGGCTAATAATGTAACCACCGGTCGTATTTATCAAACTGTAATTAACAGAGAAAGAGATGGCGAATATCTTGGTAAAACCGTACAGGTTGTGCCGCATATTACAGATGAAATAAAACGCAGAATGTTGTTGCTCGGCGAGAGTGATAATTATGATATTGTTATCACAGAATTAGGTGGCACCGTTGGTGATATTGAGAGTCTTCCTTTTGTGGAAGCCGTACGGCAGCTGCAGTGGGAGTTGCCTGAAGAAGATTGTATGGTGGTGCATCTTACCTTAATACCATATTTAAAAGCAGCCAAAGAATTAAAAACAAAACCTACACAACACAGTGTGCGTATGCTTAGCCAGGAAGGTGTGCATCCCGATGTTATTGTGTGCAGAACAGAGCATCCACTCTCAGATGAAATTCGAAGAAAAGTGGCTTTGTTTTGTAATGTAAAACCCAATGCAGTTATTGAAGCATTGGATGCATCTACAATTTATGAAGTACCCTTAAAAATGTTGCAGGAAGGGCTGGATGTTATTGTATTAAAGCAGTTGCAGATTAACGGGTATTCAGCTCCTGAACTTTCAAAATGGCATGGCTTTTTAGATAAATTAAATTACCCTAAAAGCCGGGTAAAAATTGGGCTGATTGGTAAGTACATTGAGTTGCAGGATGCTTATAAATCTATATTGGAATCGTTTGTACATGCTGGTGCAATGAACCAGTGTAAAGTGCAAATTGTAAACGTACACAGTGAATTTTTAACTGAAGAAAACATAGGTGAAAAGTTGCGTGATTTGGACGGATTGCTGGTAGCGCCGGGCTTTGGAAACAGGGGAGTAGAGGGCAAAATTATTGCCGTAAAATATGCCCGTGAAAATAAAATGCCATTCTTTGGTATTTGTCTGGGTATGCAAATGGCCGTAATTGAGTATGCACGAAATGTACTGGGCTGGCGCAATGCACACAGCACAGAAATGGATACTGCAACACCATTCCCCGTAATTGCTTTAATGGAAGAACAGAAAAAAGTAAAGAAAAAAGGTGGTACCATGCGCCTTGGTGCTTACCCTTGCGAAATAGCGCCAAATACTCTTGCTCACCAGATTTATGGCAGCGATTTAATCAGTGAACGCCACCGCCATCGTTGGGAGTTTAACA
>JAYTCO010000086.1:0-2278 GCA_043736415.1 Ferruginibacter sp. | reverse complement strand
AAAATTTGAAGAATTTTTACTGGTATCATCAATAAACAGCGAGTTTAAAAATCTACTTACTATTTCCACTTCAGATAATACGCTTAAACATTCTAAACTTGATGATGTAAATTTTGCAAGAAACCGAACAGCGGATTTTACATACGATAGTTACGAAAATAATAATGGATTTAAATTTTCAACCTACAGGCAAATAATTGCCAGTGAAAAAAATAAACTTGATGTAAGAATGAACTTTAAGCAATTTGAGTTTAACAAAGAATTATCGGTGTATTTCTCCGTACCTAAAAACTATAAAAAGAATTAATCCTTATTTTTAAATTCTTAATAATAAATGATATTTTCCTATTATTTATTTTTTTCTAAACACCAGACTATGTTGAGAGTAACAATTTCTTTTGTAATCATTTGCTTTTTTACACTAAGTTCTTTTGCACAAACGAGAGAGGAGTTAGAAAAGCAACGTGTCCAGTTAAAGAAAGAAATTGATGAAACTCAAAAATTATTAAACAGCAATAAAGAAGTTACCAAGCAAAATCTTACAACACTTTCACTCTTTAAAAACAAGGTTAATTTACAGGGAAGAGTTTTAGAAAATATTGGAAAAGATTTACGCATTCTCGATAATAATATTTATACCATACAAAAGGATGTAAACAGATATGATAAATTGCTTGATACTTTAAAACAGGAATACGCCAAGAGCATGGTTTATTCTTATAAAAATAAAGGCAACTATGAGTTTATAAATTTTATTTTTTCTGCGGACAATTTTAATGATGCTATCAAACGGATTTCTTACCTGAAAAGCTATAGAACCTACAGAGAAATGCAGGGTCAGAATATTTTACGTACACAGGAATTACGAAAAAAACGATTGCAGGATCTTGGTTCATCCAAACAAACTAAAAACGTAACGCTTGGTGAGCAGAATAAGGAGTTAAGCGTATTGGAACAGCAAAAACTTGAGCAGGATAAAATAGTTGTACAATTAAAAAAAGAGGGTAGTGGTTTAAATGCAAAAATAGCTGCCAAACAAAAACAGATAGCTAAAGTTAATAGGGCTATAAAATCGGCTATTGCAGCGGCTATTAAAGCAGACGAAGAAAGAAAAGTGGCCGAAGAAAGAAAACTAAAAAATCTTCGGGATATAGCTGCAGCTGAAGCAAGAAAATTAAAATTAGAAAACGATAAGATAACAAAATCAAATGCAGCTGCTGTTGTTGCTGGTAAACCAACAGCTGCGATTGAGCCTTTAAAAACCCGTGTTATAAAAGAACCTGTTGCTGTTGTGGCGCCTGCATCTGCAACTTTTAATGCAAATAATATTGCTTTAAACAACAGCTTTGAAAGAAACAAAGGCAGCTTACCGTGGCCTGTGGATAATGGAGCTGTTTTAAACCATTATGGACGTTATCAATTACCTAGTAAAGCGTGGATTGAAAATAGTGCTGTAACAATATCATCAGCTATTGGGACGGGTGTAAAAGCAGTATTTGATGGCACAGTAATTCTCGTCACTGAAATAGATGATGAAAAGTATTTAGTAACTGTAAAACACGGAAACTATTTTACATCTTACAGTAATTTAAATGCTGTAGCAGTAAAAATGAACCAGGAAGTAAAGACAGGACAGGTTTTGGGTAGGGTAGCATCAAACCTGGACGGTATTGGTTCTATAGATTTTTATAGTGCCAAAGGCAATGCAGATCTCGATCCTGAAAAATGGTTAAGGCACAGGTAATAATTATTGTAAAACCCGTTTATACAGTGCTTCATACTGAGGTACAATATTCTCAATATCAAAACGCTCAGCTTGTTTTAAAGCATTTGCTTTAAAAGTTGCATAAACTTTATCATCTTTTAAAATTTTTAAGGCGTTTTTGGCCATGTCTTGTACATCCCCAACGTTACTCATATAGCCACAATAGCCATCAACAATAATTTCGGGTAAGCCTCCTGCATTTGATGAAATAACCGGGACTTCTGCAGCCATTGCTTCTAAAGCTGCAAGACCAAAACTTTCGTATTCACTGGGTAATAAAAACAAATCTGCAATGGGTAATAAATCTTCCATCTGTTCCTGTTTCCCCAAAAATTTTATATCATCTTTATTTACACAATCTCTGGTCATTGCTTCCAAATCAGGCCGCTCAGGGCCATCGCCAATCAACAATAATTTTGAAGGAATTTCTTTTGCAACAAGTTGAAAAGTTTTAATAACATCAGCAACTCTTTTTACTTTTCTAAAATTAGATGCATGTACAATTATTCGTTC
>JAYTCO010000085.1:0-5415 GCA_043736415.1 Ferruginibacter sp. | reverse complement strand
TTTAGATCAGTCGTTTTTAAAACGGCTTCATTTTTTAAAGACGCTTTGTAAAGGTTTGCTATCGTTGCATTCAGTTTTGCAATACTCCATGTAGTAATGTCATTTCCTTTTTCTTCTGCCAGTGCAGTTCGGTTATATAGTTTATAGCGGTTATTTTCTTTGTAGGTTTGAAACAATTGTGCCTGCATGCTCAGCAAAATATTTTTTGCAGGAGCTTTGGTTTGCGCAATCAATGTATCAACAAAAAAAAGATTTTTCTGCTGGTTATCTTCTTCCGTCATGTTCCGGTATTTCATCTGGTACATAGCAGCTTTTATTTGCTGTGCTTCGTTATTTTTAGCAACAGCATCTTTAAAAATCTTTATGGTCTCGTTAAGTGCATCTTTAGTCAATCCTTTCTTTTCTAAAGCTTCAATTTTTTTCCATTGGGAACTGTAATCTTCTTGTAATTGTGCAAACACATTTGTACTAATTACAAAAAATAAAATAAGTAGGATAAATGATTTAAATCTGTTCATTAAATAAGTTTTAGCTAAAAGAATAGTACTGCTATGATGAGATAATTCTGTAATTACATAATAAATCATTTGCAACATCAGAATTTAAAAAGGTATTGCAATTAATTTAACAAAACTACCTAAATAAAAAGCCCGGAGCTTTTTATAGCTACGGGCAAAATTTTGAATGCTGTAAATTATTATCTTAAAACCCTACGTTTGGCTTTCCCTTTATACCAACCTTTGTGCTTTCCATTATCATGTCTCACACCAATTGGTCGGCGACCATATCTGTTTGCAGGCGTTGTATATATTCTTCTGACAGGCCTGTTTAAAATAACAGTTCGGTTTTCCATATTGTCTTTTTTGCCCATGTCTACCTGCTTCATTTTTCCATTTCCATTTCCTTTCCCTTTTTGTGCAAATGCAGTATTTGAACTTATAGAAATTGTAAAAATAGTAATTACAAAAAACATTAATAATTTTTTCATAATAGTAAAATTTAGTTGCTATTGAAGGATAAACATCATGCCAAAAATTAGCATTATTAAGGCAATAAAAAACGGTTCAACTTTTTCAAGATTGAACCGTCTCTCCATCATGTATTATATTATTTCTTCATTGCCTCAGCCATCGTCTTTCCAATATCTGCAGGACTTGCCACTACATGAATACCACATGCGGCCATAATTTTCATTTTCGCAGCAGCAGTATCATCTTCCCCACCAACAATTGCACCCGCATGACCCATACGACGGCCCGGAGGTGCTGTTTGTCCTGCTATGAACCCTACAACAGGTTTTTTATTGCCTGTACTTTTTATGTATTCTGCAGCTTCAGCTTCCATACCACCTCCAATTTCACCAATCATTACGATAGCATCAGTTTCATCATCATTCATTAAAAGTTCAATGGCTTCTTTTGTAGTTGTACCAATAATCGGATCGCCACCAATGCCTATTGCAGTTGAAATTCCCAACCCTGCTTTTGCAACCTGGTCAGCAGCTTCGTA
The DNA here is from genome assembly GCA_043736415.1 of Ferruginibacter sp. Lineage (GTDB taxonomy): Bacteria > Bacteroidota > Bacteroidia > Chitinophagales > Chitinophagaceae > Ferruginibacter. Next base: position 3,906 of record JAYTCO010000085.1, on the reverse strand, counting down.
AGTAAGTGTACCGCTTTTGCTCACAATACCAATACGGCCTTTCTTAAAAATAAAACCTGGCATTATGCCAACTTTACATTCATCTGCAGTAATTACACCCGGACAATTTGGGCCTATTAAACGGCTGTTACTGTCCTGTAAATAATTTTTCACTTTTACCATATCAGCCACCGGAATACCTTCTGTAATACAAACTATCAGAGCAATTCCAGCTTCCGCTGCTTCCATAATTGCATCGGCTGCAAATGCAGGGGGCACAAAAATTATACTCACATCAGCACCGGTGGTTTTAACTGCATCAGCAACTGTATTAAAAACCGGACGCTCCAAATGCTGCGTTCCGCCTTTGTTTGGGGTAACCCCACCTACAACATTGGTTCCGTATTCAATCATTTGCGTAGCATGAAAACTACCTTCCGTACCGGTAAAACCCTGTACAATAACTTTTGAATTTTTATTTACTAAAACTGACATGTTTGTTTGTATAAATTATTAATATTGTTGGTAAATTTCGGCAAAGATAAGGGGGAAAGGGTGAAGGTTGAAAGGGGAAAATGTCAGGGTTTCGAGTTACGAGTTTCGGGTTTTAAGTTGGTAACATCATTTATCAAATATCTGAGTACATTTTATTGCCAATTGAATTTTGCTAAATGCTTTGGGGGCATTTATCTTCAAAATATTTGTCAACATTTGCAGCGGCTATCCGTTATTACTCCGCCACAAAACCCACGCACAATCCTTCAGCGGGGTAGCCACTTCTATCCGCAGCCCGATGAACAGTTTATCTTTTTTCAGCTTTTATTATGCACTTATAGGCAATTATTTTTTTGCTGTTCACTTATTTATTTTTTACAACTGCAATATTGCCTTCAAAACCTCTAGTCAGGTTTGCTTTAATTATTTTTATTAGGTTTGGTAACAGCTTGTCTTTTTCCAAGTAAAGAAGCAATGTATTCGTTTAGGTCGTGGAGGTTGATTGCATTCCAAAGATTTTTAATGAAAGAGCGTAAAAGATAAAACCAATCTTTCAATATTTATCATCTTGAAAGCTGAAAAAAGAATTAACGCTGAAGGGCTGCGTGATGGGCAGTAGTAGCTGCTACAATAATAAAACTTGTGGTATAATAAACATTGCTGCAGCACTACTACCAACAGCACGGACAAAAGTTGAACAGAGAACAATTGCAGAAAGCCCCAAATAAAAAAAGGAATAACTTTTCAGTTACTCCTTTTTTTTGTGTCTAATATCTTGTGTCTAAAATCTATTCTTACGCTCCTGCGCCGTGACAGTTTTTAAACTTTTTTCCGCTGCCGCATGGGCATGGAGCGTTTCTGCTGATTTTCGGCTCTTCCCGGGTAATTGGTATTTGCTTTACTGCTTCGCCGCCACCTGCACTTGGGTCGTAATAATCATTTTGATTTGCTGCATAATCATCGCCTGCGGCTTCAATTTGCGCCTTGTTCATATTCATGTTGCGCATGTCGGTTTTTTGCTCCCTGCCTTCTTTAATTTGTCCGGCATTTGTTTCCTCCATTGGTATGCCCGCATGGCTAAGAAAACTTACAATATCTTTATTTACTTTATCATCCATTTCTTTGAAGGCGGCAAAGGCTTCAATTTTGTAAATTACCAATGGATCTTTTTGCTCGTAACCCGCTGTTTGTACGCTATGGCGTAAATCATCCATGGCACGTAAATGTTCTTTCCACGCATCATCAATGGTGGAAAGTGTTATGCTTCTTTCCAATGCATTGCCCAATTCTGCACCGCTCGTTGCAATATATTTATCCAGATTTGCCAATGCCTGAATTCCTTTTTTACCGTCTGTGAAAGGGACTGCAACATTTTCTATCTGGTTGCCTTGCTCTTTGCGAATGTTGGTGATGATGGGCATAGTCTGTTCACCTAAAGCAACCACCTTTTTATTGTAATGAATAATGGCTTCGCCATATAAATTTTCCGCAAGCATGTTGATTGAAGTCTTCTCTAATTCCTCCTGTGTAATAGTTGTATCCATTCCAAAATTCATAATTACAGCAAGTTTAAACCCTTCGTGATCGTTTGCTTCTTTAAAGGAAGCTATTAAACCTTCTGCTACAGAATAAAAAGAATTATCAAGATCAAGCGCAAGTCTTTCGCCAAACAAAGCGTGGTTTCTTTTGCCATAAACAACATTACGTTGCTTGTTCATTACATCATCATACTCCAACAATCTTTTACGGGTGCCAAAGTTATTTTCTTCTACTTTTTTCTGTGCACGTTCAATACTTTTTGTAATCATGCTGTGCTGGATTACTTCGCCTTCTTTGTATCCCATCCTATCCATCAATCCGGCAATTCTTTCAGAGCCGAACATGCGCATTAAACTATCTTCCAGCGATACAAAAAAGATAGAAGTTCCAGGATCGCCCTGTCTTCCTGCACGACCACGAAGCTGTCTGTCAACCCTTCTGCTTTCGTGGCGTTCTGTACCAACAATTGCCAAACCACCGGCTTCTTTTACGCCGGGGCCAAGTTTAATATCGGTACCACGACCAGCCATGTTTGTTGCAATGGTTACAGCGCCTGCAAGCCCTGCTTCTGCTACAACCTGTGCTTCTTTGCTATGTTGTTTTGCGTTAAGAACATTGTGTGGAATGTTGCGCTGCCGCAGCGTTCTGCTGATCAATTCACTCACGTCTACAGAGGTCGTACCAACCAATGTTGGGCGGCCATCAGCTCTGTTTTTTTCTACCTCATCAATTACTGCTTTGTATTTTTCTCTGGTTGTTTTGTAAACGTAATCTTCTCCATCAATTCTGATGGCTTTTACATTTGTTGGCACGTTTACAACATCCAATTTATAAATGCTCCAAAGCTCTGATGCTTCTGTTTCCGCAGTACCCGTCATGCCCGCAAGCTTGTGGTACATTCTAAAATAATTTTGAAGTGTTACCGTTGCATAAGTTTGTGTAGATGCTTCAATTTTTACATTCTCTTTTGCTTCCAATGCCTGGTGCAACCCATCAGAATACCTGCGACCTTCCATGATACGTCCCGTCTGTTCATCAACAATTTTTACTTCTTCTTCAATCACAACATACTCCACATCTTTATCAAATAAAGTATAAGCTTTTAGTAATTGTTGTATGGTGTGAATACGCTCCGATTTCATGGAGTATTCAGTCATTAAATTATCTTTGCGTTGTAATTTTTCTTCAACCGTTAAATCAGTTTTTTCTATGGCTGCAATTTTGGTAGAAATATCTGGCAATACAAAAAATTCAGGGTCTTCAGAATTTTTTGTGATGAGATTTAAACCATTATCTGTAAGCTCTACCTGGTTGTTTTTTTCATCTATGCTAAAGTAAAGTTCTTCATCAACTTTAGGCATGTGCTTTTGCTGATCGGCCAGATAATAATTTTCGCTTTTTTGTAATTTTACCCTAATGCCTGACTCACTTAAAAATTTAATTAATGCACCATTTTTTGGCAAACCACGGTGTGCACGCATCAATGCAAGTCCACCATCTTTAGGATCATCATTGCCATCGGCAATTTTTTTCTTTGCTTCAATTAAAAAAGTATTTACCGCTTTTCTTTGCGCTTCAACCAGTTTTTCAATACGCGGTTTTAGATCAAAAAACTGTTGCGTATTATCGCTGTGCCCAACTGGACCAGAAATAATTAATGGCGTTCGTGCATCATCAATCAAAACACTATCCACCTCATCTACCATTGCATAATGGTGTTTGCGTTGAACCATTTCATCTGGAGAATGCACCATATTATCTCTCAGGTAATCAAAACCAAATTCGTTATTGGTACCATAAGTAATATCTGCATTGTAAGCATTTCTTCGGGCATCAGTGTTCGGTTCGTGTTTGTCAATACAATCAACTCGCAAGCCTAAAAATTCAAATATC
>JAYTCO010000084.1:0-5421 GCA_043736415.1 Ferruginibacter sp. | reverse complement strand
TTTCTGCACCCATGCAAACAATTGCTTTTACTTTTTCTTTTACCAATTCTTTCATGGCAGTATAATCATTTCCTTTATCTACACCACCAAGTATAAGTATTATAGGCTTCGTCATCGTTTCAAGCGCATACCATGTACTGTTTACATTTGTAGCTTTACTGTCGTTAATAAATTCAACACCCCTTATTGTAGCAACAGGTTCCATGCGGTGTTCAAGGCTTTCAAATGTCTGCAAGGCCTCTCTTATTTTTTCTTTTCTTATACCGATTGATGTACCGGCCATGCTTGCTGCCATGTTGTTATATTGATTGTGTTTACCTTTAATAGCAAAATCAGAAACATTCATTTGCATTTCTTCCCCTTTCCATTTTAGATGCATTTCTGCGTTTGTCAGGTATGCTCCTTCCGGTAATTCTTTGCTCATAGTTATTGGTGCTTTAATTGATCTAATGGTATAGTTTTTTAAATTTTTTATGGTTGTTTCATCATCCAGGTTATAAATAAAAACATCGCTCTCCGTTTGGTTTTCAACTATTCTGAATTTGCTTTTTATGTAATTATCTACATTGTATTCGTATCTATCTAAATGATCTGCGGTGATATTTGTAATGACTGCTACATCAGGTTTAAATGTTTTTATATCATCTAACTGAAAAGAACTGACTTCCACCACATATATTTTTTTAGGGTCTTCAGCAATCTGCCTTGCAAATGAAAAACCTATGTTACCAACCATTGCACAATCTTCTCCCGCTTCTTTACATAAATGATAAGTTAAAGCAGTGGTAGTTGTTTTACCGTTGCTTCCTGTAATGGCAATTATTTTACTATCGCCTTTATACCGGTAAGCAAATTCTATTTCACTTATTATTTCAATTTGCGCAGCACGAATTTTTTTTACCAATTCATTCTTCTCAGGTATGCCCGGACTCTTCATTATTAATGTTGCATTTAAAATTTTTTCTTCTGTGTGAAAACCTTCTTCAAATGCAATTCCGTTGTTTAAAAGATCTGTTTGATAATTTTCTTTTATTAATTCACCATCACTCACAAACACCTCAAACCCTTGCTGCTTGGCCAACAGGGCAGTTCCTATTCCACTCTCACCACCACCTAGTATAACAATTCTATTTTTCAGTTTTTAAAATTTATCTGAGTTTTAAAGTTACAATTGCAATTGCCACACACAAAATGGTAAGTATCCAAAATCTTACTGCAATCTTACTTTCGTGGTAGCCTAGTTTTTGATAATGATGATGCAATGGACTCATTAAAAAAACTCTTTTACCTTCTCCATATTTTCGCTTTGTGTATTTAAAATAACTTACCTGTATCATCACACTGGATAGCTCTACAAAAAATGCCAGACAAAATATTGGGATTAATAATTCTTTTCTAACAATGATTGCAAGCGCTGCAATTATACCTCCTAATGCAAGGCTGCCGGTATCGCCCATAAAAACCTGTGCGGGGTAAGAGTTGTACCATAAAAACCCAACACATGCACCAACAAATGCTGCAATAAAAATGGAGAGCTCACCAAGGTTTGGTATGTACATAATGTTTAGATATTCTGCAAATTTTATGTTGCCACTTACATAGGCAAATATGCCAAGGCAAATTCCTATAATTGCGCTGATACCTGTTGCCAGACCATCTAACCCATCAGTAATATTTGCCGCATTTGAAACTGCTGTAACAATAAAAATAACAATAGCTATGTATACGATATAGGTGTAATCTTCCAAACTTTTTGGTAACAGTTTGGCATAATTAAACTCATGGTTTTTTACAAATGGAATTGTTGTAATAGGTGTTTTTACCGTTACAAAACGATGCTGTTTTCCCTCAATCATCACGGTATCTTCCAGTAATTTTTTTTCTCCTCTTTGCAATTCTACAGCATTATCAGATTTTATAAGTTCTCTTTTTACTGTTACACTTGGGCTGAAATAAAGTGTAACACCTATAATGATTCCTATTACTACCTGACCAAATATTTTAAACCTTCCTGCAAGGCCATCACTGTCACTTTTTTTATAATCATCTCCTTTTAATTTAGCCAAACGCTTGCTTCGTATCTTTAAATAATCATCTATAAACCCAATAGCACCAAGCCATACAGTACACAACAGCATTAAGCGTACATAAACTTTATCAAGATTTGCCAATAATAAAGTGGGAACTAAAATGGCCAGAATAATAATCAACCCGCCCATTGTTGGTGTTCCTTTTTTTTGCTGCTCTCCTGCAAGCCCAAGGTCACGAACGGTTTCTCCCAATTGTTTTGTTTGTAAAAAACGAATCAATTTTTTACCATAAACTGTTGTAATGATCAACGATAAAATCAACGCCATCATTACCCGAAAACTAATGAACTGAAAAAGTCCACTACCGGGAAATGTTGATTTTGTCCAGTGATGCGTTATCCAATCAAATAAGTGATACAACATATTTAAAGCAATGTGCTGATTTGCTAATTTGCTAATCTGCTAATTTTATAAATTCAAACCCTTTATTCTATTTAATAATAACTGAACACTTTTGCTCATTAGCATATTGGCTAATTAGCTGATTATCGAATTAACTATTTCCCCAACAGCTCAAACATTTCCCATAACACTTTCTTATCATCAAATTCATATTTCACACCCTCTATCTCCTGATATTTTTCATGACCCTTGCCTGCTACCAATACAATATCTTCTTTGTTACTTAAGCTCACAGCTGTTTTTATTGCTTGTCTTCTGTCTGTTATCGTAATATATTTTCTTCTTGCAACCACATTAATTCCTGCCTCCATTTCTTTTAAAATATCTTCGGCTTTTTCATTGCGGGGATTATCGGATGTAAGAATAACTTTATCACTATGCTCACATGCCACCTCTGCCATTAATGGGCGCTTTGCTTTATCTCTGTTGCCGCCACAACCCACAACTGTTATTATTTTTTCGTGACCATGCCTTAATTTTTTAATCGTGGCAAGTACATTTAACAACGCATCAGGCGTATGTGCATAATCTACAATTCCAATTACATTTTCAACCTTGCTCACTTCATAATCAAATCTGCCTTCTGCCCCATCAATATTACTAAGCCCAAGCAGAACTTCTTCTTTTTGTATACCAAGCAAAGTTGCTACAGCATATACTGCAAGCAGGTTGTATGCGTTAAATTCACCTATCATTTTAAAATGAACTTCTTTGTCATCTACAATCATGTGCAGACCGCTCAACCTATTCTCTAAAATTTTTGCTTTAAAGTCGGCAACTGTTCTTAAACTGTAATAGTATTTTTTTGCAGCAGTATTTTGTAACATCACTGCGCCACGCTTATCATCAGCATTAGAGATTACGAATGCCGCTGATGGTAAATTATCAAACCATGATTTTTTTACACGTATGTATTCTTCAAATGTTTTATGATAATCTAAATGATCGTGTGTAATGTTTGTAAACACGGCACCCTTAAAAATTATTCCAGCAATCCGCTGTTGTTCTATTGCATGGCTGCTACACTCCATAAAAACATATTCACAACCTGCATGTTTCATTTGTTGCAGCAAAGCATTCAGGCTAATTGCATCCGGAGTTGTATGTGTGGATGGAATAATTGTTCCATCTATTTTATTTTCTACTGTGCTGATAAGTCCACAACTGAAACCAAGTTTTACAAAGAGATTGTATAAAATAGTTACGACCGTTGTTTTTCCATTTGTACCGGTTACACCAATAATTTTTAATTTGGCAGAAGGTTCTCCGTAGAAGTTGTGCGCAATGAAACCCGCTGCAGAAGCACTGTCAGTAACTTCTACATAAGTAATACCTTCTAAAATGTTTGATGGCAATTGCTGCACTACAATAGCAACAGCACCATTTTTTATTGCAGTGTCTATGTAATTATGTCCATCTGTTGTTGCGCCCTTTACTGCAATAAAACATCCACCTTTTGTAACTGCACGGGAATCTATATGCAAAGATTTAATCTCAACATCAGTACTGCCGAGTACTGCTTTAAGTTTTACTTTATATAGTAGGTCTTTCAACATTAATTTAAAAACAGTGTTATTTTATCTTTTGAAATTTGTTTAATATTTATTTACTCTTACATCTTTGTCATCAAAGCTTTTAAACTTAAAGTCTGTCAGGCTGAGCTTGTCGAAGCCGTTGCTACAAACGAACCCACCTTCGACAAGCTCAGGCTGACAGTAAGATTTTTGAACATATACATAACTTTTTCCTTTCAACATTAATTTAAAAACAGCGTTATTTTTTGACCTTTATTAAAATTTGTTCCTGCGATAATGCTTTGGCTGATTACTTTTCCTTTTCCTTGTAAGGCTATTTTTAATCCTTTATTTTCTAAGACATACACAGCATCTTTTAAGCCCATACCTGCAACATCCGGTATTATATTTTTTGCTGAATAACCAACAACTGAATTATTTAATGTTGCTGTATTTTGCGCAAGTTTTATATTTCTCCAGTTGCCATTTTGTGAGGAATCAAAAAATGGAATTGCCATATAACCAAGTATAGAACGCATGTCATTTTTTAAGCCCATTGCATTATTTGAAAGGGAATCTTTTAGCAATGCAGTATTGTATGTTGCAGTAGTTAAATAACGGGCATAAAGCTTATCACTGATTTCTTTAAAAACTACCCCCGATACTGCAGCACCATAAACAAGTTTAGATTCAATGCTGTTTTGTATAACCACTGCCATTGTGTATTTGGGAGCATCTGCAGGAAAATAACCGATGAAAGATGCCTGATAAATTTTTGATCCTTTGTTGTATCCTTTGTTATCTAATGCTGTAACAGCTGTTCCTGTTTTTCCTGCAATTTTATATGTGCTGTCCTTTATAGCTCTTGCAGTTCCATGTGCACTTTCAACTACCTCAAGCATGGCTTCTTTTAACATGGCAACTGTTTCAAGGCTGCATACCTGTGGGTCTAATACCTGCGGTGCAATTTTTTTAATTGAAACCCCGTAATCTTTTATTTCACTCACCAAATAAGGTCTCATTAATTTACCGTTGTTAGCTACTGCATTGTAAAGTGTAAGCATGTGCAGAGGTGTAACAAGTTCTTCATAACCATGTGCCATGTAAGGAATTGTAGTAGCACCCCATTTTTTTACTTTTTTTATTAATGGAAAACCTGAAGAGGCAACGATATCAACACCTGTGTAAGTATCCAATCTCATTTTATGTAAATGATCGTAAAACTTTTGCGGCTGGCTTTGATAATATTGAAAGGCAAGTTTGGCAAATGCTACGTTACTGCTGGCAGCAAATGCTTCCTTTACAGTTGTCTCATGCGTGCCCATGTGAGAATCTTTTATTCGTAAACCGAAAAAAGATTTCGATCCTCCTTCACAATCCACAATTGTATTTAAGTCTACATATTTATCTTCCAG
>JAYTCO010000083.1:0-13010 GCA_043736415.1 Ferruginibacter sp. | reverse complement strand
ATTTCTCATAGCGTATTTAACTGTTGGGTCAGCTTCCAGTTTTTGGCCTTGTGCCATTCGGTTTCTGTATACACTTGCAATCAATAATTTATCTTCTGGCTTATTTGTTTCCTCCTCTACAATGCTTGCCATTGTGTAAACTTGCTGCGTTGTTAGTTTTTTGGCAGCAGCTTTTTTTAATCTTTCCTCAGTCCAAAATTTTTCCTGTTCACTTTTTAATCTCGAAAATAATTTCTTAAAGCTTGTGTTCCATTTTAGTTCATAGGTATTGGGAATAACAGCTGTCATTACTGTGTTGGTATCAAGTTTATAATTTTGCAAAGAATCATTGTTTGTCAAAAATTGTATTACCTCTATCGAATCACATTCAAAACCGCGACCGATTTTAGATGCGAGATCTTCTTTAGTACGAAGCTTATTAATAACCAATTTTACTGGGGATTGAGAGCCACTGTTTAACATCCTAACCAATAAAAGCAAACTGCTGTTGTCTTTAATTTCATATTTGCCCGGCTTTATACTTTGCAGGTATTTCAACTGTCCTGCAATTTTATCAAAGAAAAAATTTCCTGAGATTATATTTTGAGATTTTAATAAAGCTTTTACATCACCGTAATTGGAGCCGGTTTTAATATAGAAGAATTTATCAGCGGGTGCGGAAACTGTTGGACCAAAAACCTGCCATGTGCCGTAAGCTCCAATGATTATAAATATTAAAAACAGAAGACCAATAATTCTTTTCATAAAGATCGTATGATGCGGATGCAAGATAAAAATAAAAAACCCTGCCTTTTATAAAGCAGGGTTCATTTATAATAAAATTTGCATTAAGGTTTAGTTGCAGGAACCGGAGTGCTGGGCATTGGTGTAGTTGTAACCGGTGTTGGTTGTGATTTTTGTACGGGAGCACTTGTAGCGCCTTTCAATAAGTCATCATTTTTGGATGATCCCGTACCATCTTTTGGTATAAAAGCAGGAGAAATCAAACATAAAATACCTACAACAGCTGCAAAAATCCAGGTACCTTTTTCCATAACATCTGTAGATTGTTTTACGCCCATTAACTGGTTACTAAAACCGCCTAAAGAACCTGAAATACCGCCCCCTTTTGGGTTTTGAATAAGTACTATAAAGCCTAATATTACTGATGAAACGATTATAAGAATTCCGAATAGTATTAACATGTTATTTTTTTAAAGATTCAATTTTGGTTGCGAAGTAAGCACTTTTTGCAGGATTTAGCAAACTTAATTTGTTATATATATCAATTGCTTTTGCCTGTTTATTTTGTAAAATATAAGCTTCGGCCATTGGTTCGGTAACAATTTCTTCTTCCAGGTTACTTTTTTCTGCCTGAGTTTGCACAGCGGTTTCTGTAACATTATTAACTGCAGGTAATTTATCAGGATGAACTTTTTTCATTGTTTTTAACCAAGCCGTAAAACTTTTAAGTTGCTTACCAAGTTTATCTGCACCCAATGCATCTTCACTTAATTTTATTCCTTGAGAGGCAAAATAATCAGAAGCATGAAGCGGTTGAAATAAAATTTCTTCTTTCTCATCAATTATTACTAATTCCTGTTCTGCGTTTTCAGGAAATACTGCTGATAATATTTTTTCTTTATTCCCTAAATCGATCTGTTCAGGAATTTCATATTTTAGCTGAGCCTGTAAATAAAAAATACTGGTAAAGAATAAAGCAGTTTTTGCTGCTGTAATATTATAAGTTGAATCCTCAATTGATGAATATTTTAAAGAATAGAAATGTGCTAGTCCAAAATATGGATGCTTTTCTGTTACGTTTTTTGTAAATGATGGAATATCATTAGTACTATCTACGCTTTTAAAAATTTTATTAAAAAGTTGTTGAGAAGCCATTGTGAAAACTAAGTTTATAATTACCAGTTTGAAAATATTTTATTAAATATTTCGTCAACTACATTTTTTACTACAATTGGTGTGAGTGTATTTTCTGCCTCTGTGAATGATTTGTTTGCAGCAAAATCTTCATTTCGGGTAATATCTGTTTCAAAATTTTTAGTTGGGTCAAGCGTATTTTTAAACACTAAATGAAAACCTACGGTTAAACGGTTTGTTGTAGAATTGTTGTTGGCAATATTGACAGTAGAGGTATAATATTGGGACACATATCCGCTAATGTCGTAATGAGCATCATCTTCGTTTGTCTGTTTTAATCGTGTTGCACCTATAATTTTGGTTTTTAAATTCTCTGTAAGCTGCTGGCTTAATTGTGTATTTATATATTGTGCTCTGTTTTCCAGATACTGCACTCTAAATGTTTTTATCTCAACAGGAATAGGTGCTGAATCTTTGAAAGAATATTTGCAACTGGAAAAATTAAAAACGCTGAGGCATGTTATTAGAATCAAAAAAAGTTTAATAGTTTTCAATCGTTGCTTTATAAGTTGTATTGGTAAGATAATAAATAAAGAATCTTAAACGTTTATATCGTTGTTAAATTCAATTTTCCTTATTGTTTTATAAGTCTTCAATATCGTATTCTTTTAATTTTCTATACAAAGTCCTTTCGCTAATTCCAAGGTCTAAAGAAGCATCTCTTCTTTTACCTCTGTGTTTCTTTAAAGCCTTAATTATAAGTTCTTTTTCTTTATCAATTATACTTAACGATTCTTCAACATCTTCATGCTGTTGAATATCCTTACTATCATGATGAATAATTACGGGCTGTGAAGATTGAGGATAATTATTGCTGTTATTATTGGATGATAATGGATTTAATTCTCTAAAATTTCCATCTGTACTAAAAGAGGCTGCCGCAGGAACATGCGATGGATTTTGTAAAAGATCAAAAAACATTTTTTTAAGTTCATTCACATCTTTTTTCATATCAAAAAAAAGCTTATATAAAATTTCACGTTCATTAGCAAATTCTGAATGGCTTTCGTTGTTGGAATTTGCGGCAAGTACCGGAAACCTGGTGTTGTTATTTTGCGGTAAATAAGCACGAAGCTGTTCTCCGTTAATATTTTTGTCCTTACTTAGGACAGATATTTGCTCAGCGAGGTTTTTAAGTTCCCTTACATTTCCGGGAAAGCTGTACTGAGATAATGTATTTCTTGCATCTTCATCCAGTTGGACTGATCCGGTTTTATATTTATCTGCAAAGTCAGCAGTAAATTTTCTAAAAAGCAAAATGATGTCTTCTTTGCGGTCACGCAATGCGGGAACCCTTATTGGCACAGTGTTTAAACGGTAATATAAATCTTCTCTAAAACGACCTTTACTTGTATATTCCAGCAATTCTTTATTAGTTGCTGCAATAACCCGTACATCGGTTTTTTGTACTTTACTGCTACCAACTCTAATGTATTCACCTGTTTCCAACACACGCAATAATCTTGCTTGTGTACCCAATGGCATTTCACCAATTTCATCTAAAAAAATAGTACCGCCATTAACTGTTTCAAAGTATCCCTTTCTTCCATCTGTTGCACCGGTAAAAGATCCTTTTTCGTGGCCAAACAATTCCGAATCAATTGTGCCTTCCGGTATTGCTCCACAGTTTACAGCAATAAAAGGGTTGTGTTTGCGGGCTGAAAGTGCATGAATGATATGTGCGAAAACTTCTTTACCTACGCCGCTTTCGCCGTTAATAAGCACACTTAAATCTGTATTGGAAACCTGCGATGCTACATTAAGCGCAAAGTTTAATGAGGGCGAATTTCCTATTATTGCGAACCTATTTTTTATTGCTTGTAAATCCATTGTTTATTACTTAATATATTTTAACTTCTATTTTTAGTAGAGGAAGATTCTTTTGTAAAATTAAAAAGAGTCTAGGAGCATCAATTTTATCATAATCATGAACCAAAATATGTCTTAACCCAATTATTTGCTTAATGTTTGTAACACATAAATTTGGATCAATTTTTTCTGCTTTTGATAATGCTTCACCAATAATGCTTAATCCTCTTTCTACTGACCATTTATTTATTGGTTTGGTTATATTATCCAAAGAAATTTCATTTGAAAAGTTTCTAATTCATCAATGTAAATTAGAACATCACTTAGATATTTTTCAATTGAGTGATTCCCCATAAATTAAAGTCTTTGTTTTTTGTAATTCGTTTAGGAAATATTTATTTTTAAAATCTTCATTAGGAATTAAATCTACTTTTTTATTGAACAGTTTTTCTAATTTTTCTTTCAGGTTAAAATGAACTAAAAATGGATCATAGGGAATATGATTTAAATTTTTAAAATCAAATCCTGTGTAATCCATTTCATATAATAAATCAATATCGCTGTCAATTGTAAAATTTCCTTCAACGGCAGATCCAAAAGCATACAGTTTTTTAATAAAGTGTTCCTTGCACAATCTTTTTATTGTTTCAATATTATTTTTAAGAATAGGTTGCATAGCTTTTTAATTTGTTTTTACAACTTCACCAAATAATGTACCCGCTGTACAATTATTTATTTTTACATAAACATAATCTCCCTTCAAAATGTTTTCTTTTGCAAAAATTACAACTTTGTTTTGGTCTGTTCTTCCCTGCAATTGTTCATCACTTTTCTTAGAAAAACCTTCTACCAGTATTTTAAATGTTTTTCCAATTTCTTTCTGCATTGTCCGTAAAGAATGATCTCTGTACAGATCAACCAGCTCCTGCAACCTTTTCTTTTTTACATTTAAAGGTACATCATCTTCAAATCTACGTTCAGCAAGCGTGCCGGGTCTTTCAGAGTAATAATATAAATAAGCAAGATCGTATTTGCAATAGTCAAAAAGAGATAAAGATGCCTCATGATCTTCATCTGTTTCTGTACAAAAACCGGTAATCATATCTGTTGATAATCCACAATCAGGAATAATTTCTTTTATTCTGTCCACCTTTGCCAGGTACCATTCTCTGCTATATGTTCTGTTCATTAACTGCAACACACGGCTGCTGCCACTTTGCACAGGTAAGTGAATATTGTTACAAATATTTTCATAGTTTTTTATGGTAAATAAAACATCGTCTGTAAGATCTTTTGGGTGCGATGTTGAAAAACGTACCCGCAGCAATGGCGAAACTAATGCTACCATTTCCAGTAGATTTGCGAATGTGATCGTTTTTTTTCTTTTGTCTAATATCCCAGATCTTGAGTCTGTAAAATTATAACTATCTACATTTTGACCCAGCAAAGTAACTTCTCTGTAACCCTCGTTAAATAAGGTTTCACATTCCTGTACGATGCTCAACGCATCTCGGCTTCTTTCCCGGCCACGGGTAAAAGGTACTACACAAAACGAGCACATATTATTGCACCCACGCATAATGCTCACAAATGCTGTAACGCCGTTACTGTTAAGACGAATGGGAGAAATATCTGCATAAGTTTCTTCTCTGCTCAGTAATACATTTACTCCTTTTTGACCTGTATACGCTTCTTCAATTAAACCAGGCAAACTGCGATAGGCATCCGGACCAACAACGATATCTACCAGTTTTTCCTGTTCTATAAAAGTTCCTTTTAAACGCTCTGCCATGCACCCAAGTACGCCAACTATTAAACCGGGGTTTGTCTTTTTAAATTTCCTGAATTCTGTCAATCTTTTTCTAACTGTGTCTTCTGCTTTTTCTCTGATGGAGCATGTATTTATTAAAATCAAATCAGCTAAAGCAGGTTCTTTAACGGAACCAAATCCTTCTTTTTGTAAAATGGAAGCCACTACTTCACTATCGGCAAAATTCATAGCGCAGCCATAACTTTCTATGTAGAAATTTTTTAAAGGGAGTTTAATATCGATTGTATCAATACCGAAAGCCTCGCCCTGCCGCATTTCGTTGTGTATTTTTGTAGAAAGTAAATCCTGCATCCGTATTAATTAATTAGACTGGCAAAGATAACCTTTGCAAGCTTTAAAATGACATGTTGGCAGTAATTAGTTTTGTTGATATTTAAAAACTTTAAAAAAAATATGTGTCCCTATCGCCCTTTATTTTTAAAAAAATCTTAAGATCATTATACCGAGGATAATAAATAATTATTTTATGATTTTAAAGATTTTGTGGGTTCACTTTTTTTTGAGAATAAATAGTCTCCTTTAGTTTGGTGTAGAGATTTTATTTGCCAGCCATGTGTTTTTAACGGGTGTTATCCAGTTATTTTCCAGTGCCTCCTTTGTAAGGACTGTATTATCAAAATAAAGAGTGTCTTCAGTAATAAATTTGTTTTCTATTGCATATTTTAGCTGTAAAAGTGGAAGCAGTTCTACTTTTTCTTTTATGTAAAATGTTAGCATTTGTCTATCAAAAAGATTTACGTTGTATTTCTTTTCAATTTCTTTCACAAGCCTAACAGAACTGTCGGTACTGCAACCACTCACACCGGTTGCATTTTCATCTGCCATTAAAACAATAAATCTTCCGAAGAACAAATTTGCAAAGCCTTTTACAGGTGTGCCATGGCTTTTCCATTGGGCTACAAAGTCTTGTAGCATCGGTTCCATATCTAAAGCTTCCTGCATAAAAAAAATACGGTTGCTCTGGTAAATCCATACTCTGGAATTCGCTGAAAAATCTTCGGGTAAATGTTCTGCTATATTAAAATTCATTTTATATTTTTAATTTATCTAAAGCATATTAAAAGCCAAATAAATAATTGAAGAGGAAACGTGGTTCCTTTTCAATTTTCACCCAAATAGAAAACAACAAATTTTTATTGCCACTAAAGTTCAAACATTGCTGCTTGTTGTTTAGTAAAGAAAACAACACAGCTACCTTTCCTTAAAATGCTAACAAGCTTAAATACTTTAAAGTTACCTCAAAGTATAAGATTTTATAAGTTCCTTTAAGAGGGATTTAGCGAGGCTGCTACTAACTCAGCAATATCCATCACTGCAACTTCATCTTCCATCTCTTTATTTTTTACACCATCAGTCATCATTGTATTACAAAAAGGACAGGCAGCTGCAATAATATTTGCACCCGTTGCCAATGCTTCATTTGATCGTTCAATGTTAACTCTTATGTCGCCTTTCTCTTCTTCCTTAAACATTTGTGCGCCACCGGCTCCACAGCATAAACCGTTGCTCTTGCAACGTTTCATCTCTATCAATTCTACATCTAAAGCTTCTAAAACTTTTCTAGGCGCTTCGTATATTCCGTTTGCTCTGCCAAGGTAGCAACTGTCGTGATACGTAATTTTCTTGCCCTTAAATGCCCCATTTTCATTCATGGTTATTTTTCCATCATCAATCAATTGTTGAAGAAAAGTGGCATGGTGTATTACTTCATAATTTCCACCTAATGAAGGATATTCATTTTTAAAAATGTTAAAGCAATGCGGACATGCAGTTACAATTTTTTTAATGCCATAGCCATCTAATACCTGTATGTTTTGGTATGCCATCATTTGAAACATAAATTCATTTCCGGCCCTGCGGGCAGGGTCGCCGGTACACATTTCTTCTTTGCCAAGTATGGCGTATTTGGTATTTGTTTTTTCTAAAATAGTAGCAAACGCTTTTGTAATTTTTTGTGCTCGCTGGTCAAAACTTCCAGCACAACCTACCCAAAATAAAATTTCAGGAGTTTCGCCCGCAGCCATTAATTCGGCCATTATTGGTACATGCATAAATGTGTTATATAAATTATTAAACAAAGTAAGTAACAAATTATGATTGGTGTTTGCTGTAATGGAATTATTTTTGCAAATTAATTCTACTTTTGAAAAAAACGATTGATAAATTATTAAACTGGGAAGCATGGCCCTTTGCCCTGATATATGCACCCATGGCGCCTTTTTGGGTTTGGTACATGATACGATCTCGTGCAGTTTGGTTTTTTACTCCCAGCAATCCAAAGCTTACTTTTGGAGGTATGGAAGGCGAACCTAAAAGAGAAATGTATGATTTGCTGCCGCTGAATTTATATCCAACAACATTTAATATTCTGCCGGCACAATCTTTTGATGAAGTTTTGCAGGAATTAAATATTTCCGGTATTCAATATCCTCTTATTGTAAAACCTGAAATTGGCGGACAGGGTATTTTATTCAGAAAAATTGATAATGAAACTTCTTTAAAACATTATCATTCTCTGGTTCCTGTTGAATATATTGTACAAAAAATGGTTCATTATCCCATCGAAGTAAGTGTGTTTCACATCAGACATCCAAACGAAAAGAAAGGAATAATTACAGGTTTTTTACACAAAATTCCGCTACAGGTTTTGGGTGATGCCAAACATACATTGGAGCAGCTTGTGTTGCTTAATCCAAAAGCAAAAATGCGGCACAATGATTTGCACAGCCGCCATACGGAAAGATGGAACAGCATATTACCTAAAGACGAAAAGTATATTTTAAGTTATGCTGCCAATCACAACAGAGGTGCGCATTTTGTAGATTTAAAGGAACAAATAAACGATGATCTTGTTGCCGTATTTGATAAAATAAGCATTGGCATCAATGATTTTTTTTACGGCCGTTACGATATTATGTGTAACAGCATTGAAGAGTTGCAGCAGGGCAAAGATTTTACCATATTAGAATATAATGGTTGTGGTGCAGAGCCAAATCATTTTTATGATACTGGTTACACTTTGAACGGAGCTTATAAAGAAATTTTAAAACACTGGAAGGCATTATATACTATCAGTAAATACAATGCTGACCATGTTGTAAAACCATGGTCGTTTTGGAAGGGTTTAAAATTTCAATTAGATACAAAAAAAATGTATCGAAAGATGAAAGAAGTTGATGAAAAAATTGGTTAGTCAGAATGATTTACCGTGTGTAAGATTAATCAGTTTGTTGGTTAAAACCCTGCTTTTATTCATAAACTTTACCAGCATATTCGTTGCAGCAGTTCTACCAAAAAAATACTGAACAAATTTGCCCGTTGCAACCCTTGTTTCAAAATTATTTTTCCAGTTTTTACTGTAATTTATTTCCATTTCTTTTCTGCAAACGATGTTTTTAAGAAACGCTGATATCTCTGCAGCGGCAATCTTAGAGCCGTGCATAGCCATACTCATACCGTTGCCACACAAGGGTGTTATCATTCCGGCAGCATCGCCAACCATCAGTACATTATTTTCTACAGCGTTTTTTTTGCTGAAAGAAATTTGTGAAATAGAAAGTGGCGCATCATAGCAATGCTCCATGTTTTCAAAAGCTTTTTTTAGGTAAGGATTTTTATATAATACTTCTTCTTCGGCTTTTTTTATTGAACCAGCTTTTTTTATGTTTGATGCCTTTGTTAAATAACAAACACAATATTTATCATCTTCAATTTTAGATATGCCGCAATAACCATCTTCAAAATTATGAAGCGCAATAACATCATCTTCAAAATTCATTTTAACATGGTATTTTATTCCTACATAATTATTTAACCGTGATGATGTTTGGCCTGTAAAAGCTCTTTTCCATTTTACATCAAAATTGCTGCGTTTACCCCAAGAGCCACAACAAATCTTTGCATTAAAATGCCCCTTGTTGGTAACGATTTCAAAAATATTATTATTAAAATTTACATCTTCAGCCTTGCAGTTTTCTAATACTGAAACACCGGCTGCAACGGCCATATCTTTAAGTAAAAAATCAAGTTTATATCTGCTTACACCAAAACCTCCTAAGTCAAGATCAGATTTTAAAGATTCACCCTTGGGAGATGTTACCCAGAGTTTATTTATGAATGCAACTTCATGTTCTTTTAAATTTACACCAATTTCATTGGTAAGAAAATTCCAGCTTTCCATACTTATGTATTCACCACATACTTTATGAAATGGATAAGTTTCTTTTTCAAATAAAACCACTGAATGACCTTTAGCAGCAAGTTGGATTGATAGATTAAGACCTGCCAATCCGCCACCAATTATCGCAACGTCGTATGTATTATTATTAATCATTTTTGCAAACAACAAGATAGCGAAATGCCCATTTCCATTTAATGCTGTAATTGTTTATACCTGCTTTCGAAAACAACAATTGCCAGTCTTTTTTTCTAAAACTCCGGGCGACTGATACAGGCCCATCATTTTTTACCATGTACGATTTTGAAAATAATGCGGTAAGCCATTTTATAAGATAATATGCTGTGGTATTGCGTTGCAGGTCGTTTATAAAAAAACCGTTTTGGCTGTTCTGTTTCATCCAGTTTAACATCACAACCAATTGATCATTGGTAAAATGGTGGCAAAAAAGGGAAGAAAAAATGATGTTCGGCTTATTTTTAAATTGAACTTTACTGTAATCACTCGCAATCCATTCTACATTTAATTCTTTGTATTGCTGTTTTGCAAAATTAATACAGGACTCTTTCAAATCAATTCCTATAAATGCAGCATTTGTAAATTTTTTTGAAATAGCTTTTAAGTTATCACCACCACCAGTTCCTATTTCGCACACAATAAAGTGAGTTTCCTGTTCAGGATAAAAAGTATTAATTCCATGCAGTGTAATTGAATGTCCGCCAAGTAATGTGTTTATGGAGTTCAATTCTTTCATACAGATTTTCACATCCTCAAAAGGCAAATCATCCTTATCGAGTATCTCTGTTTTTTTGCTTCTCTCCTTAAAATTAATCATAGGTTGCTGTAAAAGTTTCCATTGTTAATCCCGGTCCGAATGCCGCACCAAAAACTACAGCATTTTTTTTCCCATTTTTAACGATTTCATCCATAATTTTCTTCAGTACAAATAAAATGGTAGGCGAACTCATATTTCCATAATCATTTAAAACTTCATATGAAGCCGCAAAGTTTTCTTTTTCAAGATGTAAACTTTGTGCAATTGATTGCAATATTTTTTTTCCTCCCGGGTGAATGCACCAGTCAGTAACATCAATTTGACTTCTGTTTGTTTTTTGCAAAGCAGTTGCCACAAGTTTCTCAAAATCTGCCTTTATAAGTTCAGGAATATATCCACTCAATGTCATCAAAAAACCGTTAGGAGAAAGTTGCCAGGACATATCGTTCTTTCCTTTAAAAATAACATCAGAGTAAAAGTTTTCTAATTTCAATCCTTTGCTGGCATTGTGTCCCTGCATTAATATTGCTGCGCATCCATCTGCAAAAAGCAATGACGATGTCATATTATCAATGGATATTTCTTTTTGAAAATGAAGGGTGCAAAATTCTGTACAGACAACAACAACATTTGCTTTTTCAGAACTGTTGCAAAATGCATCTGCTATTTTCATTGCATGAATTGCTGCATAGCATCCCATAAAGTTTACCGAAGTTCTTACAATTGTGTGAGGAAGATCCATCATTTCCATCACCTGCAAATCAAGTCCGGGTGCACTCATGCCTGTACAACTCACTGTTATCAAATGTGTAATTTCTTTATTATTTATTATACCTGCAATGCATTTCTCAATCGTTTTTACAGAAAGATCCGCAGCGTAACGGTTGTAAATATCCATTCTATCCCCAATGCTGGGTACTTCGTTTTCTTCTTTATCTGCAGAAAAAAAAGTTCTGGTTTCTTCAGGTTCAGTAAAATCGGCTAACACAGAATGACGAAATTCAATACCACTTTGCCTGTATAAAAAACCTAGCTTTCGTGTATCGTCTGCACTGTTATTATATATTTCATCTGCATATGAAAATAAATCTGTTTGCTTATGTTTATGAGATGGGACACCTGTTGCTATCGAAATTATTTTGCTCAAAATTTATCTTTTATTATCAATATTATTATAAATGCCATGTTACTACCGATGGCTGCAATCCAGTTCATCTTCATCGAATTTTTATAGCTGGCCTCGTTTGTATTTTTTCTTACTTTTAAATACCATCTAATTAAAAATAGTACTGACGGAAACATACACACAACTAATACTAAAAATCGGTCCAACTCCAGGTTTAAAGCAAAGTAAAAAGCAGTAAGCAGCATTGCAGTAAAACTCATTATAAAAGCATTTATAAATGTACCACGGTAGCCCAGTAAAATACTCATTGATTTTATGTTTGAAAGAGAATCTTGTCTATGTTGGTAAATTTGTGTGAGAGGGTAAAAACATCCAACAAATAACATACTTGCCAATACCGGAAGCAAGGGTAAATAATTGTTTTGAGGAATGCTGCATGAATTGTACACCATTGCATATACGACACCACCCTGAAAAACAATTGCAAGTAAGTAGCTTACCAATGGAAACTTTTTTAAGCGAATGCCACTGTAGCTATAACTTTTAGAAGCAAGAATGTATAAAACGAGCAAGAGAGCAAAATTTAAACTCACAAATAAGCCGGCAATAAATCCTGTAATATCTAAAAAAATTGTAGCGTGATAAAGTTGTTTTGTTGCAGGTAATGGGTTTTTTACACAACCAATACTGTATTTATCTTTATCCATGTAACTGTTATAACCATTACTTGCCGGGTAAATAAATAAATGCAGAATAATAAAAACCAAAACAGCTTTAAAAATATTGATGTTGTCAATCTGGCTTAAGGCAAACCAATAAACAGGCATCAGAAAAAAAGAAAATTTAATTCTTAATAATTGAATGGTTGAAGCCTGTAAAGAGAAACTCATATATTGTAAAGTAAACAAAATATGTTAATAATTTTATGTGACTTACAACTGCATTTTATTGGTTGTAATTTTAAATCATAAATTACAATTATGAAAAGAATATTTGGATCTTTATTTTTATTTATATCGGTTTGGGTAAATGCCCAAAATTATTTACCAACAGATGATGGAAGTAAATTACACTTCGTTATAAAAAACCTGGGTATAAATACCGGTGGCGACATCACGGGTTTAAAAGGTAAAATTATTTTTGATGCTAAGAATGTCTCAAAATGTTTTTTTGATGTTACCGCTTCTGTAAAAACAATTGATACAGATAATGGTAAAAGAGACGAGCATTTAAAAAAAGAAGAATATTTTGATGTGGCAGCATACCCGGTTATTCATTTGGTTAGTACAAAGGTTGAGCCCGGTACAGACCTTAAGCACTTTATTTTTAAAGGGAATCTTACAATAAAAAATATTACAAAACCCATCAGTTTTCC
>JAYTCO010000082.1:0-2308 GCA_043736415.1 Ferruginibacter sp. | reverse complement strand
GGTAAGGTACACAATAACATTTACCTAATAAACCACATTAAGGAGTTACAAAGAATGTTGCAGGTTAGTGCACGACCCGGATAATACCATCTTTTTAGAAGTAAAGTGAGCAGGAGTGGTTTGCAAGCTATCCGGGGATGAACTATTTGAAAAATGAGTTTTCGTAGAAAAAAACCAAGCTAAATCCCCTAAGTTTGTGTTCACAAATAACAAACGTTCACGTTTTCGTGAACATTAAACCTAAGTGAACATGACCGGGAATGAAATCATATACACGGCTTTGGAAAATCTACA
Organism: Ferruginibacter sp.; assembly: GCA_043736415.1. Classification (GTDB taxonomy): domain Bacteria; phylum Bacteroidota; class Bacteroidia; order Chitinophagales; family Chitinophagaceae; genus Ferruginibacter. The sequence goes on along the minus strand of JAYTCO010000082.1, from coordinate 2,014 downwards.
AAAAAATGCTCACATTGAAGCTGTTTGGGAAGAGTTTACTCAAAAAGAACTGGATGGACAAGCAATATTCCATATCGACAATCAACAGTTGAAATACTACGTTGAAATAAAGAACGATTTGCGAAACCACCAACTACAGCAGATATTAGGATTTGCCGATCAACACAAACCCTTTATGGTAGCTGCAACCCGCCTCTACCCAAAAATTAAAGAAGAACTTAGGCAAAATAATATTGCATACATAGAAGCAAATGGAAATATTTACTTGAAGCATGGGAAAACCTTGTTGTGGATTGATGCAAACAAGCCAATAGAAATCCGACAGGAAAACGTAAACAGGGCATTTACAAAAACAGGCCTTAAAGTAGTGTTTCAGTTCCTGTTAGACGAAATTTTTGTAAACAAACCATATCGGTATATAGCGGAATTAACAGAGACAGGCATTGGAAACGTTACAAACATTATTAAAGGTTTAAAGCAGGGAGGCTTTTTACTTACCGTTGCTAAAAACAAATATCGATTTGACAATAAACCTGCTTTATTAAAAAAATGGGTTGCTGCCTATGATGTAAGGTTGAAACCGACATTGAAACAGGGAACCTTCCGCTTTCTGAAAGCAGAAGATTTCAATAACTGGAAAAGCCTGCACTTAAATGGCGAAACAAGGTGGGGTGGAGAGCCTGCTGGTGACATACTCACCAATTATCTGAAACCGGCTGAACTAACCTTATACACCAAAGAAACCCGGAACGACTTGATAAAAAACTACAGGATGGTTCCTGATGAAAAAGGGAATATCAAGGTATTTAAAAAGTTTTGGCACAACGATGAAGGAAATGATAACGTAGTACCACCGTTATTAGCCTATACAGACCTAATGAACACAAATGACGGCAGATGTATTGAAACAGCACAAAAACTTTATGAGCAATATTTACAAGACAAATTTTGATGAAATTAAGGAAGTCTACAAGGGAATATTTGATGCCCTGGAGAGAGCTTTGATGAAGTTTGAGTTAGACTACTATTTAATAGGAGCCCAATCGAGAGATGTTTGGACAAACCATTTGAATTTAGACAAAAGAACAACAAGAGACATAGATTATTGTGTGTATGTAAAAGACCTTGCAACATGGAATATGCTCACTGAATATTTCATAAAAGAAGAAGGCTTTAAAAGAGATGAGAAAAAGCCATATCGTTTTTATTTTGATGGTATAGTGGATTTTATACCATTTGGTGGTATTGAAAAAAATGGTGAGGTTATATTAACTAATCCCACAACCGAATTGTCGGTGTATGGATGCAAAGAGGTAACGGAGGAAGCTGCTATAATTGAAGGTAATTTTAAAGTGGTGACCGTGGCTGGATTATGTGTTATGAAATTGATAGCTTATGACGAAAAACCTGACCAGAGAGCGAAAGACATGGATGATTATTTATTACTTGTCAAAAATTACCATGAAATAGCTGTTGAAGAATTATTTGACGGAAATTACGATGACCTTTTAGAGGGTGATTATGAAATGCAGATTGCATCCGCAAGAATGCTGGGCAGACACATGACCCCCATTTTAAAAAAGAACAACGCACTGAAAGAAAAAATAGTTGATATACTAAATCACCAGTTAAGAGGTTTTGGCGAAAACGATATTAACCAGATGTATGAAGTAAGGGAGAATAATGATGAATTAGTGCTGAAGTTTAAACTGGTTTTGGAAACTATAAAAGGAATAAAAGATACAGAATGACCCAACCTAAAAAACTGATAGAAGTAGCGATGCCGTTTACAAAAATATCGGCTTCATTTATGGTGGGTACGAAGACCATTACCGGTATGCCGTGCAGTTGTTTTTGCCAGTCTGTTCATCCCTTTAGATGAAAATGTCCACAGACATTTAATAAAAGTGAACAGTTGACGATAATAAAATTCATCAGCAATCATCTACTTTACAGTTTAAATTATTTGTATGCGTGTGGTATTGATGGTTGTCAGCCTCATACTTTCTGTTGC
>JAYTCO010000081.1:0-2309 GCA_043736415.1 Ferruginibacter sp. | reverse complement strand
TAATTTATAACGACAGCGCAGATAAAGCAGCAAGGTTTATTATGAATTGCAATCAGAAAAAAATTCCACTAGTTTTTTTACAGGATGTTACAGGCTTTATGGTGGGCAGCAGAAGTGAACACAGCGGCATTATTAAAGATGGAGCAAAGTTGGTTAATGCGGTAGCCAATTCAGTTGTTCCAAAAATTACCATCATCACCGGAAACTCTTATGGTGCGGGCAATTACGCCATGTGCGGTAAAGCTTATGACCCACGTTTTATTTACGCATGGCCAGGAGCAAAAATTGCTGTGATGGGTGGTGAACAGGCTGCAAAAACAATGTTGCAAATTCAAGTTGCAGGCATGAAAGCAAAAGGACAGCAAGTAACAGCAGAGGAAGAAAAAATTATTTTAGATACAATAACAGCTAAATATTTAGCGCAAACAAAAGCCCAGTATGCAGCATCACGCTTTTGGGTAGATGCCATTATTGATCCTGCAGATACACGAATAGTTATCAGTGAAGGGATTGCTGCAGCAGATCATAATCCTGATATTGCAGAATTTAAAGTGGGCATTTTTCAGGTGTAAATTTGAACCACAAAGACGCGAAGAAATGCAAGTAGAAACACAAAGAATTTAAAAAAAGTTATAAATCCAAATTAATAATACCCATGATTTGTCTTTGTGTAACTTTTTTATCTTACTGCCTTAGTGGTTCAGAATAATATGGATAAAATAACTTTATATACGGATGGTGCGGCACGTGGAAACCCCGGCCGAGGCGGTTATGGGGCAGTTTTAATTTATGGAAATCACAAAAAAGAATTGTCAAAAGGATTTAAATATACTACCAACAACAGAATGGAACTATGGGCAATTATTGCCGGTTTAGAAAGTATTACAAAAAGGGAATTACCTGTAACAATTTATTCTGACAGCCAATATGTAGTTAACAGCATTAACAAAGGCTGGTTAAATGCATGGATAAAAACCAACTTTAAAGGCGGTAAAAAAAACCCTGACCTTTGGAAAAGATACCATTCTTTGGCAAAATATTTTACCATTAAAATTGTTTGGGTTAAGGGTCATGCCGATAATGAATTTAATAACCGTTGCGATGAATTAGCAACAGCTGCTGCTGATGGAAAAAACCTTGATATAGATGTGGAGTATGAAAGAGCACCAGCTGCAGGTAATACATTATTGTAGTAAATCTGTAATAAATGTTGAATGAAGATTTTCTATTGAGTGACTGCAGGAAAATGTCATTTAGTTAAGAAAATGAGCCGTCAGGTTGAGCTTGTCGAAACCTGTTTTAAACGTATTTATTATGGTACCGACTTCGACAGGCTCAGTCTGGCAATCCTTAACTAAATGACATGGGCTGCAGGATAGCAGTGGAAATCCTTTTTTGTTGCCTTTGAACAAAAAAGATTGTAACGTATAGCCCGAACAAAAGTTGAATTATATTTTCTGTTTACAGCCCCAAATTAGTTAAATGGCATCTCACAACGATACAGGAAAAACTGGTGAAAACCTTGCTACCATTTGGTTTGAAGAGAAAGGTTATACAATTCTCCACAAAAACTGGCGCCATAAAAACCTTGAAGTTGATATTATTGCAACTAATAAGAACATGCTTCATTTTATAGAGGTTAAAGCCGTTACAACTTTGAAATTTGGAAACCCTGAAGACAAAGTGAGTGAAAAGAAAATACGTAATCTTATAAATGCATCAGAAGAATATTTGTTTCAAAACCCTCAATGGCAGCGAATACAGTTTGATGTTTTGTCTATAACTATGATAAAAAATAGTGCTACAGAATATTTTTTAATTGAGGATGTTTACCTGTAATAGTTACTAATGAGTATTGAGTATTATGAAAAAGTTAAACCCAATATATTAATTTACAAACGGTCTGTAATTTTCATATCCTCTACTCTGCTTATTAGCTTTTCAACCATTTTATATGTAGCAGGACAATAATCAATATTTTGTTTGTGCACGTGTGCATAATCTTCAAATTTTCTCTTTTTAATATGAGGAAACCCTGCGCAGTCATCGGGGCGAACAGCATAAATGTTGCACATATTTGTATTTAAATTTAAAAACTGACAAGGCTGTGTAACGTTTACCCAGTCACCGTTTCGCTCTTTTCTTAACCACTGTTTTTTAAATGAATCTACCGTTTGTCCAAAATGTTTAGAGATTCTTTTTAAATCTTTTTCAGTAAACGTAGGCGTCATAACCTTACAACAATTTGCACAGGTTATACAATCAACTTCCTGCCAAACTTCAGCATCAATAATGGGTGTAAGTTTATC
>JAYTCO010000080.1:0-2312 GCA_043736415.1 Ferruginibacter sp. | reverse complement strand
TTGCTCATTTTTAAAAGCGCTAAAGTATTGTTCAATATTTTCTTTTGTAAACATTAATTTTTTTATTCCTCAATAGCCGCTAAAATATTTTTGCCCATCGGCGATTCTGATGATTCAAAAAAGTGAGTAAGATTTCCTTTTTCATTTACAAGGTATTTACAAAAGTTCCATGAAGGGTCATTGCTGTTCCATCCATTCTTATCTTTATCAGTAAGCCAGTCGTAAACTTTATTTTGTGTAGAATGAATGACCACCTTGCTTTTCTTCATCAGCGGAAAACTAATGCCGTAATTACGTTTGCAAAATTCTGCTATTGTATGGTCGTCCTTACTTTCCTGCTTTTGAAAATCATTTGCAGGAAACGCTAATATTACTAATTTTCCTTTCTTAAAATTATAGAGTTTTTCCAGGTCTTCATATTGTGCAGTATAACCACAGTCTGATGCAGTATTTACGATTAAAACCTTTTTATTTTTGAGTTGAGAAAAATCAAATTCATCTCCATTGTTGAGTATAGAATTTAATAAATAAAACGACTGTGGTGCAGGTTTATCAGATGCAAAAATTCCTTTGTTTATTTTAAATGTTTTTGTAAAAAATGCAAATATTGGATAGACTATTTTTAAAAACTGTTGTTTTGCAGTCATGTTAATTAATGGCTTTTTTAAAAAGATTTAGTTTGCCTGTGTATGGGGGATATTTTATTGCAAGATCAAGCCAGGTGGGCGTTTTCATAACAGCTTTTTTGTGACTAAAAGCATCAAAGCTAAACTTACCATGGTAATTGCCCATGCCACTTGCACCTCTGCCACCAAAAGGTAATTTGTGGTTGGTGAGGTGAAGGGTTGCATTGTTTATACAACCTCCGCCAAATGGTACTGTATTAAGCCATAACTTTTCTTTTTCAGCAGATGATGTGAATACATACATTGCCAATGGGTTTTTATTTTTTTTAATAATTGCAAGTGCTTCCTTCATTTCAGTAAAAGCAATAATGGGTAATATTGGCCCGAATATTTCTTCCTGCATTACCGCATCATTCACATCATTTATTTCCAGTAAAGTTGGTTCAATAAACAGGTTGGCTTTATCTGTTCTTCCACCGGTTAAAAGTTTTCCGTTGCTTAAATATTTCTCCAGTCTTGAGAATTGTTTTTCATTAATTATTCTTCCGTAATAATCACTTTTTTGTGCATCATCACCAAAAAAATCATTAATAACCTTTTTTAATTCTTTTACAAGTTCATCTTTTACAGATTGGTGCACGAGCAAATAATCCGGAGCTACACACATTTGCCCAGCATTAGAAAATTTGGGCATGGCAATACGTTTTGCCGCAGTTTTTATATCTGCATCAGCTTCAACAATGCAGGGGCTTTTGCCGCCAAGTTCTAAAGTTACCGGCACCAGGTTTTTTGCGGCAAGCTCATAAACACTTTTGCCAACTGCGGTGCTTCCTGTATAAAAAATATGGTCAAAAATAAAATTATTCATTAGTTCAGGCACTACAGTTGCACCATCTCCTTCTACATAAGAAATATAAGCAGGCTCAAATGTTTCCTCAATAATTATTTTAATAATGGCAGCTGTTGCCGGAGCAAGTTCTGACGGCTTAAGCACTACGCAATTTCCAGCAGCAATAGCCCCAATAAGCGGCGTCAGCAATAATTGAAAAGGGTAATTCCATGGGCTTATAATTAATACCACACCCAATGGTTCAGGCATAATAAAACTGCTCGATGGAATATTTAAAAGATTGGTACCTACTTTTTCAGGCTTCATCCAACTGCTTAATTTCTTTATTGCAACGCCTATTTCTGAAAGAAAAAATCCGTTTTCTGTTATCCAGCATTCTTCTTTGCTTTTATGTAAATCTTTATATAAAGCCTCAAATATTTCTATCTCATATTTCTGAACCGTAGATTTTAGTTTCTGCAATTGCTTTATTCTAAAATCGTACGGTTTAGTAACGCCTGTTTCAAAATAGGTGCTCATTTTTTCTGTTAGTACACTTGTATCCATTTAAACTAAATTTGAATTTTAAAGTTAAGCAAACTAACTATGAACGATGAACAATATATGCGTTTGGCATTAATAGAAGCAGCAGCAGCATTTGAAAAAGATGAAGTGCCAATTGGTGCTGTGTTGGTTATTGGCGATAAAATAATAGCCCGTTCTCATAACCAGGTAGAGATGCTAAATGACAGTACAGCTCATGCAGAAATATTATCTCTTACTGCTGCATACAATTCGCTTGGCAGTAAATATGTAAATGATGCAACCCTATATGTAACAATAGAACCTTGCCTTAT
>JAYTCO010000079.1:0-5478 GCA_043736415.1 Ferruginibacter sp. | reverse complement strand
AGAGTAAATTTTTTTTCATTCAATCTATTGAAGTATGGCTTCCTGATTTAAAGAAATATTAGGCAAAAAGGTATTCCTATTTTATAATCATCACCCTTACAAGTAAAGACTTATAATAAAAGGTATTTTGTTGTTACACCTGTTGTAGTTTTTTAATTATTTTAAGATGGCAATTTCTAATAAAACAACAACTTCATTTAGGATACCTTACAAATGAAAAAAAAAAAATTAATAATCTACAGTTTAAATAGTTGCTAATAACTTTATACTACTTGCTATAATTTATAAAACTTAAACGATCAATACTGTTCAATCTATTGCGAATTAGTAGATATACTCAAAATCTTCAGTACACTTACGAATAAAAAATACTCTTGTATAATTTCTTCTACAAATCTTTTGGATTTACACAATAACAGTGTGATAGGTTCGTTGATTATAATGTAAGTAACCATTGGCCCTAATCCATTCTACTTACAATCCAATATAATAAAACTATTAAAACCCGTAATGCCTTTGTTTCCGCAACTGCATTTCCTTGTTTTTTACACAAGAAATTATTTTATATGCTCTTTATCACAAGGGCGTTTATATAATTATATGTCAACTATGAAAACAACATTACAAAAAACATTTGCTCTTAGTTTACTTACATTTCTTCTATCAATACTTGTATTCGTTTCAAATGCACAAAGCATACAAACTTTTACAATATCTGGTCCATGGGTTTGCCCTGTGGGTGTTACAACAATAACTGTAGAAACCTGGGGCGGTGGTGGAGCTGGGGTGGCCGCACCTCCCAATTCCGTGGGGAGTGGCGGGGGAGGTGGAGCTTACAAAATAACTACGGGAGTTGTTGTATCTGCTGGTACATCTTACCCTTGCGTAGTTGGTGCAGGTGGAATAGGGAATAACTCAGGTTCAGGTGGAAATGGAAGTTTATCAAGTTTTAATGGATTATATATAGCAAATCCGGGAACAGGCGGAATATCTATTGGTATTTCGGGTGTGGGCGGTATCGGTGGAACTTATGATGGTGGAAATGGCGGTATTGGAATAGGTAGTGCATCAGGAGGTGGTGGCGGAGGTGCTGGCTCAACAGGAAGTGGTGGCAATGGAGGAACTCCCACTAAAGGTTTAGGTGGCGGTACTGATGGTGGAGCCGGAGGGGTTGGAGTAAATAGTAATAGCAACGGTAATATTGGAATTATAATTGGTGGAGGCGGATCTGGTGCTTTTAATAATAAAAATAGTGGACAAGGTAAATTGGGAGGAAATGGTGCCAGAGGCCAGGTTCGTATTTCTTATACAATTGCATGTACTGCACCTTCTGTTCAGCCGACAGGTTTAATATTAACAGCAGGACAAAATAATATTTCAGGTTCATTTACAGCTGCTTTAAATACTGATGGATATTTAGTAATTAGAACCACCACATCAACAGCACCAACAGCACCTGTAAATGGTGTGACTTATTCTGCCGGTACTAATGCTTTGGGAGGATTTATTGAAGGTTCTAGCAATGCAACAGGATTTAATTCATTGGGACTTTCAGTAACTACACAATATTGGTATTGGATCTATGGTTACAATAATGTCAGTTGCTCAGGAGGAATAAAATATTTATCATCTTCCCCCTTGAATGGCAATGCCACAACTGTGTCATGTGGAACCGCGACGAATTCAGCACTTGTAACCTCTACTGCAGGAGGAAGTTATAATTCAAATCTGGATACGTGGAGTATAAACTGGTCTACTCTATCATGGAGTTTAGGACATACGCCTACTGCCTGTGAAAATGTAACATTAACAATCGACAGAACTGCAGCCACTATACCAGAAAATATCAATATCAATCTCGATGTAAATGTTTCTGTCAAGAATCTCCTCATGAGAAATGTTTCAAATACAGCTTATAGAATTGTGTTTCAAATTGCAAGTCCTACAACTGGTGCAAGAGATATTTTAATTGACGGTAGTTGTTCTATAGAATGTCCTGGTGGAACTGTATCAAATAAATTTAACCGATGCTCCATTTTAAACAATGGCCGTGTTACCATAAATGGCGATGTAATTTTGGGAAGAGCTGCAACTTTAACTGCCACCAATGAAGGACATTCCTCTATAGGTTCAGGAAATGCAGATAAAACAACATTTCCAAATCAAATACTTACATTTTATGGTGATATGACGTTTAATCCCCGCGGGTATACTGTGGATGAATACACTGTTTTTATTTTCAATAAAGCAGGTACCCAATATATTTATAATTACACAAGGCCGCTTATAACAGATACTTTACAACCGATTTTATTTGAAGATTTACGTATAGGAACTTCAAATACAACAAATGTAGTGATGGCCGGAACAATGTTCGATGGTTATATTGAATTAATGGGAAGAGCAGGAATAACGATTGGTGTCAATTCAACTCTGGATATGCCTGCAAATTATTCCTTTAATGTTATAAAAGGGGGATTAACATCAGCCTTAAAGATGCTGCCTGGGTCTAAGCTGAGGCTTGGCGGCGATATGAGTGTTCCGGATGTTTTAAATGTTTCACATGGTGTAGCTGGTAGTAATTTTCCCGGCAGTTTTTCACCTTATGTTTTCGATCCTACAAGCACAATCGAATATTACGGTTCCAATTCAATAACCCAAACAATTTTTAATCCACCCACTTATGCTAATTTATTAGCAACAAATGGAAGTGGAAGTGGAAGAGCAATTAAACAAACCATAGCAGGAACTTTAAAAGTAAATACTTCATTTAATATAAATGCATTGGCCGATGTTTATCTTGGTACCAATACAGCTATCGGCCTTGGAACAAGTACAGCACCCGTAACCTCTACAGGGCCTTTAAACATAAATGCTACAGGAGGTTTATACTGTAATGCAAATATAGTATCAGGAACGGGTGCATTTACAATGGGTAATGGTAGTTATTTGGGTATGGGTCATGTACAAGGCATATCTATCTCAGGCAACGCAACGGGGAATATACAAATGACGGGTGGGCGTACTTACAACAGTACAGGAAATTATATTTATAATGGTATTTTAAATCAGGTAACGGGTAGCGGTTTGCCCACAACTGTAAATGATCTTACTACAGATAATCCCTCAATTGTAACCATTGCGACTAACCAACTTGTAAATGGAGTGGACAGTTTAAAGCAAGGGACATTTGATATTGGCTCAACAAGAATAACACATAACGGTACTGGAACTTTAAACAGTATAGGCGGTTTTATGAAAGCAAACCTTGGTATTGTTGAAATGAAAGGTACATCCGGCACAGCGCAAAATCTTTCAGGTAATTGGTTTATAAACAGTACAATTTCTTCTCTCATAAATGCAAATACCAAAGGCATGACAGTTTCGGCAGCTCCTGCAAGTAATTTGTTAATATCCAGTTCACTTGTTTATGGAGCGGTTAGTAATTCTGCCATTACAACCAATGATAACCTTACATTATTATCCAGAGATACGGCAACAGCAAGTTTTGGAACCATGATATCCGGAAACAGTATTACAGGAAAAGTAACTATTGAACGCTATCTACCTGCAAAAAAATCGTGGCGGCTACTTGCAGCACCTATTGCAAATGCAACGTCACCAACCGTTACGGCTGCATGGAGAGAAGGTGGGGCATCACTTACAGGGACTGGTTATGGTACCCGTATAACAGGCCCTGCAGGGTTTACGGGCGTAGATGATTATACTCAACGTGCAAGTATGAAGTATTACGATCCTGCAAGTAATAATTACATCAATGTTTCAAATACGAACACTTTGTTGATTTCGAACACTCAGGGTTATTATGTATTTGTAAGAGGTGATAGAAGTGTGGCACCAAGTGGAGCTGCAATACCAACTATTTTGCGCATTAAAGGAGATGTAGTTACAGGAACACAATCTGTACTTGTACCCTCGGGAAAATTTATTTCGCTGGGTAACCCTTATCCATCAAGAATAAATGTGCAATCACTTTTAAAACTAAAGATCAGTAATGCTTTTACTGCCTGGAATCCTAATTCGTTGGGTGTTTATAATGTAGGAGCTTTTGAAACTTACACATGGGATGGTTTTAATTATAAACAACCCGGAGGAGCCATTCGTAATTTTATTGAAAGTGGTGAAGCGGTTTTTCTGCAAAGTAATGATATTGCAAATCCTGGTTCTATCAGCATACAGGAGTCTGATAAATTTACTGGTAGCAGTCTGCAAAGTAAATTGGTTACCAACGTATTAAAAGAAACACTTATACCAACACTTGAAATAAATATGTATGCTAATTATCCTGACGGCTCAAGCTATCTTGCTGATGGTGTATGGTTAAATTTTGATGATAATTTTACAAATCAAACAGATAATGATGATGTACGAAAAATAATAAACGTAGCAGATAATTTTTCTATAAAAAATAACAATGCATTGTTTGTAGTGGAAAGGCGTGCAAAACTTTTAGTTACCGATACAATTAAATTTAATTTGACCGGGACTAGAATAAATACTTACCATTTTAAAATAGACCCTTCAGTTTTAAACAACACCGGTTTAGATGCATTTTTAATTGACAAGTTTTTAGCATCAGAAATTGCAGTAAGCCTGTTAAACCATACAAACTATAATTTTAATATTACTGCCGATGCTTCAAGTAAAATGGCAGACAGATTTATGATTGTATTCAAGCAGGTGACGCCTATGCGTTTTATTAAGATAACTGCAGTTAGGGAAAAGAACAATACAGCTACCGTGACTTGGTATACTGAAAATGAAAATAATGTACATACTTACACAATCGAATCGAGTAAAGACGGTGTTAATTTTATTGAAATCGGTAAGCAAATGCCAACTGCAAATAACAATGGAAACCCTTACTACAGATACATTCATACCACTCCGATTGATGGAAATAATTGGTACAGGGTAAAAGCAACAGCAATAACCGGCGCATCACAATACAGTGAAATTATTAAAATAGATGCGAAAGAAAAGGAAGTGCCAACTGCAATAACTTTATTTCCAAACCCTGTTTTAGAGGGTAAAGTGCATGTTAGTTTTGCTAGTGTATCAGAGGGCAAATATCAATTATCTGTTAACAATATGGACGGGCAAATTATTTACAGTGAAACCCTTCAATTACAAACAAATAATTTAAAGAAGACAATAAGTTTAGGCATTGTTGCTGCAGGAAATTATCAACTTATTATAAAAGATGAAAAAGGTGATTCAAAAAAGATTTCCTTTATTGTAAAATAAAAATGTTTTGAATAATTAAAGCCGTTTCAAAGCACTGAAACGGCTTTTTATTTTACGCTATAACTGGCAGAGTAAATTATTACCTACATTAAATCCGGTTATTTGTTAAAATAGGTATAATACTGAAAAATAGTTGGTAAAAACCTCGGTAACTCAATGTTTTTATCGGTCTTGAAAGAAGTTTAGTGAAAGTCGTTTCACTAAACTTTT
>JAYTCO010000078.1:0-2315 GCA_043736415.1 Ferruginibacter sp. | reverse complement strand
CTTTTCTTTCTTTTAAAGGATTTGTTTTAGCAATCAAATGCCCTTTTTTTCGGTACGATTGTATAAGTTGATATACTGCAAATTCTTTGGTTAGATTTGAAACCGGAGCTTCTGAAGTTTCCGTTACTACAGGTAAAACTTTACCGTTGGAAGTAGTTCCGTTTGCTACTGCAAAATCATAACCTTCAAAAAACTTCTTCATTTCTACATCTACACTATCCGGATTTGTAACGTAATCATTGTATATATTCTCAATATAAGATGGGTGTGCATTGGTTATGTATTGAAAATCCTTCATGTTTTTTAATTATAAATTGTGTGCTTTTAGGCTTAATTAGGTTGCAAATATCGGATTTTAATACTTAAAAAATGTTCTGCTATATTTGCATTCCAAAAAAATTAATTATGCACTTTAACAGAGGATTGACTGTCTTTTTAATATCCATTTTTATTTGTCAAGCAGGTTTTTCTCAGATTGACAGCACGCTGGATCCCGTTACCGTTACAGCAACACTTACCCCACAAACGATTTCTAAAACCGGTAGAAACATAACAGTAATTAATGGAAATACATTTAACCAAATGCCCGTTAATTCTATAGATGAATTATTAAAATATGTACCCGGAATTGAAGTACAGTCAAGAGGACCTATGGGAACGCAAAGTGATATTGTAATTCGTGGCGGTACATTTCAACAGGTACTGGTTATTTTAGATGGGATAAGACTAAATGATCCACTAACAGGGCACTTTAATTCTTACATTCCTATTGCTGTTTCAGAAATTGAGAGAATCGAAATTTTAAAAGGAGCTTCATCTGCTATTTATGGCACTGAAGCAGTAGGTGGTGTAATAAATATTATTACAAAATCTTTTTCATCATCTAAAAAAATAAAAAATATTGATGCTCAGTTTAAAAGAGGACAGTTTGGCTTAGCAAATTTTAATATTGGAGGGCTTTGGAACGATGCTAAAAATACAATTGCAGGCGGTATTAATAATAATTTTGCAAAGGGCCAGCAGCAAAGAGGTACAACGGGCTATTTTAATAACACAACCTTTTCTCTATCTTACAAAAGAATTATCAATTCCTATTTTCAACTTAGTTTAAGAACAGCCTACGACAACCGTGATTTTGCTGCACAAAATTTTTATACAACATTTAAAAGTGACACTGCTTCTGAAAAAGTTCAATCATACTGGAACCACATTAAACTTCAGTACAGCAAAAAAAAGCACCGTTTTAATTTTGATGTCGGTTTAAAAGTAGCAAAAGACTATTATTTGTTTTCAACCGCAGCAGTAGCCAATCGTAACAAATCAGGGCTGTACCAGTTTCAGATTATTTATGAGAATGAGTTATCTAAAAAAACCACTTTAATTATTGGCAGTCAGTTTATTCAAAAGCAAATTACTTCAAATGACAGAGGTAATCATACTGTAAATCAATTGGGAGCTTATCTAACCCTCAATCAAAAAATAGGGGATTTTATAAATATTTCCCCCGCGGTAAGAATAGATAATAACAATGTATCCGGAACTGAATTAATTCCACAAATAAATCTCTCCTTTAAAAAAGACAACTACCAATTAAGAGGATCCTTTGGTAAAACTACAAGAGATGCAGATTTTACTGAACGGTACAATAATTATGGCAAACCGCTGGTAAAAAGTGGAAGTCTTGGCAATGCTGATTTAATTCCTGAAACATCTTACAGCTATGAAATAGGAGGAGATTACTTTTTAAAGAATAATTTAAAAATATCAGCATCTATATTTAAAAGGAATCAGCAAAACCTAATTGATTACGTTCTGACTGCTTATGCTGATATTCCCCGAAAAAACAATATTATTCCCTCAGGTACATATGCATTGGCAAAAAATATTGCTAAAGTAAACACCCAAGGTTTGGAAACTGATATTGAATATAAAACAGCAGTTAGCAAGCACAGCAGTTTTGCTGCAACATCCGGATTATTATTTCTTAAAAGTGAAAGTAGTAACAATATACCCTCTTTTTACATTAATTCCCACGCAAAATTTTTAACGAATTTTAGTTTACAATATACTTTTAAAGCAGCCAGCATTTCTTTCAATGGACTATACAAGATTAGAGCTGAAAGAGAGGCAAGGGCTATTGAAGCATCGGTTTCAAAAGATTATTTTGTATTAAATGGACAGTTGGCTTATGCTATTAAAGAAAACCGGTTAAAAGCTTTTATAGAAACCAGTAATATTTTTGACAGAAAATACAGCGATATTTTAGGCTCCATAATGCCGGGCAGATGGATATTGGGCGGTATTCAATGTAATTT
>JAYTCO010000077.1:0-13157 GCA_043736415.1 Ferruginibacter sp. | reverse complement strand
CATAGCTGCATTTACTTCGTCAACCGTTACTGTTTTTTCTAAAATAGAATATAGTTCAGTTAAAGATCCTGTAATTACCGGTACACGTTGCGCTCCACCATCAAGTTTACCTTTAAGCTCGGGTAATACAAGTCCTATTGCTTTTGCTGCACCTGTACTGTTTGGTACAATATTGGCCGCTGCCGCTCTTCCTCGTCTTAAATCATTTTTAGCATGCGGCGCATCCAATGTATTTTGGTCGTTGGTATATGCGTGAATAGTACTCATTATTCCTGTTACAATGGTAAAATTATCATTCAACACTTTTGCCATTGGCGCAAGACAGTTGGTTGTACAACTTGCACAGCTTATAATGGTTTCAGTACCATCTAAAATTGCATGGTTAACATTAAATACAACTGTTTTTAAATCACCGGTAGCAGGCGCAGAAATAACTACTCTTTTTGCGCCTGCGGTAATATGTGCCTGTGCCTTTGCAGCATCTGTAAAAAATCCTGTACTCTCAATTACAACATCAACATCGTGGCTTCCCCAAGGAATTTGAGAAGGATCTTTTTGTGCATATACTTTTACTTCATGGCCATTAACCACAATAGCATTTTCAGTTGAAGTTACTTTTTCATCAAATCTCCCCTGTGCACTGTCATATTTTAATAAATGTGCCAATGTTGCCGGGCTTGTAAGATCGTTTATGGCAACAATTTCTATTCCCTCCATATCGTGTATCTGGCGAAAAACCAAACGGCCAATTCTTCCAAAACCATTAATGGCTACTTTAATTGAACTCATAACTGTTTATTTGAAATGATAATAATAATTTTCGAAGTGCAAAATTACATGTTGTTATGTTTAATTTATCAAAAAATTTAAGGTGCTGAAATCCTTAACTTTTTAGCTGATTTATACCGCCTGTTTTATAAAATAGCCACTGCTGTAAAAGAAAACACTATGGAAATGATAATTACCTACTTTTATATTCTTAATCTTAAAACAAACTCAAATGAAAAGTACAGGTTTATTAATTCTATTGGCGGTAGTTGTTGTAATTGGCTTCTTAGGCTGCAATGGCTACAATGGTCTTGTAAAACAAGATGAAAGTGTAAAAAAAGCTTTTAATAATGTTCAGACAGAATACCAGAACAGATCAGACCTTGTTGGTAATTTAGTTAACACGGTAAAAGGAGCTGCAAATTTTGAACAAAATACCCTTACTGCTGTAGTGGAAGCCCGTGCAAAAGCTACAAGTGTAAATATAAATGCAGATAACCTTACCCCGGAGAAGATTGCAGAGTTTCAGGCTGCGCAGGGTCAGTTATCCGGTTCGTTAAGCAGGTTACTTGCTACTGTCGAAGCCTATCCTACTTTAAAAGCAACAGAAGGTTTTATGAGGTTGCAAAGCCAGCTGGAAGGTATTGAGAACAATATCAAAAATTCCCGCAAGGTATTTAATGAAGAAATAAATGTTTACAATACCAAAGTGCGTTCTTTTCCAATGAATATTTTAGGTGGTATTTTTGGCTTTAGAGCAAAAGATGGTTTTAAAGCAGATGCAGGCGCAGAGAAAAAAGTAGATGTAAATTTTGATGATTTGAACAAAAAAAAATAGACACTACAATTTCTGATTAATTACAGATGAACAACAAAAAGTATATTCCTTATATAATAGGAGCTGTGATAGTTGTAATGGGATTGTATCTCATTACAACTTATAACGGATTGGTAAAAAAAGATGAGAAAGTAAAAGTGCAGTGGAGTGAGGTTCAGAATGCATACCAGCGAAGGCTCGATCTTATTCCTAACCTTGTAAATACGGTGAAAGGTAATGCAGGTTTTGAGCAGAATACTTTACAGGAAATTACTGAAGCCCGTGCCAAAGCTAATTTTGTAAACGTAAGTGCAAATAATGTTTCTGCCAACGCCTACAATGCCCAAACCCAGGCTCAGGATGAACTTGCAGCTTCTGCCAACAGGCTGCTGATTACTGTAGAAAAATATCCTGAACTGCAGGGTACAAAAGCTTTTACAACTTTACAGACCCAACTCGAAAGAACGGAACTACGTATAAAAGTTGCACGCAAAGATTTTAATGAAGCTATACAATATTACAATAGTAGTGTAAGAGGTTTTCCAACCAAAATGATCGGTGGCATATTTGGCTTTGCTCCAAAAAATGGTTTTCAGTCAGATGCAGGTGCAGAAAAATCAACAGAAATAAAATTTAAATAATGCTTTTTCCCTTTTTTAAAAAGAAAACATTTTTTACTGATGCAGAAAAGCAACGTGTGGTAGAAGCTATTCGTAATGCTGAACATCGCACTAGTGGCGAAATACGGGTATATGTTGAAAGCAGAAATACTTATATGGACCCTATGGACAGGGCAGCAGAAATTTTCTATAATCTGAAGATGGATAAAACCGATGAAAGAAATGCCGTGCTGCTTTACATTGCTGTAAAAGACAAACAGCTGGCGCTTTTTGGAGATGAAGGAATTTACAAAACTACAGGTGCAGAATATTGGAACAGTTCTGTAAAAAGTATGTTGAAAAAAATTACTGCCGAGGATATTATTGGTGGCATGGTACATTGTATAACGAGCATTGGCGAAACACTCCACGATAAATTTCCTTTCAATAAACTGGATGACAAGAATGAATTGCCTGACGAAATTGTTTTTGGCAAATAAACGCTCTTACAAATACTACTAAATGAATCGTTTTATAAAAATTTCTTTTACCGTTTTAATACTGTTTTGTTCTGTAATAGTATTAGGACAAACATATCCTGAAAGGCCTAATCCGCCTAGACTTGTAAATGACTTTACAAATACCTTAACTGCAGAACAGGTTCAGACGCTTGAAGCAAAATTGGTAGTGCTTGATGACAGTACTTCTACACAGATTGCTGTTGTAATTGTACCTTCTGTTAACGGTGCAACCATTGCTGATTACAACGTGGGGCTCTTAAGAAAGTGGGGTGTAGGTACCAAAAACAACAATGGCGTTATTTTATTAATTGCAAAAAATGACCGCACACTTGATATTACTGTGGGTTATGGTTTGGAAGGTTCTCTTACAGATGCTACATCAAAAAGTATTATTGACGATATTATTGTCCCAAATTTTAAAGGGTCTGATTATTACAGAGGTATAGATCTCGGCACTGATGCTATTGTGCAGGCAGTTAAAGGAAAGTATAATTCGGCAAGAGCAAAAAGTACAGGCTCAGGCAAAGGCGGATACAGCTTTATATTTATTATAATTATCATAATTATTATCTCTCTTATTTCAAGAGGTGGTGGGGGTGGAGGTGGGACCTTTATGAGCCGCAGGGGGCAAAGTGGTATTGGTCAGGCTTTATTGCTTGGTGCACTTTTCGGCGGTGGCGGTCGAGGTGGCGGCGGAGATTGGGGCGGTGGCGGAGACGGTGGTGGCGGCTTTGGTGGTTTTGGTGGTGGCAGCGGCGGAGGTGGTGGAGCTAGTGGCAGTTGGTAATATATTGAAACTAAATTTTCTTTTCCTTCTTTTAAACTTTGCAACATTACTGTAGCAAAGTTTTTTTTGCTTAAATAAATAAGTAAAACTTATGCACGCACCTAAATATTAAGGGTTTTTTAGCACAGCATTTGTTCATATAAAGCTTGATAAATACAAAAAAAATAGTAATAATTATAGCTAAAAATCGCAGCAAAAAATCTTAAGCTATTATTTTAAAAGCAAAAAAAAAGTATTTGTACAATGCCGCTTCTTTAATTTTTATTATGCTTCTTATTAAACGATTAAGCTTTTTCAATTCCTGCAGGCAAATACAAATTCTATTGGATATTTCTAAAAGTTTTTGATATACTTTATAGCTTTAAACTATTACTATATAATATCTATTAATAAACATTATCGTTAGGATGCTCGTAAGTTTGCAAATTAAGTAACAGATAAACTCCCAATTATGGAAAATAATACCACCGCCGGCACAGCACCCTACAATGTGAATGGCGAAAGCAAATGTCCCTTTTCAGGTGCAGCTGCTGTAAAGAGAACCGCTGCAGGCAACGGTCCTACAAATGGTGACTGGTGGCCTAACCAGCTTAAGCTAAATATTCTCCGTCAAAATGCCGCTGAATCTAGCCCTATGAGCGAGGCATTTAATTATGCAGAAGAATTTAATAAACTTGATTTAAGTGCATTAAAAAATGATATTTATCAATTAATGACCACTTCTCAGGAGTGGTGGCCTGCAGATTACGGCACTTATGGCGGACTGTTTATAAGGATGGCATGGCACAGTGCGGGTACATACCGCATTGCTGATGGGCGTGGAGGTTCAGGATTTGGTACACAACGTTTTGCTCCGCTAAACAGCTGGCCGGATAATGCTAACCTCGATAAAGCACGTTTGCTTTTATGGCCGCTAAAACAAAAATATGGTAATAAAATTTCGTGGGCTGATCTGTTGGTTTTAGCAGGTAATTGCGCTTTAGAGGCGTCAGGCTTGCCGACTTTCGGTTTTGCCGGTGGCCGTGTAGATGTTTGGGAACCTCAGGAAGATATTTATTGGGGTTCAGAAAGAGAATGGTTGGGTGACAACCGTTACACCGGGGACCGTGAATTGGAGCAACCCCTTGCTGCAGTTCAAATGGGTTTAATTTATGTAAATCCGGAAGGTCCTAATGGCAATCCTGATCCGCTTTTAGCAGCACGTGATATTAGAGAAACATTTGGTCGTATGGCAATGAATGATGAAGAAACTGTAGCACTTATTGCAGGTGGACACACTTTAGGAAAATGCCATGGCGCTGCCGATGCTGATGAATATGTAGGCGTTGAGCCTTCAGCAGCAGGTATAGAGCATCAAAGCCAGGGCTGGCACAATACTTTTAATACGGGTAAAGCTGTAGATGCCATCACCAGCGGCCTTGAAGGCGCATGGACAACCACACCGGCAAAGTGGAGCAATAATTATTTCGAAAATCTTTTCGCATACGAATGGGAAGTTTACAAGGGTTCTGGTGGCGTACACCAATGGAGACCGGTAAACAATGGTGGTGCAGGCTTAGTGCCAGATGCACATGATGCTTCAAAAAGTCATCAGCCATTTATGTTGACAACTGATCTTTCTTTAAGAATAGATCCGATCTACGAAAAAATTTCAAGAAACTTTCTTGAAAATCCTGCAGCATTGAATGATGCATTTGCAAGAGCATGGTTTAAATTAACGCACCGAGATATGGGACCAAGAGTTCGATATTTAGGCGCTGAAGTACCTGCTGAAATATTGATTTGGCAAGATCCGGTTCCTGCAGTTGCACATCAATTAGTAGATGACAATGATATCGCAGCTTTAAAAGCAACTATACTTTCTACAGGCTTACCAATATCTCAATTGGTATCTACCGCTTGGGCATCAGCATCTACTTTCCGTGGAAGTGATAAACGTGGTGGCGCAAATGGTGCTCGTATTCGTCTTGCACCACAAAAAGACTGGAAGGTTAACAATCCAGCCCAATTGTCAAAAGTATTGTCGGCACTTGAAGAAGTTCAGGCAGCATTTAACAACGCAAATG
The DNA here is from genome assembly GCA_043736415.1 of Ferruginibacter sp. Lineage (GTDB taxonomy): Bacteria > Bacteroidota > Bacteroidia > Chitinophagales > Chitinophagaceae > Ferruginibacter. The sequence goes on along the minus strand of JAYTCO010000077.1, from coordinate 7,599 downwards.
TTGGCGGTAAGCAAATTTCTATCGCAGATGTTATTGTACTTGCAGGTAGTGCAGGTATTGAGCAAGCAGCAAAAAATGCTGGCCATAATGTAATGGTACCATTTAATGCGGGCAGAACAGATGCAACGCAGGAAGAAACCGATGTTCACTCTTTCGCAGTATTAGAGCCACAGGCAGATGGATTCCGCAATTATTCAAAAGCAAAATTCACACTTTCTGCAGAAGAATTGTTAATTGATAAGGCCCAGTTGCTAACGCTTTCAGCGCCGGAAATGACCGTACTTATTGGCGGTATGCGTGCTTTAAAGACCAATTTTGATCAATCTCAAAATGGTATTTTCACCACAAATAAAGAAGCACTTACAAACGATTTCTTTGTAAACCTGCTCGACATAAATACAACATGGAAGGCAGTGTCAGAAACCGACGATGCTTTTGTAGGTACAGATCGCCATACCGGCAGCATCAAATGGATTGGCACCCGTGTTGACCTTATTTTTGGCAGCAACACAGAGTTAAGAGCCATTGCAGAAGTTTATGGATATAAAGATGCACAGGCAAAGTTTGTAAAAGATTTTATTGCAGCATGGACTAAAGTTATGAACCTCGATCGTTACGACCTGGCTTAATTTAAAGCTGAACAATTTTATAAGCTGGTCCGGAAACGGGCCGGCTTTTTTGTTTTGAAGCATGAAGATTTACAACTTTTTCGGCATTGGTTTCGGGCTATTCGCTGCAATCTTTTTTTCGTTCCTCAAAAAAGTATTTCCGCTGCTATCCCGGCTATTTTAAACAGTTGTTCTTTGTTGTGCTGATAAATTGTTAGTCTGCATATCTGCATCAGAAGATCCCCTACCAAACGTCATCGCCTTAACAATGCTGTGATTCGCTTACATTGATACTGGTAATTTTATCAGGTAGATAACATCTGATTATAAATACCAAAAACAAGTTTTGTATTAAGGAATATGATTTTAAACATTCAAAAATTAACCTCAAACTTATACCGAACTTATAGGGAAGTTATAGGGAACTTCACATATGAGGAAACCATAGTTTACCCATCCTTCTTATACTATAACGCCTGTACTCAGCCTACTATTGCACAGCTTAATTTTTGAAAATTACTCAATTAAAAAAACCTATAATAATATGTAATGATGAATTTCATTATTACTTTTTCTTGTTGTAATTTTAAACAAAACAAATACAAATGAAAAAGCTACTCTTTATTTCTATTGCAATATTATCCGTTTCATTAATGTCATTCATCACTATAGATGTTTTAAGTATTGGTGATGCATTGCCTAAAGCCACACAAAAATTAAAAGATATTAGCGGAAAAGAAATTACGCTGCAGGCTGCTAAAAAAGAAAATGGCTTGTTGGTAATGTTTAGCTGTAACACCTGCCCTTATGTGGTAAAATACCAGCAGAGAACAAAAGAAATATGTGCTTATGCAAAAAAGATGAATATAGGGGTGGTAGTATTAAATAGCAATGAGGCACAACGCACAACCGATGACAGTTATGCAGCCATGAAAAAGTATGCCGTTGTTCAAAACTACAAATGGTTTTATGCAGTAGATGAAAACAATGTATTGGCAGATGCGTTTGGCGCAAACCGCACACCGGAATGTTACCTTTTTAATAAAGACCTTAAACTTACTTACAAGGGTGCAATAGATGACAACGCAAATGATGCAGCAAAGGTTGGCAGAATGCATTTACAAATTGCAATAGATGAAATGGCTGCAGGTAAAAATGTGCAAACCAAAACAAGCAAAAGCGTTGGCTGCAGCATTAAAAGAAAAGCTTAAGGTTTTTGCAGTGCTGCTTTAATGGCAACTTCAATTTCAACAGGAGATAATTGTTTTTCATAAAACTTTTTGTAACCGGTTTTATTATTTATGAAAAGGGTTGCAGGTATTGCTCCGCTCCATGATGCATCTATAAAAGGACAAAAGTAATCGGCATTGCTCTCATCAAGCCAAGCTATTTTAGCCGCATATTTTTTCTTTGCTACAAACCTTTTTATTTTCTCGGGGTAGTAATCTTCCAGGTCTAAACTTACAAGATAGAGCGATGCTTTTTCTTTTTTATATTTCTTTGCAAGCTTAATTAAATCAGGTATTTCCTCCACACAGGGTTTGCAAAAAGTCGCCCAAAAATTTATGATTAATACAGAATCTGATGTTGCTGTAAGATCAATTAAGACTTTAATTTTTATTTTTTGTATTTGCTGCGCATCTGTTTTATTAAACAATATCACAAGCATAAAAACCAGGAAACTTATTTTCATCGAGATCTTATTTAATGTATAAAATTAAACTCATTTCTATATTCTCTTTTTAATAAAACAGGAGGTTGTTATAATTTTCTAATTGTATACTATTTTTAAAGCAGTTTTACATCCAAGTTTACTACACTACGACATCTCCGGCTATTTTTTCTTAGAAAATTATTACAGCATCAGGAGTAAATAAAAAACGGCACTCATATTTGAGCACCGTTTTTTATTCAACAATATTGAATAATTAATTAAATACCGTCTTAATATAGTCTTCAATTTCTTTGCCCTTCGCTTTGCTTATTACATCAAAAGAAGCTTTAAAACTAGGGTCTACACTGCTTCTGTAAGCAGCAGGTATCATAGTTCTAAAAGCTATGATGTTGTCAATACCTTTTTTAATACTCGCCATGTTATTAAGTTTAGCAAGGTATGCGGCATACTTTGTTGTAAGGCCTAACTTTTCCTGCGAGGGTGGTGCATCTTTATACATAGTAGATACAGATTCAAAATCTGCCTCTGTACCGTTAGCAATTAAAACATCACTTACTGCTTCACCCAAGGCGCCTTTTGCATCGTTGCTGAATTTTTTTGCAAGTGTGTAAGCACTTGTTTCATCCAAGGCAACTAATCCTTTTAAAGCGGCACCTGCTACTGTGTAAGATGAATCATTTACTGCTGCCTGGTAAACAGATAAATACTTTTTATTGCCATTTTTTACTAAATAATTAATGGCTGCTGCCTTCACTTTTTTGTTATCATTTTTGGCAAGAGTTTCCACTTGTTCTAATACAACTGCATCTGCTTTGTAAGGCGATTCTGCAAGTTTTTGCATAGTAAGTATTTTTAAGCCACTAAACTTATCATTCAATCCTTTTGCAAGTTCAGGCATATTTTTTTTACCAAAAAAATCCAGTGCTTCTCTGCGGTCCATATAGTTTCTTGCATTCTTAAATTGTGCAATAAAATTAGCTTCGGTTTTATTGTCTGTTTTTTCTGCAAGTAATAATTTATCAGCATCTACATTTATAAGGTCAGGACGTGTTTTGTAATAAAAAACCAACGTGTCTATTTTATTTTCTACGCTTACATTGTATCTTTTTCTTTCTGTACCTGTGTACACATCCACCGCCATTGGTATTTTAAAATATTTTTCTCCTTTTTGTGCCTGCTCAATAATTACAGAGGCTTTGCCTGCCGCATCATCATACAGGTAATCTATTTTTAATTTTGGATGACCGCTGCCATAATACCATTGGTTAAAAAACCAGTTCATATCCATGCCGGTGGTTTCTTCAAATGCAAGCCTAAGCTGTCCGGCTTCTCCGGCTTTAAATTTATTTGTCGTTAAATAATTGTTCAACGATTTAAAGAAAGCATCATCTCCCACATAATTTCTCAGCATGTTTAGTATTCTTCCGCCTTTGTTGTAGCTCACAGCATCAAACATATCTTCTTTATCAGCATAGTGAAAACGCACCAGGTCTTTTTGCTCGCCACCACTCTGCAAATACCCCTGCATATCTTGCAGGTTGTGTTCGTAGGCAGCATCTGCACTTTGCTTGTATTCAAGCCACAAATATTCGCTGTAATTGGCAAAGCTTTCATTTACGGTAATATGGCTCCAGCTCTCAGCCGTTACTAAATCTCCAAACCACTGGTGAAATAACTCGTGTACAATCGTTTCTTCCCATGCATTGCCATCAGCAAGCTGGCGGTTGTTTTGGTATGCGCTTTCTTGGTGCAAAGTGGCAGTGGTATTTTCCATAGCACCACTCACAAAATCTCTTCCAACTATCTGTGCGTACTTCTGCCATGGATAATCAACTCCTAATCTTTCTGAAATAAATTTTATCATCTCCGGGGTATTACCAAAAACTTTTCTGGCATATTGTTCCTGATTTCTTTCTGTGTAATAACTTACTTCTTTGCCTTTATACAAATCTTTTGTTATGGCAAAATCTCCCACTCCCATAAAGAAAAGGTATGGTGCATGTGGCAGGTCCATTTTCCAGTTATCTGTTCTTGTGCCATCAGCATTTACTTTTTTGCTTATTAATAATCCATTGCTCAGCGTTACATATTTAGCCGGTACGGTCATGGCTATTTCTTCCGTACTTTTTTGGTTGGGTTTATCAATGGTAATCATCCACACACTATTTGCTTCAGTTTCGCCCTGTGTCCATATCTGAATTGGTTTGTTTTTATCTTCTCCTTTGGGATTAATAAAATACAGCCCTTTGGCATCAGTAATTGCCTGACTGCCTTTTACTTTTAGTTCGTTAGGCTTGCTGGTGTAATCAAAATATAAGATGTATTTTTCATCTCCCTTGTAAGTTTTATCCAGCTTAATATTTAATTGCATGCCATCATAAATATATTTAAGAGGTATTTTTGTAGCCCCTTTTATAACGGCTACTTCTTTTATTTCCATACCCTTGGCATCGAGCAACACACTGTCTGTTGCATAAAAATGCGGTTTTAATGTAAGCCATTCCTTGCCATACATAAAAGCTTTGTCATAATCAAAACGTACATCAAGTTTTGTATGTACAAGCTCATTCGTTTTAGGATAACTTTCCCTTAATATTTTTTTCCAGGATGTATCTTGAGGTTCATCGGATGTTTGGGCATACATACTAAAAGGCAAAGCAGCAATGCAAACGAGCATCAAAAATTTTTTCATGAATTTATTTTGTTTTTAAATTGAAAGTGAGCTGCCACAATTAAATGGGTTTGTTTTTATTAATCCAATTGGCAGATGATTCCGTTAAATAATATTTGTAAATGTAAAGTATAGCTTCAAAATAGTAGTGTCATATTTTATATATGGCAAATGGGTAGGAATCTTTAATTTTGTTGATCAAAGCATTGCTTTATGAAAACCTTTCTACAATTAGTATCGATGTTGTTGCTAAATACTGCGTTGCATGCGCAACAGTATTATTTTGCTTATGTGCAAACAGACAATAAACAGCCTTTTTATTTAAAAATGAATGATAAGGTGCTAAGTTCTTCTGCATCAGGTTATGTAGTAATTCCAAAATTAAGTTCAGGTAATTATTCTGTTACGTTTGGTTTTCCAAAAGATCAGTTCCCCCAACAAACTATTAATTTAAATATTGCTTCAGCCGATGCTGGTTTTCTTTTAAAAGACTTTGGTGCAAAAGGCTGGGGGCTTTTTAATCTGGAAACAATGCAGGTTGCAATGAATAATTCCGCAGGAAATTCTGCAATTATTCCAACAACATCAAATCAAGATGTATTTAGTAATACACTAGCGGGTGCAGCAAACACAGATCTTTCAGTTGCTAAAAAACCTGCACCGGTTGTTGTTGTTGAAGAAGTTAAGCCGGTTATAGTAAAAGTAGAAACAAAAGTCATTAAACCAGCTACCGAAAATGCAATAAAAAAAATAAATACCTCCAGCGATGTTGATGGTAAATCTTACACTTATGTTGATCATACAGGAATGCAAAATGATACTATAAATGTTTTTATTGCCGAATATAAAATAGCAACTCCTGCAGAAACAGTAAAAGAAATTACTGTTGTAAAAGAGGATAAACCCGTAGTTAAAGAAGCAAAGCCGGAATCCAAAGAAACAAAGCCTACAAAGTTTTTAGATATTGATATGGCTAAAACTGCTGCAAACAACACGAAGCCGGAAACAGCGCCAAGAATGCTGAAGAATAAAAAATCAAGCATTGCTAAACCTGAAGCAGTTATAAATGATAAACCGGTTGTCAGTTTTAATTCGGATTGTAAAGCAATGGCAAATGAAAATGATTTTCTAAAAATTAGAAAGAAAATGGCTGCTGCCGTTTCAGACGATGCAATGGTAGATGCTGCAAAAAAAGTATTTAAAACAACTTGTTACTCTGTTGAACAGATTAAAAATTTAAGTGCATTGTTTTTAAATGATGCAGGTAAGTATAATTTTTTTGATGCAGCTTATCCTCATATTTATGACAGTCAGAATTTTGGAGCATTGCAGGCTCAGCTTTCCGATCAATATTACATCAGCCGCTTTAAAGCGATGATCCGCAATTAATTTATGTCCAGGTATTTTTTAGAAGTAGCTTATAAAGGAACAGCTTACGCCGGCTTTCAAATTCAAAATAATGCCAATACCATACAGGCTGAAGTAGAAACAGCACTTCTTGTTTATTTTAGAATTCCGGTTTTACTTACTGGTTCTTCACGTACAGACGCAGGTGTTCATGCCTTTCAAAACTTTTTTCATTTTGATGCTCAATTTCAAATTGAAGCAACTGCTATAACAAAAGCTATTTATCATCTTAATGCTATACTGCCGCTTGATATCGTTATAAAAGATATTAGAGAAGTGGCAGATACAGAGCATTGCCGGTTCGATGCTGTTTCCCGGAGTTATGTATATTCCATTTACAACCACAAAAATCCTTTTTTGTTTGATAATGCATATTACTATCCTTATCCTTTGAATCTAACTGCCCTTCAGGAAGCTGCATCTTTATTGCTCACCCATATGGAATATCGGAGTTTTGCAAAGAAAAATACACAGGTTTTTACCTATAAGTGTAATATTAAAGAGAGTAATTGGGTTTTAAAAGATGATGTACTGACATATAATGTAACAGGCAATCGTTTTTTAAGAGGCATGGTAAGAGGTTTGGTAGGTACAATGTTGTTAGTTGGTAAATGCAAATACAGCATTGCTGATTTTAAATGTATTCTTGAAAGTGATAACAGTGCTAAAACCGACTTCTCAGCTCCGGCAAAAGGACTTACGCTATTAAATGTAAAATTTCCACCTGCTATATAAAAAGAATTAATAAATTTATTTAGAATCTTCAATCGCTTCTTTTTGGAGAATGCATAGAATGTTTTTGTTTCTTCAAATTATTTAATCCCCTGTAATGCTTACTACACTTGGCATTTAGTAAAACAGAAAAATTTTTTGTGTAAAAAGTTTGTGTGAGGAAATATTACCCCTTATCTTTGCATTCCGCTAAAAGAAAAAAGCGAAAGTTCTTTTTAAATGCCATTTTATAGTAGTTTGTTTTGATTCGTTTTAGACGAAAAATTAAAATAAAATTTGGTAGAATGTATTGGCTATCATACATTTGCAATCCGAAAAACAAATAGTGTTTTTCAAAAAAGGGTTCAAAAGTTTTTAAAAAATAAATTAGATTAATAGAAATAAGTTTTATACTTTTGCACCCCGCTTCGAAAAATGGGTGAGAAAATAAGTAGAGAATAAGATCTTTGAAAGTTTGGAAATAACAGCAACAAAACGAAAGTTTAAAGCAGGTAATGTCAGCACAA
>JAYTCO010000076.1:0-13192 GCA_043736415.1 Ferruginibacter sp. | reverse complement strand
GCAAGCGGTGAAGCCAAATTCAAAAAACTTTTAAGTTGCCCTAGTGGAACACCTATAAATTCTAATTTTTTAAATTTGGTCATTTCTTCCCCAGACAAGCCCAACCCTTTTGAAGTATTGATATCTTCAAGGATCGCATTTTTATGAGATTTATCGCCGATCAGCAAAAAAACCTTGTTGTCCTTGGTAAGCGTTACAAGTATCGCTTCATCCTTAGCCACTTTGGTAGAAACTGAATTTGGAGTCATCACCGGCACAGCTTCAGGAGGCTTTGTTTTGGTAGCCAGGATAAAGAACGACAGCAATAAAAATGCAACGTCACACATGGCCGTCATATCAATATGTGTGCTTTTACGCGGTATTTTGGCTCTTGACATTTTTATTAAATTTAATTATTTACTTAGATACAAAAACTGCATTTTTCGATACATATTACTTGTACAGAGAAGCAAAACTTTGTGTTAAAGTAAAACCAGACTCATCAATACCGTAAGTGATACCATCAATTTTGGTAGTGAAAATATTATAGAAAATAATTGCCAATGCAGAAGTACCAATTCCCAATGCAGTGTTGTACAATGCCTCAGATATACCTTGAGAAAGTTTACCTGCAGCGGCACCACCACCACTATCTTCACCTAATGCAGAGAAAGAACGTATCATACCCATCACAGTTCCAAGCAACCCGAGCAAAGTTGCTACAGATGCAATGGTTGATAAGAATACCAAATTCTTTTCAAGCATTGGTAACTCAAGCGAAGTAGCTTCTTCCACTTCTTTTTGTATAGCCATTACTTTTTGATCAGTACTTAGTTCACTGTTATTCATCATGTCTTTGTAACGGTGAAGACCCGCCTTCATAACATTACCAACACTTCCTTTTTGCTTGTCACATTCTGTTAACGCAGCATCTACGTTTTTGTTTGCAAGATGATATTGTACTTTGCGGATAAAATCTGCATTACTTGCTGTACCACCTGCTTTTGCTATGGTAAGAAATCTTTCAATTACAAAAGTTAATACCGTTAATAAACATCCAATAAGAATAGGTACAATTATACCACCTTGGTACATTTTATACAAACTACCTGTTGCACCATCTCTGTCCGGCCAAAAGCCATTACCTGATGCAGTTTTAAAATGAGATGCATCTCCCAAAATAAAACGCCAAATTACATATCCAATAAGAATACATAATGTGGGAGCCAACCACGAAATTGAGTTAGCTGATTTTTTTGCCTGTACGGATGTTACCGGTTTAACTGTTGCAGTTGGTCTAACGTCTGCCATAAAATTCAAGTTTTTAGAAAGTGAAATTTAAAATAATTATTGGTGAATTAAGCAATTAAAGCATTATCAAAAATGCTTTCCGTTTTATCCGGAACGCACAAGTTAATAAAATAATCGAAAGTATTTCTACGCAATAAAAATATTTTATTTTTGGGGAAATAAAAATATTTTCTTCTAAAATAATTATTAACAATTAAAGTTTTAATAAAAAAAGGGGAATTTGACTGCCCTAGAAAATAAAAATATTTGAGCTGTTTAATTGTAAATAAAGGAGTTTGCTCAAATAACTACTGCGTTAAAATACCCTAAATACTTACATAAAATTTTTATAAACTGGAGATGTTTATTGGTGAAATAGTATGAAGGTTTTCAATGAATTCACAAAAATCTTATTCCACAAATTATTTTGTAATTTCTTTTTTTAAAAAATCTGAACAAATCTTCTAAAATCTGTGAGTCTTTCTAATTAATCCATTATTTAATCTAATTCAATTTTTAAAGAAAAAAATCAAAATAGATTTTATAAAATAGGTGAGCTTATCAATCTCGTCCTTAAAAAATAATCTACGTTAGTATAAGAAAAATAAATCTGAGCAAATCTTCTAAAATCTGTGAGCCTATCTAATTAATTCCTCAAATAATCTAACCCAATTTTAAGAAAAAACATAAGCAGATTTTTATTTAAATCCCAGGATAAACAAAATTATTATTCATAACGCAGCGCCACAATAGGATCCAGCTTACTCGCTTTAACAGCAGGTATCAACCCTGCAAGCAAACCCACAGCAGTACACACGATAACCGCAATACCCACCCACATCCACGGTACCACAAAACCTGTCTTTAATAAAACAGCAACAATATTTCCAACCAGTATGCCCATTACAATTCCTGCAAAAGCACCCATCAAACTTATCAATACGCTTTCATATAAAAATTGCGATCGTATGTCTTTTCGGGTAGCCCCTAATGCTTTGGTTAATCCAATTTCTTTTGTGCGTTCATTTACTGCCACCAACATTATATTCATAAGCCCGATAGCTGCGCCAATTAATGTTATAAATGCAATACCGATCGTACCCTTTTCTAAAAAACCAAGGTTAGTTAAAAGTGACTGTGCAATGCTGTCACTCTTATCAATAAAAAAGTTTTCATCGTCTGTTACAGCAAGTTTTCTTATCGGTCTAAATGAGGCAGTAGCCTCTCCTACAGCCATATCCATCAGTTTTAAATCCGGCACCATTACCGCAACCGTGTAAGAAGATCTGAGTGTAGCGTATTGCCTGCGGATGTTGTTAACGGTGGTAATAACAATGCGACTTGTATTAAAAAATGCACTGCTTGTTTTCTCTTCCAGCACAGCAATTATTCTGTAAGGAATATGGTCTACATTTATTACAGCATCCACTGCTTTGGCGTTGTTATCAGCAAATAATTTTTGTGCAACACCGCTGCCAATCATACACACATTTCTCCCCGCTTCAATTTCAGTTGCTGTAAAATTTCTGCCGTAAGCAATGGTAAAACCGTTAAGTTCCAGGTAGTTTTCATCACCACCCGTAACGTTTACATCTGGGTTTGTTTTTTTTGAAGGAGAATTTACAACGATATTATTTGCTCCCCGCAAAGCTATGCCCACCTTGGTTCCGGGAAAATTATACCGCTCTTTAAATGCTTTGGCTTCTTCATAACTTATGGGTATACCGTTGTTAGATTTTTTTTCTTTAAGCCCTGCCTTAGTCTTTGTTGTTTCAGGTCTTCTACCACCACCACCAAAATTAATTCCTCTGTCTTTATACCTTATTCCAAAAGCATTGGCACCCATAGTTGAAAAACTGTTTGTAAGCCCAAGGCTTGCAGCTTTTATGGCGGTTATTATAAGTATAAGTGCAAAAATACCAAGCGCCATAATGATAATTGTAATAGCAGTACGGAGTTTATTTCCTTTTACATTTTTCCACGAAAGTGCAATAGAGTCTTTGTTGGTCATTAATTAATTTGTATGCTAAAGGTAATACCCTCCTTTAAAAAAAGCCAATACGTTTTTATGGGCGGTAAAAAGATTGTTCATTCTTTAAACCACTACAAGTGTCTTGTTCTAAAATTGCTATTCACAAAACAGCTGTATAGAAATTGCAGGATTAAAAATTATATTTGTATAACCACATCAGGATTTATTTATTAACCTGTATAGTTATTTAGGACGAGACATAGAACCACGGAAGGACGCCGCATCAATATTGCAACTTCATAGATCACCCAACCATCCTTCGTTGATTACCCATAGATACTTCATTAAATCCTTTTTGTATAGCTTGCCCAATTGCTTAGAGGCAGCATATTGACTCATCAATAATTTTAAAACCCTTTAATAATAGCAATTAATTCATTTTTATTTTATGGATGGTAAATACATTCATCATTTTTTAAACTCCTTTGCTTAAATTTATTGCATGAAATACAACTATAAAAAACTACTGTTAAGCATAGTCGCTATGGTGGCTATATCAGGCTACTACTCGTGCTTTGCACAAACCAAAGCAAAAATATTTATTGATCCTGCCAACATGGATAAATCGGTAAAACCCGGCGACGATTTTTACACTTATGCCGGTGGCACGTGGGTGAAAAATAACCCCGTTCCTGCAAAAGAAACCCGTTGGGGAAGTTTTAACCAACTGCGGGATTTTAATGTAAATGCTGTAAAAAAAGTTTTGGAAACTGCGGTTGCAGATAAAAAAGCAGCAGCAGGTTCAGTTACAAAAAGAGTAGCAGATTTTTACAGTGCAGGCATGGATTCGGTTACCATTGAAAAAAGAGGTTATACACCTATTAGCGCAATGCTAAAAGAAGTTGAAGCTATCAACAGCAAAGCAGGTGTTCAAAAGATGATGGCCCGTTTAAGAGTAAGTGGCGCAGCTTCTCCATTGTACGGTTTTTCTGTTGGACAAGATCGTAAGAATGTAGAAGTAATGATTCCGCAGTTAAGCCAGGGTGGTACTACTTTACCTGACAGAGATTACTATCTTAAAAACGATGGCCGCAATCCACAAATACAGGAGGCGTATAAAAAATACATCAGCAAATTATTTACACTTACAGGTTCTTCTGCAGTTGATGCTGAGCAAAAAACATTAACTGTTTTTGCCTTAGAAAAACAATTAGCTGCTGCGCAAATGAGCAGGGTAGAAATGAGAGATCCTTACAAAACGTACAATAAATTTCAGCTGGAAGAATTGAGTAAAACAACTTCCGGTATTAACTGGAGGGATGTGTTGGCAGATCTTAAAATTAAAAAAGAAGATACAATACTTGTCAACAATCCTGCCTTTTTTAAAGAAGTTGCAGGCATGCTAAACACGGTATCTGTTCAGGATTGGAAAACATATTTACAATGGAATATTTTAAAAGCAGCAGCACCATATTTAAGCAGCAGTTTTGTAGATGCGACCTTCGCATTTACCCAGGTAGTGAGCGGGCAACGTACCCAAACTCCACGTTGGGAAAGGACTTCATTGCTTACTGATGGTTCGGTTGGTGAGTTATTAGGGCAGTTATATGTAAAAGAATATTTTAAACCTGAAGCAAAAGTACGCATGACGGAACTGGTAAGCAACCTACGCAAAGCATTTGCTGTTAGAATAAACAAACTGGACTGGATGAGCCCTGCAACAAAAATAAAAGCTCTTGCCAAGTTAACAGCCTTCCGCCCTAAAATTGGATATCCGGATAAGTGGAGAAACTATGATGGTCTTGTAATAAATAGAAATACTTATTTTGAAAACATTAAAAATGTAGGTGAGTGGAATTACAATTATATGATAAATCAACTTGGTAAACCTGTAGACCGAGAGCGTTGGGGAATGACGCCACCAACAGTAAATGCTTACTACAATGCAACACTAAATGAAATCGTTTTTCCCGCAGGAATTTTACAATTGCCTTTCTTTGATTCAAAGGCAGATGATGCATTGAACTATGGTGGAATTGGTGCCGTAATTGGCCACGAAATGTCGCATGGTTTTGATGACAATGGCAGCAAATACGATGCTGATGGTACTTTAAGAAACTGGTGGACAGAAGCAGACCGCACAAAGTTTGATGCGAAAACAAAAACCCTTTCCAAGCACTACGATGATTACACCGTGTTGGATACCATACACGTAAATGGAAAACTTACCCTTGGCGAAAACATTGGTGACCTCGGTGGATTAAATGTAGCCTATGAAGCCTTTAAAATGACACCCCAGGGTAAATCATCTGCTACCATTGATGGTTTTACTCCTGACCAACGTTTCTTCTTAGCATGGGCCCAGGTTTGGCGGGGTAATATTTTACCACAAACTGAAGCACAGTTAATTATTACAGATACACATTCTCCTAACCAGTTCCGCACAATTGGTGCACCGGTAAATATGGATGCATGGTACAATGCATTCAATGTAAAAGAAGGAGATAAACTCTTTAAAAAACCAGAAGATAGAATCAGAATCTGGTAAAAATAATTTTATTCTTTAAAAGGCAGCTTGTTTAAAAGCTGCCTTTTTTGTTGTTATCAACTGTAATTTAATTTAAACAACTTTCAATTCGTTACCTTAGAATTATTATAAAACTATTTTTATTAATTAATTAATTTTTCATGACGAGTATTAAATTTTCTCCTTTGATAGCAGGAACCATGAAATGGGGAGAATGGGGTAAAAAATACAATACTGAAGAAATGCAAACAGTAATAAACTGCTGTTTAGAAAACAACATCAGCTCTTTTGACCATGCAGATATTTATGGTGACTACAGCACGGAAGATGCATTTGGCAAGGCTTTTAATGAAATGAAGCTTGACAGGCAAAAAGTGCAGTTTATCTCCAAATGCGGAATACAATTATTAGGCGGGTTAAGAAAAAATATAATAAAGCACTATGAGTATTCTGCAGCTTACATCATTAATTCTGTAGAACAATCGTTAAAAAACCTACACACAGAATATCTTGATTTGTTTTTATTACACCGACCAAGTCCGTTAATGCGTTCAGATGAAATTGCTGAAGCCATCAACAAATTGAAGGATGACGGAAAGATTTTGTCATTCGGGCTTTCAAATTTTTCACCATCCCAAACTGCGCTTATCAACCAAAAAATAACAGTTGAATATAACCAGATAGAATTTTCAATTACTCATTTAGATAATTTGCAAAACGGCAGTTTTGATTACATGCAAATCAACAATATCAGGCCGATGTGCTGGTCGCCACTGGGCAGTGTTTTTACAAAAACAAATGAACAGACTGAAGTAATAAAAAAAGTTATCGGTGAATTATCATTAAAATACAATGCACCGACCGATGTAATTTTACTTGCATTTATTCTTAAACATCCGGCAAATATTTTACCGGTTTTTGGCACTGCTGATCCCAAAAGAATTGGGCAGTTAATGACAGCAACAAAAATAAATTTGGAGTTAACAGATTGGTTTTATTTATTGGCCGCAGGTATTGGAGAAGAAGTGGCTTGATAATACTGCCTTGATGTCTATTGATGATACATCCACCCAACAACCAATTCAGGATAAATACCAATAGCAATGATAATAATTGCTGCAATGGCAAGCATTATTTTGAAAGATCCGGTAATTTCTTTGTCGTCAATTACTACTACTCCTGGCTCTTTAAAATACATGGCCTGTATAACCCTAAAATAATAATATGCACTAATGGCCGCAAAAATTACAGCTACGATAATAAGCCAGAATTTACCAGTATTTTCCGCAGCAGCCATCAGCATAAAAAACTTGCTTTGAAAGCCAGCAGTTAAAGGAATACCGGTTAGAGATAATAAAAAAACTGTTGTACAAAGTGCCAGCAAAGAATGCGTTTTACCAAGCCCATTAAATCCTTCAATGGTGTAATCATTCATTTTTATAAGCACTGCAAATACACCAATTGTAGCAATGCTGTAAGCTGCTGCATATAACAACAACCCTTCTTTTGCCCTGTCGTTCAAAGCAAACACCGCAAGCATCATAAAGCCTGCCTGTGCAATGCTGGAGTAAGCCAGCATACGTTTTACGCTTTGTTGAAAAACTGCTGTAATGTTCCCGATTAATAAGGTAAGCACTGTAATAAATATGATGAGATTTTGCCATTGTCCCTGTACTTTTCCAAAAGCATTTTCAAACAATCTTACAAATGCAAAGAAGCCGGCAACTTTTACAATCGTACTCATAAAAGAAGTAAAAACAGTTGGTGCACCATCATATACATCAGGCGTCCAAAAATGAAAAGGCGCAGCAGATACTTTAAATGATAAAGCGATGATCATAAACACAAGACCAACGGCAATCATAACAGGCATGGAACCTTCTCCCATTTGTATATTATTAATAAAGAAAGATCCGTTTGGATTACCACCATAAATAAATGCTATTCCCATCAACATAATACCTGTTGAAAAGGCACCCATCAAAAAATATTTAAGAGATGCTTCGTTACTTTTTAAATTTCTTTTATCGCTGCCCGTAAGTATGTATAATGGTATTGACATAATTTCTATTCCTAGAAACAGTAACAACAAAGTGTTGTAAGTAGCGGCCAGACAAACACCACAGATCACAAAAAATATCAATGCAAAATATTCGCCCACATGCTCGCCCACTTTTTCTACATCTCTTCCATTCAATAAAAAAAACAAAAGCGTAGATGCCAGTACAACAGCAATAAACGTAAGGTTAAAGCTGTTGATATTCAGCATTTCTTTTGTATCAATATTAAAATGCAAAGAGCCGGTATTAAATACGTTTAACTCCAAAGCATTTGCAATAAACAGCAAAAGAATACCTGCAACAGCAAGATATTTTGGTGTGGTTTTATTTTTAATAAAAACACCGGAAAACATCATTAAAACTCCCCAGATTGCCGATAATAAAATTGCGTTCATATTCTTTGATAGACTTGAGATATTAGACATTTAACAAAGACAAAAGCCCGTGCATTAAACCATTTTCTCTGTTTATAATAAATTCTATTTTTTTGTTTACGGACTAATATCCCCGATTTAACTTTATTGGCGACGCTCCATTCAACTGCAACACACTGTTCATCTTTTATCTACAAAATTGCACCTACCCACGCTTCATTTTATTCAAATACTTGCATTTTTCTCCTACTCAAATTCCCACTATGGTCGAATTAACGTGCTACCAATCCAGTAACCGCCTCCTTTGCCAAATCGATCATTGGTTGAGGATAAATACCAAAAGTAAATATCATCACTAGAATTAAACCAAGCGCAAACTTTTGTGCAAAAGAAATATCTGTAACAGTTGCTGTTATTTCATTTGTATTACCGTAAAAAACTTTCTGTATCATGTTAAGGGTATAAACCGCAGCAAGTATAATTCCAAGCCCTGCAACAGCAGCCATCCAAACGCTGTGCTGGTAAATTCCTGCAAACATCATAAACTCCCCAACAAAAGCATTGGTAAGTGGAAGGGCAATATTTGCGAATGCAATTATTACAAGCATGATCGTTAGTACAGGCGTTTTTTGTGCAACCCCGCCAAGCTCACTCATATTCTTTACTCCGGTTTTTTGCTCTATCATTTCAATAACAATCCACAAGCCTATAATATTTATACCGTGGCTGAACATCTGTATCATCATACCCTGCAAACTCATTTCATTCATGGCAAAAATTGCCGCACACATTAAACCAATATGCGCAATAGAGGAATAGGCAACCAGTTTTTTTAGATTGTTCTGCAGCATGGCTATGCAGCTTGCATAAATTATTCCTGCTATACAAAGTATCATTACAACATTGGTGAACTTAGGTACAGCTAAAGGAAATATAGGAATCAACCATTTGATTACACCAAACAAACCCATTTTAACCATGATGCCTGAAAGTACCATCGTTACTGGTGTTGGCGATTGGTCGTAAGTGTCGGGCTGCCATGTGTGAAATGGAAACACAGGCATTTTTATAGCAAATGCAATAAAGAATAACCAAAACAACCAGCTTTGTTCTCCTTCACTCAGAGTTGCCGTATAAAACGATTGTAAAGAAAAAGAATGAAGAGATACAACTGCATCTTCAAACACTCTTGGTCCGGTATGGAGGTAAACATAAATTATACCCGTAAGCATTAGAAGAGAGCCAAAGAAAGTGTAAACAAAAAACTTAAACGTAGCCTGTATTCTTTTTTCGCCGCCCCAAATACTGCAAAGAAAATAAACAGGTATTAATGCAAGCTCCCAAAAGAAGTAAAATACCAATGCATCTTTTGCGACAAACACACCCATCAAACCACATTCGGCAAGCATCATCAAACCAAAAAAAGCTCCGGCATTTTTATAATTATTTTTGTAAGTACTTAAAAAAATAAGGGGGAACGAAACTGCTGTTAGTAAAGTAAGTATTCTTCCGGCTCCGTCCAGCGATATATAAAAACTGGTACCTAAATTCTGAAGCCATAAATAGTTTACAGCATTGTAAGTAAGATAACCTTTTGAAGTATATAAAAGGCTTAATAAGGCTACACCCAATATCAATAAAGAACCCGTAAATGCAATTGCTTTTACGATCTTGATATCTTTAATAAAAAAACAGATTATTCCCGCCAGCAAAGGCAACCAAAGCAACAATTCAGGAAAAGTAATAAAAGTACCCAAAGCCTAATTTTTTATAAACAGTTGTATAATAAATAACAATAACATTCCAATAACCATCAGTAAAATGTAAGCACCAACCTGTCCACTTTGCAACCAGCGCAACTGGCGGCTGCCATAATTTACAAATTTCCCCGTTCCATTCACCAATCCATCTATCCCTTTCTTCTCAATAACATTATTAAAGAAGGCAGCTAAAGCATGTAAAGGTTGTGTAATTACTTTATCGTAAATCTCATCAACATACCATTTATTTTCCAGCACTCTTGCAAGACCAGTTGCAGGAACTTCATTTTCTCTTTTATAATTACTAAACTTCTTTAACGCAAACAATAAAGAAAGCAATGAAAGCAAAACAGATACACCCATTATTAAAAACTCTGTACTGTGACTTAATTCGTGCTTTGCTGCAATGGCGTTGCTTTGTGCAAATACAGGTTCTAAAAATGCTGACAGCCTATGGCCTCCATGCATAAATATTTCTGGTATACCAACCCAGCCGCCAACAACAGCAAGTATTGCAAGCACAATTAATGGGAATGTAATTGCCTTTGGGCTTTCGTGTAAGTGATGTTCCTGTTCGTGCGTTCCTCTAAACTTTCCAAGGAAAGTCATGGCATATAAACGGAACATATAAAAAGCGGTCATCATTGCGCCTGCAATACCAATTCCCCATAACAATGGGCTTTTTGCAAATGCTCCGGCAAGTATTTCATCTTTGGAAAAGAACCCTGAAAAAGGTGGCATACCAGATATGGCAATACAACCCAATAAAAATGTGATGTTTGTTATGCTCATGTATTTTTTTAGTCCTCCCATGTTGCGCATATCCTGTTCGCCACCCATTGCATGTATTACGCTACCTGCACCCAAAAAGAGAAGTGCTTTAAAAAATGCATGTGTCATAACATGAAAAACCGCACCGGTGTAAGCACCAACGCCAAGCCCTAAAAACATATAACCTAACTGGCTTACAGTTGAGTATGCCAATACTTTTTTAATATCATTTTGTTTGATGGCAATTGTGGCTGCGACAATGGCTGTTGTTAGACCAATAATGGCAACTACATTTTGTGTTGCTGGCGCCATGGTATACAAGATATTGCTGCGTGCAATCATGTAAATACCTGCCGTTACCATGGTAGCAGCATGTATTAATGCACTGACCGGTGTTGGACCGGCCATTGCATCCGGCAACCATGTGTACAAAGGAATTTGTGCACTTTTTCCGCAGGCACCAACAAAAAATAATAAAGTAATGCCGGTAATATCATTGGTTGACAATCTTGCCAAACTTGCAGCAGAAAAAACCTCATCGTAACTAACTGTACCAATAACAGAAATTAACCAGAACAATCCAAGCAGAAAACCAAGATCACCAATACGATTCATAATGAATGCTTTTTTTGCAGCATTCGTATAATCGTTATTTTTAAACCAGTAGCCAATTAGTAAATAGGAGCAAAGGCCCACACCTTCCCAGCCAAAAAACATAATTACATAGTTGCCGCCCATTACCAACAACAGCATGGAGAAAACAAATAAATTTAGGTAAGAAAAATATTTTGCAAAGTCTTTAGAATCTTCATCATGCATGTAAGAAGTTGAATACACATGAATAAGAAAACCAACACCTGTAACAATGAGAAGAAATAAAGTAGAAAGCTGGTCAATCTTTAATTCGAATGGAACAGTTAACGACTCAATTTTAAAAAGATTGAAATAATGTGCTACATGTGTATTACCAGCCTTTACCTGAAAAAAAACGAAAACGCTTAAGGCAAATGAACCTAGAATGGCTGCGCTTGCAATAAAACCAGAAGCACCCTTTGATAAACTATTTCTAAATAAACCGGTAATAATGAACCCCACCAAAGGCAGTAAAGGAATAAGCCAGACTATTTGTAAAACATTGTTCATAATGCTTGAACATACAGACGACAGACAATAGACCACAGACGACAGAACCGTTCTGACTAGTATGGTTTATTATTTTCGGATGTACTATATAATTTAAAAATTTCTTTGCTTAAAAATATGGTTTATTAAACTTCTCATAAATTATTTTAGACTCTAAACTATAACGATCCAAATATGGTCCGTCGTCCGTGGTCCGTCGTCTGACATCAATTCTTCAACCGGTTTAAAAAATTTACATCAATACTATGTGTATTTCTATAAAGCATTACAATTATTGAAAGCCCTACACTTACTTCTGCTGCTGCAACGATCATAATAAAGAAAACAAAAATCTGTGCGTCGCTTGCAAAAGTTGGTAGCGCTTTAGCAGCCGTACTTACTGCATGCATATTAGAAAAAGCAACCAGTAATAAATTAACTGCATTCAACATTACCTCAACACACATAAAAACAATGATGGCATTTCTGCGGGTAAGCACTCCTACAATCCCAATTATAAAAAGTGTCAGTGATAATGCTATGTATGCTTTAATATCCATTTACTGTTTTTTTCTGCTAATCAATTCTATGTTGATTTGATTATTTTAATTTCTCAATTTACAATTTTACATAAACTGCCATTCCAACTCCCTGTGATGCTGCACCAACACCAAAAATATCTTTTACTTTTTTCCTAACCACTCCATTGAAAATATCAACAGCTTTGTAAGAAGCTTTTTTGGTAAGTATTTTTGTTACAACCCCTGTTACTATGGAAGTAATGGCCGGTGCTAATAATTGCCTTACTGTTTTATTATCAAATTTTTCAGCACCCGCAATCCCTCTAATGGTGCTATATGTCGTTATAACCGTTCCTGCACCAGCAAGAATCTTGTATACTATTAATCCTGTTTTATAAGTCTTGTAAAGCCTGGTTACATCCTGCACTCCTTTACTGTTAAAAATATTACCGAGTACTTCAATACCTTTTAATTTTTCGCCCAGCAAACCAACTTTATTTATTTGCAATTTGCCTAAATTAAAAACCGGACTGAATCCCTTTTTTACAGTAAGCAATTCCTTTTTACCCAACAGGTCATTAACCTTTCCTAAAACATCTTCTATTTTTATTTGTGCCTGTGTTGAGTTGATTACAACAAGGCAAGCAACAAATATTATGATTAAACTCTTTCTCATGTTTTAGATTTTTAAATTAAAAATCAGGATTATTTAATCAATTTTAATCTTTTTTACCAATGATTACAGCACCAACCATTGCACTCAAAAACAATACACTGCTTATTTCAAATGGCAATACATAATCTGTAAAAAGTACT
>JAYTCO010000075.1:0-13194 GCA_043736415.1 Ferruginibacter sp. | reverse complement strand
TATAATAAATTTGAATGGGATTTAAAATACCCTGCTGCAACATCTTTTGCAGGAATGATATTGTGGGGCGCAAATAAATACAATGGTCCCCTTGCAGTTCCTGGAATGTATCGGGTGCGTTTAACGGCTGCCGGAAAAACATCTACACAGCCATTCGAAATTAAATTAGATCCAAGGATAAAAGATGTAACAAATGCAGACCTCACAGAGAAATTTAATCTTGCTATGCAAATTAAAAATGAAGTATCAAAAGCAAATGAAGCTGTAATTAAGATCAGGAGTATTAAAGAAAAAATTGCTAAAACAAACACTTCCGAAAATGATAAATTATTTGTTGAACAATTATCGATGATAGAAGGAAATTTATATCAGGTAAAAAATCAAAGCTCCCAGGATCCTTTAAATTTTCCTATTAAATTAAATAACAAATTAGCGTCATTACAAAGAGTGGTTGAATCGGGTGAATATAAACCAACAGCCGGTTCATACATAGTATTTAAAGAATTAAAAGATGAACTAGCCAAAGAGCTTACTCAATTAAATAAAATACTTAATGCGCATTAAAAAATAAGAAACGCATCAACACAATTATTCTGAATTTTAAGCAGGCAAAAGTCTTTTGGAGTTGATTATTTAAATTCTTAAATGCAAAATAAAATAAATCAATAACACATCGTCATTGGTTTTACCTGCTGGTAGTTGGTAACTTATTATAACGAAAATTCTTAAAAAAATCTTTTGCTTCCCTACTATCCTTAGAGTTAAGTGCACCGCTCTAAGGATGTTTTAATAAATGTAAGACTTTGTCTCAACCCTACGCCTGCATTCGTGGTCCACGAAAGCATAACAAATAAAGTTTACTAATATGAGATTAATAGCCAGGCTATATTTATGGGAGCGAAGCGAAGGGTTCGTGTCGCCACGATCCCAGGCAAAGACCTAAGCGAAATAAAGCTTGGGGATTATGTTGTTCTATATCGTTTCTAAAATATGTTTTGTCAATTCGTTTTCTGTGTTACCTGTGTTTAAAGTTGATGCAGGCTCAAACAACATAACGGAAACTTCATTTTCTGCAACCGGTTTGTGTTCGGTTCCTTTGGGAACAATCAGAAATTCATTTTTGTTAATTACAATTGTCTTGTCTCGAAATTCTATTTTTAAAACGCCTTCAATAACCAAAAACATTTCGTCTTCATTATCGTGTTTGTGCCATACAAATTCCCCTTTTAACTTTGCGAGTTTAACGTGTTGTCCATTTAATTCGCCAACAATTTTGGGGCTCCAGTATTCTGAGAATAAACTTAATTTTTCTGCAATATTTACTTTTTTCATGTTTAGATATTAGTTGGTTTTTAGGGTAGTATTTATGGTGGAAATATGTATATCTACATTCTCAAAAATAGTTGAAAAAAGATAAAACAATCAATGGCTGCGGGATGGACAGTAGTAGCTGCCGCAAATAATAGGCTTTGAAGTTTTGTAAATATTGTTGCGGCACTACTACAAACAGCCCGAACAAAAGCTGAATAATATACAAATGCATAAAGCCCCAACTTTAAAAAAAACGATCATCTAAAATTTTCATTATTAACTATTCACAATTCACCCTTCACAACTATACTTTTACATAAATCTTTTTCTTATTCATTAGCCATGCAAAAAACCACATCATTGCAATAAAACAAAGGGCATATATTAATGAACCAAACCTTGGCTCGACAAGTAATATTGGTTTGCAAACATGTTCGTAAAACCAACCGAAAGGAGAGAGGTTTTTTTGTTTGCCAGAAGCATCGATTGCACCTGGTATTCTTATTAAATCGAGCAGCCTTGGCAACACGCCACTGAGCACGAAAATGAACAGTGCATTTTTTCCAAATACATCAAAAAAACGGCTCCATGCGCCTTGGGCATTTTTAAATTCTATTAAATAAATCATTACAGAAAGGGTGAGCAATGCAAGTCCGGTTGTATAAACAGTGTAGCTGCTCGTCCATATTTTTTTGTTGATTGGGAAAACCATATCCCATGCCAGCCCGGTAACAATGAGCACGCAGCCGGCTACAAATAAGCCGTTGAGCATTTCCTGCGTTTTACCTTTTTGTAAAATATAATTACCAACGAGGTAGCCAAAAATAACCTGCACAATACCTGCAAAACTGCTCATTAATCCTTCAGGATCAAAGGCCACACCTTCACCCTTGTACATGTGTTTTTCGCCTAAAATATTTTTATCTACGGCGGTACCGAACCAACCTGCCAAACTAAATGGATCGGACGGATTCAATACCACACATAAAAACCAATAGCCTAACAAAATAAATGCACCTGCTACAAATGCGCCCCGCACTTTAAAAAAATGAACGATGACCGATGCAAAAAAATAACAGACAGCTATGCGTTGCAGCACACCAAAAATTCTCAGTGTTTCAAAAGGTTTTGCAACAAAATTTCCGGCATCATCGTACTTTATAAATGGAAACCAGTTTAAAAAAATCCCAATAAAAAAAATGAGCAATGTTCTCTTTATAATTTTATACCAAAAAGTTTTTTCACCTGCAGCTTCCAGTTTAGGAATTACAAAAGCCATGGCATTACCTACAGCAAATAAAAAAAAAGGAAATACCAAATCTGTTGGAGTGCAGCCATGCCAAGGTGCATGCTCCAAAGGCGGATAAATAAAACTCCATGAGCCCGGATTATTTACCAGAATCATCAGTGCAACTGTGGCTCCTCTAAAAACATCAAGCGAATAAAAACGTTGATTCATGGGTTAATTTTAAAAGAAGGAGTTAATTTTTTTATCAAGGTAAATTATAAAATTCTTTTAAAAAACAGTAAGGGTTTGATTTTATGGTTTAAAAACTTACTTTCGGTTTTCTAATATCTGTACTGATACCGAATTTTCATAAAAACTGATTATGTCGCCATACCTGCTTTTGTCTTTTGTAGTTGGTTATTTTATTTTATTGTTGATTGTGGCCTGGTATACGAGCCGAAATTCTAACAACGAATCTTTTTTTATTGGCAATAAAAACAGCAACTGGATGTTGGTGGCTTTTGGCATGATCGGTACCTCTTTATCTGGTGTTACTTTTGTTAGTGTGCCCGGTGGTGTTGGTAAAGAATCATTCGCTTATTTTCAAATAGCAATAGGTTATCTCATCGGTTATTTTGTGGTGGCTTATGTGTTACTGCCATTGTATTACAGGCTAAACCTAACATCAATATATGATTATTTAAGCGGCAGACTTGGTGTGAAATCGTACAAAACAGGCGCATCATTTTTTATATTAAGCAGAACATTGGGCGCTACTGCAAGATTGTATTTGGTAGTAAAAATTTTGCAGGATGCAATTCTTTCTCAACTGGGTGTTCCGTTCTGGGTAACGACATTGATCATTTTAATAATGATATTAATTTATACTTATGAAGGTGGTGTAAAAACAATTGTATTTACAGATACCTTGCAAACTACTTTTATGCTGACTGGTTTGGTAGTTTGTGTGTTGTATATTTTACATACTATGAATCTTAATTTGATCTCTGCTTTAGATGCCATGAAAGATAAAGGTTATTCAAAAGTGTTTTTTACAGAGCCACAAAGCAAATTATTTTTTGTAAAACAAATACTGGCAGGTGCATTTATTACCATCACCATGACGGGTATGGATCAGGAAATGATGCAGAAAACAATTTCAGTAAAACGCTTAGGTGATTCCCAAAAAAATATTATTACGCTTTCTATTATTCTTGTATCTGTATTGTTATTATTTCTTTTTTTAGGTGGGCTTCTTCACCTTTACGGGGCACAGCAGGGCGTTACTGTTACAGGTGATAAATTATTCCCTGAGCTAGCGCTTCACCACATGCCTCAAATCGTTTCTGTAATCTTTATTATTGCTTTAATTTCAGCATTATTCCCAAGTGCGGATGGTGCTATTACTGCACTCACCTCTTCTATATGTATTGATATTATTGGTATGCAGAGGCGTAATGATATGACGGAAGTTGCAAAAAAGAAACTTAGACAAAGAGTGCATTTAATGGTAGCATTTGTTTTCCTTTTGTTTGTTTTGGTATTTTACCAGGTAAATAATCCAAGTATGATTGGCGTTATACTTAAAGTTGCTGCTTACACATACGGACCACTTTTAGGTCTGTTTACTTTCGGTATTATTACAAAAAGAAATGTACACGATAACCTGGTTCCATTTGTATGTATAGCTGCTCCTCTAATTTGTTTTTTTGTAGATAAGTTTCAAAATGTATTATTGGGCGGTTTACAGATAGGGTCAGAACTTTTGTTGCTTAATGGTTTTCTTACATATATTGGTTTGTTAATAGTATCCAAAAAAGCAGAGAAACAAATAGCTAATTAATGGAAATTATAAACCCGGTTGCAGAAAAATATATTGAGAAATTATCGAGTGCACAAAATAGTTTTCTGCAACAAATATTGGATCAAACAAATGCTGAGCACCCCCATGCACACATGATTTGCGGCGCAGTGCAAGGTAAGTTTTTGCAGATGATCAGTAAAATGATAAAACCGATGAAGATATTGGAAATAGGGACTTTCACAGGGTTTAGTGCTTTGTGTCTTGCTGAAGGATTACAAATTAATGGTGAAATTCATACCATTGAATTAAGAGAAGATGATGCCGCAACGGCACAAAAAAACTTTAACAACAGTTCTTATAAAGAAAATATAAAATTACACGTTGGCGATGCTAAAACAATAATTCCGACGTTATTATATGAATGGGATCTTATTTTTATTGATGCTGATAAAACAAGTTATATTGATTATTACGAATTAACTTTACCGCAACTTAAAAAAAATGGTTTTATACTCGCAGATAATGTATTGTTTCATGGCCAGGTGCTGAATGAAAATATATCAGGAAAAAATGCAAAAGCTATATATGAATTTAATCTTCATGTAGCAGCAGACCACAGAACTGAACAAGTGTTACTTTCCGTTAGAGACGGAATTTCTATCATAAGAAAAGTATAATATGAAAAAACTGATTTATGTTATTACTGCTATAATCCTAAGCAGCAATTTATTTGCACAAAGAATTTCCCCCGATGAATATATTCATACTTACTGCAGCATGGCTGTTGCCGAAATGAAACGTTCAGGTATTCCTGCCTCAGTAACGCTTGCGCAGGGTATTTTAGAAACAGAATGTGGTAACAGTGATCTTGTAAAAAAATCTAATAATCATTTTGGTATAAAATGTAAAAGTACATGGACAGGTGAAAGTGTTACACATACTGATGATGCACCCAACGAGTGTTTTAGAAAATACAATAATCCTGCAGACAGTTACAAGGATCACAGTGACTATTTAAAAACTTCACCCAGATATGCAGCTTTATTTCAATTGGCACCCTCAGATTATAAAGGTTGGGCTTATGGATTAAAAAGAGCCGGATATGCCACCAATCCTCAATATCCACAAATAGTAATTTCTAATATTGAAAAATATAATTTACAGCAATATGATAATTTAACTGAACAGGATTTTGATAACCTTGCCGCAAATAAATTATTAAGTGCCCAAAAACCAGTTGTACAAAATATTACAGTTGATATTACAGCCATTGAAAATTCCATCAAACTAAAAAATAAAATCAATGGCCTTAAGGCTTTGATGGCACCAAAAGGCACGTCTTTGCTCGTTATAGCTTCAAAAGCAAATATTGATTTAGGAAAATTGTTGGAGTTTAATGATCTCTCAACTGATGGATTAATAAATGATGAGCAGGTAATTTATTTAGAGAAAAAACCTAAACAAGGCAACAGAGATTTTTACATTGTTTTGCAAATTGAAACTTTGTATGATATTTCGCAAAACAACGCTATCCAGTTAAAATATTTATTGGAGTTAAACAATATGGATGAAAATCAAACTGTACAGAAAGGAACGAAAATTAAATTACGTAATACAGACGCTACTTCTTTAACCTTTTCAAAATAATTTTATATGTCTGTTATACAGGTTAAAGATAAAAAATTTACTCCCTATTTAACTGCTGCACAAATTGATGAACAGGTTAAAAGATTAGCTGCTGAAATTAACAAAGATTATGAAGGAAAAAGTCCTTTGTTTATAGCTATTTTAAACGGATCGTTTATGTTTGCTTCAGATCTTTTTAAAGAACTTACTATTGAGGTAGAAATTTGTTTTATAAAATTAGCATCTTATAAAGGCACCAAAAGTACGGGTCAGGTAATAACTTCAATCGGTCTCGATGCTACCTTAACAGGACGGCATGTAATAATTTTAGAGGATATTGTTGATACAGGAAAAACATTGCACGAATTTTTGCCACAGCTGGAAAATCACCAACCTGCATCTTTAAAAATTGCAGCTTTATTACATAAGCCTGAAGCATTGGCATACCCTGTAAGAATTAATTATTTGGGCTTTAATGTACCTGATAAATTTTTGCTTGGCTATGGTTTGGATTATGATGGCTTTGCCAGAAATCTGAAAGAAATTTATCAGCTTATTGTAGAATAAACTTTTCCTTTTAAATTAAATCAGGATGATGTATGTTTCTGAATTAGCCTGTTAACAGGCTAATTTATTAAAGTATTTTAATTATATTTATACAAGAAAAGTTTTTGAATTTATATACTTTATTGTTTGAAGTTGTTCCTTTTCAGTTACCAAAATAAATAATTGCACGAAGTTCTTTCGTGTTCCGTTTTGAAAAAAATAGTGTCATATTGCCTGTTTTTTTGTTTTGCGCTTTCAGCCAAATCACAAAATTATCTTCGAGGTACAATTCGAGGTGAAAAAAATACTTATTTACAAAACGCTAAGATTTATTTACATTCTTCAAAATTATCTTTTGTATCCAGTTTGGATGGGAGTTTTGGTATTCCTTCCACAAAATTTTACGACTCTATAACTGTTAATCTAGAGGGTTATAATTCTCAAACATTTGCTATTAAAGCTGATAACTGGCTTACTGTTACATTAAAAAGTACTGAAACGGTCTTTACTAAAAATAAACCTAAATTAATTTCAATAACAAAGGATGCAAAAGAAACTTCGAGGTTTAATCCATCTATTA
This sequence comes from Ferruginibacter sp., assembly GCA_043736415.1. Taxonomy (GTDB): domain Bacteria; phylum Bacteroidota; class Bacteroidia; order Chitinophagales; family Chitinophagaceae; genus Ferruginibacter. Next base: position 6,099 of record JAYTCO010000075.1, on the reverse strand, counting down.
GCGATGAAACTTATTTTAAAATAGTTGAAAATGAATTTGTGAAAACTGAAAAATTTCCCAATGCCAGTTTTTCATTATTTGTAAATAAAGCGTCGTATAGTAATGTACGCAGGTTTATAAATACTCAGAGCAAAGTGCCACCCGATGCAGTAAGAATTGAAGAAATGATCAATTATTTTAATCTTGATTATAAAAGTCCGGCTCCCAATGAAATATTTAATATCAGAAGTTCAATAACATCGTGCCCATGGAATAAGAATAACAAACTATTATATTTAAAAACAAGTGCAAAAAAGATAGATTTAAAAAAAACTCCCCCCGGAAATTTTGTTTTTCTGATTGATATTTCCGGAAGTATGGATATGCCCAATAGACTTCCTTTATTAAAGGAGGCATTTCAGTTATTTGTAAAAAATTTAAGGTCGATTGATAAAGTGTCTATAGTTACATATGGCGGTGTTGTGAGCACTTGGCTGGAGCCTACTAGTGGCAATGAAAAAGAAAAAATAAACAATTCTCTTGAGTTGCTTGTTGCTGCCGGCGATACACCGGGTGAGTCTGCAATTATTGCAGCATACAAGCTCGCCAATTCAACCTTTATAAAGGATGGAAACAACAGGGTTATTTTGGCAACAGATGGCGATTTTAATGTTGGACAAACTTCCGAAAAAGCGCTGGACGAATTAATAACTAAACAACGTGAATCGGGCGTTTATCTTACCTGTCTTGGGGTAGGGATGGGAAATTTTAAAGATTCTAAATTGCAAACACTTGCAAAACGGGGCAACGGTAATTATGCCTATATTGATGATTTAAATGAAGCTGAAAAAGTACTAGTTCACGAACTTACAGAAACCCTTTACACAGTTGCAGACAATGCTTTTGTTAATGTGATTTTTGACGAAAAACAAATAGCCAGTTATAGGCTTATAGGATTTGATAATAAACGAGATGCAGTTCAGGATGGTAGCAGTGAAATTGATGGAGGGGAAATGGGAAGTGGAAGCAGTTCAATGGCTTTATTTGAAATTGAACCTACATCAAAATGCAGCGCAGGTATAAGTATTGGAAAACTGAATTTAAAATTTCACGATCCGAGTATAGCTTCTGTAAAATTGAAAGAAATAAATTATGATATACCGTTTAATAAAACTGACTCGGCTACAAAAAGTGAAAAGTTTTCTGCTGCCGTTGCCATGTTTGGTTTAAAACTTAAAGAATCGCCTTATTTAAATAATGCAACATGGAATGATGTAAAATCGTGTGCTCTGGCTGCGGCGGATACAAATATATATTTGCAAAATGATTTTTTAAAGCTGGTTGAAAAAGCTATTAAAATTTATGATCCGGGTAAGAAAAAAAGAAAAAATAAAAGCGAAGATTAAAAAAATATTTTGTGAATTTATAACATTAAAAAAGCTTTCTTATATATAAGAAAGCTTTTTATGTATTAAATATTAATTAGTTTATTTTACTTCAATTCCATCATTCAACTCAGCATCTACTAAAATTCTACCACAGTTTTCGCAAACCATAATTTTTTTACGTAGTTTAATCTCACTTTGTTTTTGTGGAGGTATAGCGTGGAAACAACCACCACAACTGTCTCTTTCAACAGCAACTACTGCCAAACCATTGCGATAATTATTTCTGATACGATCATATCCTACCAAAAGTCTTTCTTCTACATGTGCTCTTGCAGATTCTATGTCTTTACTAAAATGTTTTTCCTCTTTTTCGGTTTCGTTTATAATTTTTTCAAGTTCACTTTTCTTGCCACTCAAATTTGCTTCTTTAGTAGAAACTGCTCTTTTTGCAATTTCAAGTTGTCTTGCTTTTTCCCCTATTTCTTCGTTTGCATCTTTAATGTGTTTTTCGCACAGTTTCTCTTCCAGCTGTTGCATTTCAATTTCTTTGTTGATTGCTTCAAACTCACGGCTGTTTTTTACGTTTTCGCTTTGCTTTTCGTATTTATCAATAAGTGCTTTTGCTTCTTTAATACCTTCTTTACGAAGATCTATAAATTCAGTTATGCCATTTATTTCTTCTTCAACACGGGTTTGGCGGGCATGTAGTCCTTCAATCTCATCTTCTAAATCTTTTACCTCCATAGGTAATTCACCTTTAAGTACATGAATCTCATCAAGTTTGCTGTCAATCTTTTGCAAACGTACAAGAGAAGTCAATTTTTCTTCTACTGAAAATTCTTTAACTGCTGCCATGATATGTTTTTGTATTAAATGTTTTTCGAAACAAAATATTGTACAGGATTGGTGTTTAAACCTGTTTTTTGGACTGCGAAGTTAGGGAATTTATTGCTCAAAAGATCAACAAGCAGCTCTATGGTAAACTGTTCACTTTCATAATGTCCTATATCAACCAAAAGCATTTGCGCATCTGCATCAAAAAATTCGTGGTATTTTATATCTGAAGTTATATAAACATCAGCTCCCGTTGCTTTTGCTCTGTTTATTAAAAAACTTCCTGCACCTCCGCAAACGGCAATTTTTTTACAGGGTAAGTTTTTAATAGCTGTATGTTTTATAATTTTCAGTTTAAAAACTTTTGCTAAATGTTCAAGAAATTCTGATTCGTTTATGGGCTGTGTGAGTTGACCAATTATTCCACTCCCAACCTCCTGATAGTAATTATCTAAATTATAAACATCATATGCCACTTCTTCGTATGGATGGTTATCCTTCATAACTTTTACAATATTGTTTTGCAACCAGCCGGGAAAAATTACTTCAATTTTTACTTCTTCATCAATATTTCTAACACCTATACTTCCACTAAAAGGATCTGCATTTTCGCCGGGTTTAAATGTACCAATGCCTGTAGTTGTAAAACTGCATTCGCTGTAATTACCAATATTGCCAGCACCAGCCGCAAACAATGCTTCACCTAATTTTTCTTCATTTTCTTTTGGAACAAATACAATTAATTTTTTAAGAATATCTTTTTTAGGAGATAAAATACTTACATTTTGAAGGCAAAGCATTTCTGCAATTTTACCATTAACACCTGCAAGTACGTTATCTAAATTAGTATGTATAGCATAGATAGCAATATCATTTTTAATAGCTTTAATGATGGTTCGTTCTACGTAATTTGATCCGTTCAATTTTTTTAAACCTTTAAAAACAATGGGATGGTGCGCAATAATTAGGTTACAGTTTTTTTCGATTGCTTCCTGCACAATTGCTTCTGTGCAATCGAGACTGATAAGTGCACCGGAACAAGAGTCTTTAGCATTGCCGGTAATTAAACCAGCATTGTCGTAATCTTCCTGTAATGAGGAAGGGGCAATTGTTTCAAGAAAATTGATAATATCTTTAATAAGCATTTAAATATTTTTATCAGTATTAAAAGTATGCTGAAATTTTAAATTGTACTAAGCAAAGTAATATGTTTCTAATAGTAACAAATAAACTGAATAAAAAACGTCATGAAATACCCTTCTAATTATACCCAATACAAAAATGCACTTCAAAAAATTGCAGATATAAAATATGCATCTGCAGTATTGCAGTGGGATCAGGAAACTTACCTGCCAAAAAATGGCAACGATGCCAGAGGAAGACAAATTGCGACTTTAAATGAACTGGCTCATGAGCAGTTTACAGATAGTAAATTGGGAGATTTAATGAGTGAACTGATTTTTGCAAATCAATTAAGTGAGCATGAAAAAAGAAACGTAACACTAAGTTTGGAAGACTATAATAAAAATAAAAAACTTCCCTCAACATTTGTCCGCAAAATGAGTGAGACGGTTAATAAAAGTTTTCATGCCTGGTTACACGCACGCCGGGAAAATAAATTCAGCATTTTTAAAAATCCATTACAGGAAATTATTGAACTAAAAAAACAGGAGGCCGATTTGTTAGGCTATAAAAATCACCCTTACAATGCATTAATGAATGATTACGACAAAGGTTTAACAACAACAATTGTTGATAAATTATTTTCAGATCTACAGCCACAGCTTTCTCATATATTGGAAAAAATTACAGCTCAGCCTAATGTTGATGATAGCATGCTGCAGCAGCATTTTGATAAAACTGCACAGTGGGATACCGGTATTGAGATTTTAAGAAGAATGCACTTTAATTTTGATGCAGGCAGGCAGGATATCAGTGAGCATCCATTCACAACAAACTTTAGCAGCAAAGATGTAAGAGTAACTACAAGGATAGATGAAAATGATTTTGGTAATATGTTATGGAGTTGCATACACGAAGGCGGGCATGCACTATATGAGCAGGGCTTACCGGACGATGAATATGGATTGCCTCTGGGTGAATATTGCAGCCTCAGCATTCACGAAAGCCAGAGCCGTTTATGGGAAAATTATATTGGTCGTAGCTTACCTTTCTGGAAACATAACTATAAGCTGTTGCAACAAAAATTTCCAAAGCAGTTTAAAAAGAAAACGGTAGAAGAATTTTATGCAGCAATCAATAAAGTACAGCCATCACTGATTCGAACGGAAGCGGATGAAGTTACTTATCATTTTCACGTAATGATTCGTTATGAAATTGAAAAATTATTGATAGAAGGAGAGCTGAAAACAAAAGATATACCGTCATTTTGGAATGAAAAGTATAAAAATTATCTGGGTATTTCTGTCCCCAACGATGTGCAGGGTTGCCTGCAAGACGTACATTGGAGCCACGGAAGTTTTGGGTATTTTGCAACTTACAGTTTTGGAAGCTTATATGCGGCACAATTTTATTCAAGCATAAAAAATATTCATTCAAATATTGAAAATGAAGTTTGCCAAGGACAAACAGAAAAAGTTTGGGATTGGTTAAAAAATAATATCTACAGGCATGGCAGATATTTTAATTCTGAAGAATTGTGTAAAGCGGCAACAGGCAAAGTTTTGAACAGTAAATATTTTATAGATTATTTAAAAAATAAATATTTACAATAGCTTTACAAAGCTTTTTTATAAAAAAAATCCGACTGCAAAATTATCTATACTCCTTCTAAAAAATTTTTTAAAAAAATCAACATTAAGAAAAGTGTGAGAAAAAGATTCCCCAAATCTTAGTGTTATTAAGATTAACACTTTTTTAATCTTTATATTTTTGTGTTTGAACAATTTTTAGCAATAATTTCTGTTATATTACAAGTAAGCCAGAAATGGTGTCCAATATCCCAAATAGTAAAACAATTTTCCCATGAGCCCAAAAATGCTCATTAAACAAATAAGTTGCGTATCATTATTTGTATTAATAACTTTTTTATCAAAATCACAACTTGTAACAAAGTTTAATGCTACGCCACTTTCAGGTTGCGCACCTTTCACAGTAAATTTTTTGGATCAATCAACCGGTAATCCAAATTATTGGAAATGGGATTTGGGAAACAGCACAGTATCTTTTCTACGTAACCCATCTACAATCTATTTAAACCCTGGAATTTATAGTGTAAAACTGGTAATTCGCAATGCTGCGGGGTTGGCAGATTCTTTAACCAAAACCCAGTACATAAATGTTTATGCAAAGCCTGCAACTAATTTTTCAGCTTCGCCTTTAACCGGGTGTTTTCCATTGCCAGTAAATTTTACAGATATGAGTACACCGGGCAGTGGTACTATTACAAGTTGGTTATGGGATTTTGGTGATGGAAATACATCCACTCAAAAAAACCCAACCCATACATATACTGCATCAGGTAATTATACAATCCTTTTAGTTGTAACAAATTCCAATGGCTGTTCAAAATCTTTTACCAAATCAAATTATATTTCAATAAACAATGGAGTTAATGCCATTTTTACAAATTCAGCTCCTTCAAGTTGTTCTGCCCCACAAACGATAAATTTTCAAAACCAGTCTATAGGTACAGGAACAATTTCTTACCAATGGATGTTTGGAGATGGGGGCACTTCAAATCTTGCAAATCCACAACATACATACACCTCAGCAGGAAATTATTCAGTTCAACTTATTGTTACAAATACCACAGGCTGCACAAATACAGTCATCCATACAAATTCAATCATCATAGGTTCAGTAAATGCTGACTTTTCACTACCAACAAATATTTGCGCAGGCAATTCTTTTACAATAAACAATACCTCATTGCCAA
>JAYTCO010000074.1:0-13234 GCA_043736415.1 Ferruginibacter sp. | reverse complement strand
TTTAACATGAAACTGAAAGGTTTAGTATGGTTCTTCACCATTGCGCTCGTATTGATATCTATCTGGGAGCTTTCTTACACTTTTGTTGTACGTAATTATGAATCATCTGTAAAAGCACAGGCAACCCGTCTTGTAAAAAACCAGACGGCCGGTATGAATGCTGAGGAAAGGGACGAAATTATTAAGGCAAAAACACAACACATTCTTGACAGTACAAAGGAAAAAGAAATTTATCCAATTGTTGGTACAACTTACCAGAAATGTAAAGAATATGAACTTAATCTTGGTCTGGATTTACAGGGAGGTATGAGTGTAACGATGGATGTAAGCTTACAAGGTTTACTAAAATCGTTGAGTAACAACCCACGAGACCCTTCTTTGCTAAAAGCTTTACAAACTGCCAATGCACAAAAAATTAAGAGTGAGGCAAATTTTGTGGATTTGTTTTCGCAGGCATACATTGAACAAAACGGTACAGGAAAATTATCAGGTTTATTTACCGGCCCTAACAAAGAAGTGAAACCGGGCGATGATGATAAAACAGTAACCTCTAAATTAAAACAAATAGGTAGAGGTGCGATTTCTCAAACGTATAAAATTTTACAAAAGCGTATAGATAAATTTGGTGTTGCTCAACCTAATATTAATTTAGATGAAAATAAAGGTGTAATTAATGTAGAACTTGCTGGGGTTACAAATCCTGAAAGAGTTCGTAAGTTTTTACAATCTTCTGCAAATCTTCAGTTTTGGAGTGTGGTATTATTAAGAGATCAGGATTTTCAAAAATCTTTTACTGAGGCTGATAAGGGATTGGCAAAATATTTAAAAGGAACGAGCGATAATGCAAAAATTAGTGACAGCGCAAAAGCAAAAAGAGACTCGGCAGCTACCGGTATTTTAGGTACAATACTTCAATTTCCTGTAGATCCAAAAACAGGACAGCTATATGAAACTCCTTACGTAGGTATGGTTGCATCAAAGGATACATCATTATTAAATTCTTACATTAATAATCCAATATTTACTTCATTGCTTGGCAACAATGTAAAAATAATGTACGGAATTGAACAGAAGGCAAAAACAGGTTCTTTCTTTGAAGTATATGCTGTAGAAAAAGTTAACGGTTCTGACAAAGCTCCGCTTGAAGGTGATGGTGTAGCAGAAGCAAGCCAGGGTTATGATGAAAAGGGTATGCCGTCTATTAAAATGCAAATGACACCCACGGGATCAAGAACTTGGGCTAACCTTACAGAAAAGAATGACAAACGTTATGTTGCTATTTCTTTAGATGATATTGTTTATTCATCGCCAAGAGTAAATGGCAAAATCGAAGGTGGTAATACAGAAATATCTGGAAACTTTACTGTAGAAGCTGCACAGGATTTATCTAACGTTTTAAAGTCAGGTAAACTTGATGCTCCGGCAAAAATTGTTCAGGAACAAATCGTTGGGGCCACCATTGGTCAGGAAGGTTTAGTTGGTGGTAGGAATGCCTTCTTAATTGCATTTGCCGTTATATTTATCTTAATGCTTGTATACTATAATACCGGTGGATGGGTTGCTAATATTGCCCTTGTTTTAAATTTATTATTTACAATTGGTGTACTGGCAATGTTTGGTTTTACATTAACGGCTGCGGGTATAGCAGGTCTTGTATTAACAATTGGTTTAGCAGTAGATACCAACGTAATTATTTTTGAAAGAATAAAGGAAGAACTTACGAAAGGTAAACCTTACCAGGCAGCAATTAACGAAGGTTATCGTCGTTCATTAGCACCGGTTTTAGATGCCCACATTACATCTTTTCTTACAGCCGCTATTTTATTTTTCTTTGGCCTAGGACCTGTATTAGGTTTTGCAACAACCCAAATGATTGGTATTGCATTATCTCTTTTCTGCGGTATTTTAGTTTCAAGATTAATTACAGATTTACGCACAGATAAAAATCACCATTTTAATTATTTTACAAATCTTTCCCGTAAAATATTTCAACATGCCAGTTATAAATTTATTGAGAAAAGGAAATATGCGTACATACTTTCTGCAATAGTTTTATCATTAGGAATAGCATCTTTTTTCCACGGCTTTAATGAAGGAGTTGAATTTAAGGGCGGTAGAAGTTACACAGTAGAATTTGATAAATCTTTAAAAAATTCCGACATACAGGATGATCTTGCAAAATCATTTAACGGAGAATTTCCTGTAATAAAAACTGTTGGTAACTCAAAGCATTTAAATATTACTACATCCTATTTAATTGGTCAGGAAAATGCAGACTCATTAGTACTTACAAAATTATATGAAGGATTAAAAAAAGTATTACCTGCTAATTTAAGCTACGCACAGTTCTCAAAAAATAATATACAGAGTTCTTCCACGGTACAACCATCTATTTCTGATGACTTAAAGCGTGGAGCAATAAAGGCTACAATTTTTGCGATGTTAGCAATCTTCATTTATATCTTTATTCGCTTCCGTGACTGGAGATATTCTGCTGGTACAATTGTTACTTTAATACATGATGTGCTTATTACACTTGCCGTTTTCTCTTTCCTTAAGGATATTGTTCCTTTTCCGTTGGAGATTGACCAGCACTTTATTGCAGCTGTATTGACGGTTATTGGTTTCTCAATGAACGATACGGTGATTGTATTTGACAGAATACGTGAATATAGCAGAGATATGAAAGGCGAAACAAAAACAAATATTATTAACCGTGCCATTAATGATACACTAAGCCGTACCATAATGACTTCATTAACGGTATTCTTAACTTTGCTCATCCTCTTTATATTTGGTGGTGAGGTTACAAAAGGTTTTGCATTTGCAATGATGATTGGTGTTATTACGGGTACTTACTCATCTATATTTGTTGGTGCGCCAATATTGGTTGACTTTGCAAAAGACAAACCATTGGGTGCCGCTGCAGAAGTAAAAACTAAAAAAGTTAAAGCTCCTGAGCTTTAAGAAATAATTTAAACAAAAAGGTCCGCTGAAAATTCAGCGGACCTTTTTTGTGCATTTTAAAAAATTGATAATACTTTATAATTTTTTCAAAAGTAATTATTATTAAACTATTAAAAATTATACAGCGAAGCTCGTTCCGCAACCACAGGTACTGCTTGCATTAGGATTTTTAAATGTAAATCCACGGGAGTTTAAACCACCTTCCCACTCTATCTCCATTCCTAATAAATAAATGCTTTGAGAGTTGTCAATAATAAAATTCACACCATCCTTTTCATATAAAGCATCATTTTCTTTTCTGTTATCAAAATCAAGCACGTAAGTCAGACCGCTGCACCCACCGCCCTTTACGCCTACACGTAGTATTTTACCTTTGTCAAAACCGTTCTCGGCCATTAAACGTTTCACCTCATTTAATGCCGCATCGGTTAAATTAATAGGATTTTTTATAATTGTTTCCATGTTTTAAAAATTTAATTGCAAAAATACGATTTATCAAAAAAAGAGTATCATAAAAAAAATATATTGATAAGTTCGTAAAATAAAAAATCCCTTCGGAGAATACCGAAGGGAAAATATGTTCAAAGAAAATAAAATTATTCTGCAGTTTCCGTTTCTGCAGCTGCTGCAGCAGTTGGAGCCGTTTTTTTACCGAAACGCTTATTAAATTTATCAATACGCCCTGCAGTATCTACCAATACATTCTTACCGGTATAAAACGGATGAGATGTATTAGAAATCTCAAGTTTAATAACAGGATACTCCTTACCATCTTCTTCAAATACAACTGTTTCGCTTGTAACAGCAGTAGATTTGCTTAAAAATGTCGTACCGTTACTCATGTCTTTAAAAACTACCATTCTATAGTTTTTTGGATGCAGATCTTTTTTCATTTTTTTATTTTTTGGTACATGGATTTTGCCATGTTGTTATTTTAATGTGCAAAAGTAAGGTAATTCCTTTGCAATTATAAGTTTGGTATTATAAGTTTTAAGTCAAATGGATTACGCTTCATTTTAATTTCAAGATTTAAAATAATTAATTATTATTTAGCATTGTTCCCTGACACATTATTTCATATTTACAAACTGCAAGGCTAAACCTATATTCCATTCTTTGCTTGCCTGTATTACATCCTGCAAATCATCTATCTTTTTTCCTGTTACTCTAATTATATCATCCATTATGGCAACCTGAACTTTTAAGCCACTGTCTTTAATAAGCTTTACAATTTTCTTTGCATCTTCCTGCTTTATGCCGTTACGCACCAATACTTCCTGCTTTGTAATTTTCCCGCTTGGAAAAGGTTCTTTGCTGAAATCATAAATTTCAGCAGCAAGCCCCTGCTTAATACTACGGCTTATAAGCACATCGGTAATTTGACCAAGTTTCATTTCACTGTCGGCTTCCAGGTTTAATTTAAAATCTTTTTTATTGAGTTCTATTTCCACATGCGCACCTTTAAAATCAAAACGGTTTTTTATTTCTTTGCTTACAACATTTATGGCGTTGTCAAGTGTTTGAAGATCAACTTTGCTTGCTATATCAAATGATGGCATAATAATTTTTATTTTTGTAAAGATAGCATTGCAATTTTAATTTGTCTTTATTCTACTTTGTTCATCACCAGCACCGCCGGATTTTCTTTGTTGGATTTTTAAAGGTTTGCCAAATCTGTAATTAAAGGTAATTCCAACATTTCTGCTATCTCTTGCTTGTGTAAATGCCGCCACTGTATTTTGAATATTTACAAGACCTTTTTGTTTGCCGGAGTTAAAAATATCTGCTACGTTTAACTTTAAACTTCCTTTCTTTTTTAATATCTGTTTAGAAATACCTGTGCTTATCTGTTTCATGGATCCAATTTCAAATTGCCCCCTTTTCATTGTTGAACGGTAAAATCCTGATAGTTCAGCACTCCATCCTTTTTTAAAAGTGAACTGGTTGTTTAAGTTTGACGAAAAACCTGTACCCGATGTGTTTAATACAAAGCCATATAATTGTGAATTCACTTTGTTATAATTAAATTCTGCATAGGGCATCATCGTCCACCATTTTGTAGGTTTCAATTCTGCATTTAAAGAGAATGAAATATCATCAATACTACCATAGTTATTTTGTTTTACAATTGTTGCGTAGCCTGATTGCTCAAAATATTCATTGAACATATCTTTACTATGCGTGTAATTAAGATTTGAGGTTAAAAACTTATTGTATGTGTGGGAAAGTTCAAAAACATTTGCATACATCGGTTTTAAAAATGGATTGCCTGCTTCGTAAGTATATTTATCTATAAAGAAAATAAATGGGTTCAGACTTTCATAATCAGGACGGGAAATTCTTCTGCCATATGAAAAACCAAACTGGTTTTTATTATTTAGTTTGTAACCTGCAAACATAGTTGGGAAAAGGCCTGTGTAACTTTTATTAAATGCTGAATCAGGTTTAACAGGATTACCAAACTGGTTGCCTTTGTAATTTGTATTTTCTAAACGTAGACCTGTTTGCAAACTCCATTTTTTAAATTCTTTGGTGAAATTTAAATAAGCTGCATTTATGTTTTCTTTATATTTAAACCGATTTGTTTTATCATTATCAACTACCGTTGCTGCATTAATAATATTAAAATAGTCAGCAACATTATCTGTATTTACAAAGCTTGTTTTAATACCGGACTCCATTTTTAAACCGGTTTTAAATGGATGGACATAATCAATTTTTGCACTGTAAACATTTATAATAGCAGGCAATGTTGAAATAAGTTTTTCAGACGACTGTTTAACCCATGACGGTGTATAATTTTCTGATTGGAAATTTTGATCATGTAGACTCTTGTACTGTAATGCATCCAAGTCTACAGTTAATTCTTTACCGGTACTGTCAAATGTGTGCCTTAGATTTAAATTAAGACTGGTATTTTTCCATTTCTCTTTATCTGTATTATTAGAACTTAGAATTGAATTTGTAACAGCATCAGCATTTTTTAAATAACTAATGTTGGTTCCATCCTGTGCAGATGGGCTTGTAGAACCTGTAAATAAAACTCCTATTGTTGTTTTTTTAGAAGCATAAAAATCTACGCCTAGTTTTGCATTATTGTTGTTGTTGCTTCTTTTAAATGTGGCAGTCTGATCAAAAATGGCGTTCAGGTTAGAAGCAGCACCGGAATATTTTCTATTTATAACCAGCTCCTGAAAACTTTTTCTTTGGTTCACACTAAAAGTGGAAAACACATTGAACTTGCCGTTTTTGTAATTAAGATTCAGGTTATTAAAACTTCTTAAATACCTACCAACAGCAAGTGTATTTTTTACGCTGCCATTAAAACCCTTCTGTTTGTTTCTTTTGGTTTTTATGTTGATGACACCGGAGTTGCCTGATGCATCATATTTAGCTGAGGGGTTTGGCATAAGTTCTATCTGATCTAAATTGGCTGCGGGCATAGATTGAAGGTAATTTGCAAGATCCTGCGAACCCATATAAGTTTGTTTCCCGTCAATTAAAATAATAACACCCTGTTTTCCTTTTAAACTTATTTTACCATCTTTATCTACTGAAACTCCAGGCGATTTTTCCAGAACTTCCATTGCTGTACTTCCTGCGCTTGTAATAGAAGCCTCAACATTTATTATTGTTTTATCTAATTTGCGTTCAATAAAAGCTTTTTTAGTAACTACAGATACATTATCTAAAGTTTTATCTAACCTCAATAACGTAAGTTTTACAAATGGAATTTTATTTTCCTGCATACTGAATAATGAAGAATATGCTGTACTACAACCTACAGCAGATGCAGAAATTAAAAATTTGCCCTCATTTGTATTTTTTATCAAAAAATTACCTGCCGCATCGCTTAAAACTGATTTTATCAAGGAAGAATCCTTGGCGTTTAATAAAGAAATTGTAACTGCGTTTAAAGCAATTGCATTTTTATCAATTACTTTCCCACTTACTGTAGCTTTTTGGGCTTGGGCAAATATGCCGATTAACGTTACTGTTAAAATTAAAATTAGCTGTTTCATTTTTTATTATTTAGTTCTTTAGTTTAATTAATACTAAACAAAACTATGTACTTTGTAATGCACAGTACAATGTTAAGTAATGAACGGTAATAAAAAATGATGACCGGCAGTTATTAAGCTGCCGGTCACAAAAAATTTAAATTATATGAAATTATTTTCTATACTTAATTTTTGCAAAAATGATAAGCACAATTCCACTGAGAATAAGCATTAAAGCAATTTCTTGTGCCTGAGATAAGGTAAAATTAGAAACGTTATAAGCTTTATTTACTCTTACCAACTCTATCACAAATCGTTCTACTCCATTAAGTATTAAATAAATTCCAAACATTATGAGAGGTGTCGTAATCTTTTTTCTAATAGCCCATAACACTAAAAATAAAAATGTACATAAAACTGTTTCATATAATGAGGTAGGAAAAACAGGTTGAGGCAAAACACTGTAATGGTCTTCCTTAACGCCCGGTATAGGAATTCCATCGTTGTTTACGTTTTGAGGGAAACTGTAGGCAAAAAACCATTTTGGTAAAAATGAAACTCCTCTAACTGATTTGTGCGGCACTTCGGAAAGGGAAGAATATATCCTGTCAGTTACAAAAACACTTTTACCTGTACTGTCCATTACTTTTCCTTCAAGGTAATAAGTTGAATTTTTTTGAATCGTTTTTTCAAAATCTCCCGGTGCGGCTAAAGATAAGTTTCCGTATGCGTCGCTTGAGTATGCACTGTTGGGAATTCCCCAATCGCCATCTCCGGCAACCTGGCAACCAATTCTACCAACTGCGTAAGCAATCATTAAACAAGGAGCTGCTGCATCTACAAGGTGACTAATTTTTATTCCTTTTTTGTAAGCAAACCAACATACTGCAATTGCTGCTAAAATAAGACCCCCGTAAAAAGTAAGACCGCTAACTGAAAACAATTTTCCAATCGGATCTTTCATAAAATCATCCCAATGCTCAAAATTATCAAAAAGTTTTGCACCCAATATTCCAAATATCAGCGAGATGATAATAATGTCTCCTACCCTGTCGTGCGGCCATATTCTTACAGTTCTCCGTTCGGGCGTTTTAAGTTTTTGCTTATTCTTATCATACCATTTTATTGCAACTAAAACGATTGCCATTAAAATACCGCCAAATATATTTCCGTTTAAAGAGAATATATATTCCTGGGTATTAATTTCAGGTGGTCTATTAAATAGGAGCCCGACCAGTTTTGCTCCAAAAATAAAACCCACAATCCCATTAAATACGAGGTCAAATATTGATGCAGGTTTTCCAACTACAATTGTTTCTTCTGACGGATGTAAAAGACCGAGTTTTTCCTTGCGCTTTAGCTCAGAACTAAGTACAATTGCTGCAGCCACAAAAGCCAGAGCCACCATTAATCCGAAAGTGTTCAATATTTTTAAACTGTTCCATTCAACACCAAACCAATCTTTAAAAACGTAATATAAATTTGGATACATGCGCCTACATTTTTGTGAAGTGTTGCAATATAATAAAAGTCATCGTGCATTGGTTAAATCTGTTATTATACGGTTATACAACAACAAAGCACCAACAAACGATGACTCTAATAAAACTAAAAAAATTAATTACAGTGGGTATCAAATGCAGCTTTCAGATTATCAGCAATCATTTGAGCACTTCTTCCTTCAATCATATGGCGCTCTATCATGTGCACCAATTCTCCGTCTTTAAACAATGCAATTGCCGGAGAACTTGGAGGATAAGGCATTAAGTGCTTGCGAATTTCGTTTACTGCCTCCACATCAAAACCAGCAAAACTTGTTTTAATGTTATCAGGTTTTTTTGTAGCAGTATTTACCGCCATTAAAACTCCTGGTCTTGCTGTACCTGCACTGCAACCGCATACAGAATTTATTACAACAAGCGAAGTGCCTTTTTCTGATAATGTACTTTTTACGTCTTCTGCAGTAAGCATTTCAGAAAAACCATTTTCTGTAAGCTCCTCTTTCATTGGTATTACAATCTCTTCTGGATACATATTTTTTAATATTTAGAATGCAAAATTACATGCTAAAAATCACAACTAACTATGAAAATATTTCAGTTAAAAATATTTAAACAGACACAGTGTCTTAATTTACTTATTAAATATGCCATTTAGTCACTATAAAATGATTGGAATACATTTTGAATCATAGAATTCGAATTATAATTATAAAAACTAAAAAACAAAAGAAATGTCATACGTAAAAATGAACAACAATTACAAGACGATTGATGGATTTATGAAAGAAATTTTTAATGAATTTCCTTCAGCAGTAAGCAAGGCTGTTAGAGAAGATGTTTTGCATTATCCTCCCGTAAATATTATTGACAAAGCAGCTGTTTATTCTGTAGAACTTTCCGTTCCGGGATACATTAAAGCCGATTTTAGTATTAAGTTGGACAACAATGTGCTAACAGTAAGTACAGAGAAAAAAGAACAGAATATTTTAGAAAGCGAAAAATTTATACGTACAGAATTTGCACTTAAATCATTTAAAAGAAGTTTTACTTTAAATGAAAAGATTGATACTGAAAATATAGCTGCACGGTATGAAGATGGAATTCTCAAAATAGAACTTCCTAAAAAAGAAAGCTATAATGCATCTCCAAAAGATATTAATATTTTATAGAAGATAGTTTTTGATTGGTTGAAGGTTGTTGAAAGTAAGAACTCCTCGAGTAAAATTGAGGAGTTTTTTTTATAACAATTATTAAGATTTTATTTATTGATTTGTTTTTTACATGTTAAACTTATCCTCAACACTAAAATGCCGGGATTTCCCCCTCAATATCAAAAGGGTAAAATATTAAAAAAAGTATTTTATAGAATATACTTTTCATCTCCTATTAATATTAAAATTATAACTATTGGTACTTTTAAAAGGCTCAATAATTTCCTACTTAAATTTCTTCCGATATGGTAATACATTTATTTCTCCAAAATAATTCTTTATAGTAAATTGATTAAAAATTATTTCTATGGAACGTAAAGAATTCATAAATGCTTTAGGTTTAAGTACAGCTACATTATTATTGGCTACTTGTTTTGGGGGATGTAGCAAACCAGGTGTATCAAATAATGGTAACACCACACCACCACCACCACCGCCCCCACCATCATCAAATTTAGATTTTGTTTTAGACCTTAACCAAACTGAAAATGCGAACCTTGGAATGAATGGTGGCTTTGTTTATAAAAACGGTGTTATTATAGCACGTACTACCACCGGTAGCTATATAGCTGTATCGATGGCTTGCACACACCAAGGAACAGCAGTTGTTTACGATGGAAGCAATAATCGATTTTTTTGTAACAATCACGGCTCCAGTTTCAGCAATACTGGAGTTGTAAACAATGGACCTGCTGCAACTAACTTAAAGCAATATAATACAACCCTTACAGGCAGTATGTTAAGAGTTTTTAGTTAGGTTAAATAATATTTTTTGTGAAGCCTTGTCTTAACAGCAAAATGTAATTGGTTATTCCGGCAGATTTTTAGGGGGCATTCCCTGAAGTGAAATTTGCCTCTCGTCATTAATATAATTTATATTTTTCAGCCTAATATTTACAATCGCCAAGGAAGGATACAGGTTTTTTAACTCCTCATAATCAGCACCTGTCTCAACTTCTACTTTGCTAATGTAAGATGAATCAATATTTATTTTAGAAGCGCTTTTTATAAAATTTCCGTTTAATAAAAGTAAAACGGGTTTTGTTTTATCAGAAAAGTATTTTCGTTTTATTTCTACATAAGAAAGAAAATTAAAATTTTTAGGTTGTTTTGAGGTAATGTAAATGCTACCTGAAGTATTTGTCAGACTTGCAAAATTATTTTTAACTACTTCAAACTTTTCTATTTTATTTTGATCAAATAAAAAATATTCAAATTCTATTTTCGTTGAATCTAAATAAACGGATGGCTTATTATCATATAATTTTGATTGTGCAAAAGAAATTATTGAAAATCCTAAACCTAAAAAACAAAAAATTATTTTCATAATGCTTTTTTTACAATCTCAAATTAGGATACATTAAAATTTACTGACTATTAATTGTACCCCAATATCTTTAACATGCTTTGCGATGTTTGTTCTTTTGCGTAAACCCATTCTATAAGTTTACCGCTCTTATCTCTTTCAATAATAATATGTTTTGGCGATGGAATGAGACAATGTTTTATACCACCGTACCCACTTATCTGATCCTGATAGGCACCGGTATGAAAAAAGCCAACATACAAAGGTTCTTTGTTACTTTCAATATCATCTTCACTAGTCGTTTTTACTTTCGGTAAAAAAACTTCATTGATGTGTTCCTCGCTATCGTAGTAATCATGCCCATCACAGGTTATACCACCCAATACTACACGTTGGTATTCATTCTCCCATTTATTAATAGGCAGCATTAAAAACTTTTCTCCAATGCCCCATGTATCGGGCAAGGTTGTAATAAAAGAGGAATCAATCATGTACCATGTTTCCCTGTCATTCTGAACTTTTTCGCCGATAACACTATAGATATGTGCCATGCTTTCTCCCACAGTAAAACTGCCAAACTCAGTATAAATGTTAGGCATTTGCACTTTAGCTTTTTTGCAGGCGGTTTTAATATTTCCTACAATTTCATTTATCATAAACTGGTAATCGTAATTAAATCCGAGTGAATGTTTTATCGGAAAACCGCCACCAATATTGATGCTGTCAAGCTCAGGACAAATCTTTTTTAGCTGGCAATAAAGTGTAATACTTTTTTGTAATTCGCTCCAGTAATAAATATCATCTTTAATACCCTTATTTAAAAAGATATGCAGCATTTTTAATTGAAATTTATCTTCATAACCTTCAATTTCATCTACATAAAAACCCAATACATCTTTTGCCTTCATACCCAAACGGGAAGTATAAAACGGAAAACTTGGTTCTTCCTCTGCTGCTATTCTAATTCCAAGTTGAAATGGTTTACCTGTACGAATATTGCGTTTGTACATGCTCAATTCTTCCTTATTATCCAATATAGGAATTACATTTTTAAACCCATCGTTTATCAGTTTTGCAATACGGGAAGTATAATTTTTTTGTTTAAAACCATTGCAGATAATATTTATATCCTTAGTTATTTTTCTTTTTTTGTACAATGCATTTATAATATCAATATCATAAGCATAAGAAGTTTCTAAATGAATATTGTGCTTTAAAGTTTCTTCTACAATAAAACTAAAATGAGAACTTTTAGTACAATAACAATAATTATACTGGCCTTCGTATTTATGCTTTTTAAAAGCATTGGCAAACATCGTTTTTGCCTTGTTTATCTGCATACCTATTTTTGGCAGATAAGACAATTTAAGTGGTGTACCATATTTATCAATCAGCGCTTTTATATCTACATCATTGTATTGCAAATAGTTTTCGTGCAGTTTAAAACCTTCCTGTGGAAAATTAAAAGTTTGCTGCACTAAACTGTCGTAAGAATTATTCATTGGCTTAAAATAGTACTGTAGTTAAAGATGTTTTTTTGATCCGCAAATATATTTAATAGTGGTGGTTTTATTAAGATTAGCATTGTAAATAATATGCATTGCAATTTTATTTCTTGTTGTAGTAAATAATAACTTTTATAAGCAGTACAGCAAGTATAACTGCAAATACAAACATTATTATGATTACAGCCAAAGCTGATCCTGAAATTTCCATTATTAAATTTAAGACTAATAACAAAAAAACCGTTCTTATTACAGAACGGTTTTTTTACACACATTTAAAAATTCAAAACTTATTTTACAGATGCAACTAATGCTTTAAAAGCTGCGGGCTCATTCATTGCTAGATCTGCAAGCATTTTGCGGTTAAGGTCAATTCCCTTTTCCGCAATTTTATGAATAAATTCACTGTAAATCATACCTTCTTCACGTACTGCTGCGTTAATACGGGCAATCCATAAAGTACGGAATTCACGCTTCTTTAATTTACGGCCTACATAGCTATATGTAAGACCTTTTTCCATTACGTTTTTGGCAACGGTATATACATTTTTACGCTTGCCGTAATAACCTTTTGCGGCTTTTAAAATTCTTTTTCTGCGGGCCCTACTGGCTACAGAATTTACTGAACGTGGCATATTTAATTTTTTTTAAAGTTTTTAGTTGTGATGTTGATGCATTGTGCTACAACAAAGGGTACATTATTTCAATCCAAGCAATCTTCTTACAAAATACATTTGTGTTG
>JAYTCO010000073.1:0-5530 GCA_043736415.1 Ferruginibacter sp. | reverse complement strand
TTTTTATTTTTTTTTGGTAGTATCAAAATAGTATTTATTTTTAAGTATTATTTACTAACCATAATTAAATTCAAAAAAATGGCAACAGCAAAAAAAGCAGCTCCTAAAAAAGCAGCACCAAAGAAAACAATACCTGCAAAGAAGGCAGCACCTGTAAAAAAAGCAGCTCCTGCAAAGAAAGCAGCACCGGTTAAAAAAGCAGCTCCTGCTAAGAAAGCGGCTCCAGCTAAAAAAGCAGCACCTGCAAAAAAAGCAGCACCTGTAAAAAAAGCAGCCCCTAAAAAGGCGATGACCAAAAAGTAAAAAAACCTGCTTTAAAAATCCTACATTTCATGGGTTCCGATTTTCATCGGAACCTTTTTTATGCCCTGTAAGTCAATACTGCGTTGTTTTTATAAGATAAATATTAAATAAATAATTTAATTCTTTTTAAAATTTATTTATTTAATTATAATTTTTTAAAGAGTCGTTTTCATTTACTTTATGCTAATTTTCATTGTAATTTTTTACAGAAAATAAATAGAAATATCAAGCAATAAATTTTAAACTTTACATTTTTAAAAAAGTATTTTTTCTGTATGAGTAACTCAGATATAGCAAATTCATTTTCTTTACTATCGAAACTTATTGAGATAAATGGAGAGAACAGTTTTAAAGCAAAATCATATTCTTCAACTGCATTTGCAATCGAAAAATTACCCGTTCAATTATCTGAAATTGAAGTAAATGAAATTCAATATTTAAAAGGAATCGGATCATCTTCTGCAAAAAAAATAGAAGAATTACTTAAAACAGGCACATTAATTCAACTCGAAGAAATAATCTTTTCAACACCTCCGGGTGTTTTAGAGATGATAAAAATTAAAGGACTGGGACCTAAAAAAATTAACACAATCTGGAAGGAGATGGAGCTTGAAAGTGTTGGTGAATTATTGTATGCATGTAAAGAAAACAGACTTAAACTTTACAAAGGATTTGGAGAAAAAACCCAGACAGCAGTTTCAGATTATATAGAATTTTATTTAAAAAACAAAGGCAGTTACCTCTATTCACAAACAATAAATATTGCAGAACAATTCAAACAATTATTCCGGAATTTATTCATTAAAAAAGACGTTTTTATTACCGGAGATTATGCAAGGCAAATGGAGATAATTTCTCAACTGGAATTTATCATAAATGAAGATGTAAATATTGTAGAAAATACCATTTTAAAAATAGAAGAATTTCAGTTATTAACTAAAGACAAAAACGAATTTTTGTACAAAACCGGAACCGGAATAAACATAAAAATTTATGCTGTTAAGGAGAATGTTATTGAAAAACTAATTGAAACTTCTTCATCTGTTTCTTTTTACGAAGCCTTAAACAGCGATGTAGAAACGGCAAACAGCGAAGAGCATTATTTTCAGCTAAGAGATTTGCCTTACATGCCCGCTTTTGTAAGAGAAGATGCAGCTATATTAACCCAAAAAGATTATTTACATGAGCACCTGCAAGAAAATGATGTTAAAGGGCTGATACATTGCCACAGCAAGTGGAGCGATGGCAATAATACTATTGAAGAAATGGCGAATGCATGCATTGAAAAAGGTTTGGAATACATGGCCATTAGCGATCATAGTAAAAGTGCATTTTATGCACAGGGCTTAAACGAATCGCAGATTAAAACGCAGCAAATAGAAATTGATGAAATTAATACAAGGCTAGCACCTTTTAAAATATTTAAAAGTATAGAGAGTGATATTTTAAATGACGGAAGCCTCGATTATACAAACAGTATTTTAAGCACTTTTGATTTGGTAATAGCATCTGTGCACAGTAATTTAAAAATGACGGAAGAAAAGGCAATGAATAGACTGCTAATTGCAATTGAAAACCCTTACACAACTATTTTGGGGCATTTAACAGGGAGATTATTGTTGAGTAGACCAAGTTATCCTTTAAACTTTAAAAAGATAATTGATGCCTGCGCAGCCAACAATGTAGTTATAGAATTGAATGCAAACCCAAACAGACTGGATATTGACTGGAGAGAAATAAAATATGCATTGGATAAAAACGTACTGATCTCTGTAAATCCTGATGCGCACAGTTTAAACGGAATTGATGATATAAAGTATGGGGTATTCTCAGCGCAAAAAGCGTTGCTGCCAAAAGAAAAAAACTTAAGCAGTTTTTCTTTACAAAATTTTAATGATTTTGTAGAGAACAGAAAAAGAATAAAGGGAATTCTGTAATATTTTTTATTGAGCTAAAGGTAAAGTTAAAAAGAAAGAAGTGCCATTGGTTGATGTTTCGTATTGCAGATCTCCCCCGGCCTGTTCTGCCATTCTTTTACACATAGCCAATCCCAAACCTGTTCCTGAAGATTTAGTAGTAAAATTTGGCATAAATAATTTTGGTTTTATTTCATCACTTATGCCGGTACCGTTGTCGGTAATTTTAATTTGTACATTATTATTGATGAGTGTTTCGTTAATAATAATATGCGGTTTTATAGGTTCGTTTACTGCCTGAATTCCGTTTAAAATTAAATTGGTCAATATCCTGTTTACATGGGTTTTATCAGCTTTAATCAAAACTGGTTCATCAATAAAATTCCAGGTAAAATTATTATTCCCATCATTGCTGTATAATTGCTTTAGAGAGAGCAGTGAATCATTAATATTAAAAATTTCGGGTGAAGCTTTTTCTATAGTTGCAAAACGGGTGAATTCCCCGGCTATCCGGCTTAAATGATCAATTTGTTCAACCAGTGTTGCAGAAACTCTGGCGCCAAGTTCTTTAATATTTGGTGCACCATTTTCAATAGATTTTTGCAGAAATTGCATACTCAGTTTCATAGGCGTGAGTGGATTTTTTATTTCATGCGCAACCTGTTTTGCCATTTCCTGCCAGGCACTTTCTCTTTCACTTTTTGCAAGTGCAGCGGCACTTTCATCCAATTTTAAAAGCATTTTATTGTATTCCTTTACCAGTGCACCTATTTCATCATTTCTATTCCATACCATGCGCTCATTTGTTTTACCAAGATTAATTTTTTTCATTTTTTCGCTTATAAACGAAAATGAATTTGTTATTCTGTTGGTAATAATGAGCGCAACTATTCCTGCAATTAAAAAAATAAAAGCATTAAGATTAATAATCGTAATTAAAAAATTAGATATCTCTTCTTTAATTTTTGTTTGAGAAATATAATTTGGAACATTTAGGTAAGCAATATCTCTACCGGTGCTGTCTGTCACAGGAATATAACCACTCATAAAATCCAACGTACCAATTTTTTCTTTTTGAAAATATTGAATTTCTTTGCCGTTATTTAAATGATAGTATGCAATGGGATTCATCTTTGTACTAATAATCCCTTTTAAATAGGGTAGAGGCAAGGAAGAGTTTTGTAAATCGCCTGAAAGGCTATAAAGATTTATATCAAGCCCATAAATTTTTGCAAGATTGTTGACGAAATTTTCACGGGGAGACGCAGAGTTAAAAATATCGTAACCAAAAATATTTTCCTGTATTTTTTCGTTCGTTATACTTGCTGTAACTTCTTCTTCAACATTTTTTATAGTTCTGCTAAGCGTTTCTTTGTTATTACGTTCGTACCTGTTTATAAAAAATAAAATGGTTGCAATTCCTATTATCAGAAAGGAAAAAATACTAAAAAATATAATGGTGCCATGTACCTGTTGCTTAATGGTTAATTGAAAATTTCTTTTTAAGGTCCTTATTTTAAGCTTTGATTTTATAAGGGTTGCTACTAACCATAACAAAGAACTCAAAATTAAAAAAGAACAAAAAAGATATGAAAACAATGTAATTAATTCTATAAGAATTCTGTTTTCTTTTACAAGAGCAACATATTTTTCTGACCCGGCATTGTACCAAAGTTCGTTGTAATTATTTTTTGTGTCCATTAAAAAAGATCTTCCAGCAAAATATTTTTCCTGGTAACGGGATGAAAAAGCATAATCATTATGGCTGCTTGTAAGTTTTCCTTTTTCGTATACGGCAAATGAATAATCATTTGAATTTTCTATTGAATTATTTATATTTCTGTTAAAAAGTTCAGGCGAAAGGTTTTGTGCTGCTGAATTTCGTGATTTGATTACAACAAATACATAACCAAGTAATGCCTTATTAAAATCTCTTACAACAATTCTTGAAACATAATTTATTTCATCGTAATTGGAATAATAATACTTTAATCCATTTACTGCTGTTGGTTTTGCCTGAGTTGATAATATACCTGTAATTGAATTATAGGAAACTGGATCCTGATTGTAAAGTGGATTTTCAAGACTATCGTAAACCAAAATTTTGGTTTCATACTTATCAGAATAACTGCTGAAATTATTATTAATTAAGCTGTCTCTAAGCAGCGTGGCAGTCTTTGCTTTATAAAATAAATTAAATTTTGTAGCAAGTAAAGTGGGATTAAAATCAGTTAAAGTTGTATTTAATAAAATGTTGTTTATAGGGTTGGTTTTCACTGCAATCAGTTCAGCATAATGCTGCCTGTTCTTTATTTCTTTTCTGCTGTTTTCAGAAATGATGATCATAGAAATGGATGCGGAAAAAAAGAAAAGCCAGAAAATTAATCTAGAAATAATTATGCTTCGGGTAAAGATTCCTGAAAGTTCGTTTTTAATTAAAAAGAAAAACACCAATAGCCATAAAAGCTCATAGAGTTCAAAACCTCCGTTTATATTTCCTATTTTAAATGAAAGTAAAAATAAACCCAATACACTAATTAACAAAAAAAATGGAATGGCAAAAGCCGGAAATAAAGTTTGTAAAAGAAAGAAAACTGTTCTGCAAAAATAATAATAGCTTATAGCAATGCAACAGAGTACTACAAAACCAATTATGCTGTAAATATTGAGTGTAAAAAAGTTAAGTACATCAAAAGAAATTTGTGAATCGGCCACCATTGATTTTATTATTTCAGTAGTAGCGTAGGTTATAAATAATACTGCAAATACAGCAATATTTAAAACTATCCATTTTTTAAACCGGCTTAAATCTTTGTTGTAAAAAGATGCATGCTTAATATTGCTTTTAATAAAACTGATAATCCAGAAAAAAAGCAAGGAATTTATCAATAAATCTCCCAATGACCTAAGAATAAGCCCCGAGCCATAAATACTGGGATCAAACAATTCAAAGCTGCGGAGTTGTAGAATATTAAAAAAGTAATAACTCAGTAACCGTAAAATTAAAAGGGATACAGATAAAAAGCTAGCAGCATAAATAAAGCCCCGTTTTTTATAAAGTTTTAGGGAGGTAAAATGTAAGAAAAGTAGCAGCGGAATTAGAGAGCATATTCTCAGCCATATCGTAATTCTGGAATTTAATTTTTCACCCGGATTAATATTCTTTAAAGAAAATAAAAATGTTCCTTCACGGCTTAGCACCTCATTTTGACTTTTTTGAAAATTAATTTCGAAATTTAATCCCATCAAAGGATCTGTAATAAAATTGTTTTCCAAGTAATTACTTGCCATGCTGTATTGCCATTTTATTG
>JAYTCO010000072.1:0-2337 GCA_043736415.1 Ferruginibacter sp. | reverse complement strand
TAAATATCTTCTATAATTTCCAGCGCAATTTCTTCCTGTGGCTCAATAGAAATTTTTAAAAACCCTTCTAAAAAACCACGCAAAATTGCCAGTGTTCTATGTGATGGAATCGTGGAGATTTTTTCAGAAAATGCATAATAATCTTTGTACTTTATAGCTTCATTTTCTTTGTCTGTGTTCACCGTGCTTTTCATTAACCCAGCTCTTTCAAAAAACTTGCGCAGCTTTCCTCTTACAGCAATATCTTCATTTACAGTTTCCGCAATAATATCTCTTGCCCCCTGTAATGCAGCTTCAGAAGTCAATACTTTTTCATTTATGAATGAGGCAGCTTCTTTTTCTACATCAATATCTTTTTGTAATAAAAGCAATTCCGCTAAAGGTTGCAACCCATTTTCTCTTGCAACAACTGCTTTGGTTTTGCGTTTTTGTTTGTAAGGCAAATAAATATCTTCAAGGTTGCTGATCGTAACAGCTGCATCAATTTTTGCCTGCAATTCTTCTGTCATTTTACCCTGTTCGGTAATTGTTTTTTCAATAAATAATTTACGCTCCGCAAACTCAATCATTGCTTTATTTTCATCCTGTATTTGCTGTATCTGCACTTCATCTAATGCGCCGGTGCTATCTTTTCTGTATCGGGCAATAAACGGAATGGTACTGCCTTCACTTAATAACTGTAATACCGTTTCTACCTGAGATGGTTTTATAGAAAGTTTTTGTGCGATGATATTGCTATACATAAAAGATTACGAATTACGAATTAAAAATTACGGGCTGTACAATAAAATTGATGGAAATTATTTTGGCGAAAATAGGTGTAGAAATTTAAAATTAAATTTTAGGATGTAAAAGTTTGCATAAAGAGTTATATAATTAAATGCCAGCAAAACAGCATATTAATTTAATAAAATTTTCTTGTCAGGATTACGCTCTGCGTAATTATAAATGCTGTTTCTTATAAAATCATTGTCGGTGTAAGGATCTAGTGAATCTTTTAAATCATTTACAGATTTGGGTTGTAATTGTGAAGATATATAGCCCATTCCCCAAAAATTTCCTTTCTCTATTAAAAAACACAGATTTTTATCCGCCTCAATGCCATCATCAACCAAGGCAAATGTGGGTAGTTGCGCATGCAGACTTGTAATGGCATTTTTTACTTTGCCGTTATAATAAAGGGGCGCTTCAGTAAATTCCATATCACTTTCTGAAAAAGGCGTTTTGTCTACATAACACAGTTTTGTATGGAGTTCAAATTCTTCCATCATTTTTCGCAACAAAGTCTGCCCTTCCTGCAATAAATTAAAACAGTATAAAGATGGTAAATTCTTACGTTTTTTATCAATAGCCAAACGCAGATAACCACGTTTGTCTTCAAAAGAATACAGCGCATATTTTTGAACGGGCTGCTTTTGCGCATAATTATATTGCGGCCAAAGTTTCCTTATTTCTGTACTTTCTAAAATAAGCGCATGCAGTTCGTTGGCACATATTTTAAAACTAATATCTGCAACCAATCGCAAGAAACTTTGCCTTCTGTGGCCTGCATCATTGTGTGTAAAATGGCTAACCACTCTTTTTTTAATATTAATAGCTTTCCCTACATAAATAATTTTTCCTTTGTGGTTGTGAAAATAATATACGCCTGCAACCGGTGGTAGATTTTCTATTTTTTTCTTTTCTAAATGCACCGGCAGCCATTGCTCAGATGAGGAACGCTTGAGCATTTTATCAATGTGCTCCATCCCACCTTCTGCCAATATTTTTTCAAACAATTTTACGGTGGCTTTTGCATCGCCGTCCGCTCTGTGGCGGTCATCTATTAAAATATTTACGCTTCTGCAAAGTTTACCCAAACTGTACGAAGGTAAGCCTGGCAATGCTTTACGAGCAAGCCGCACTGTACAAAGTTTCTTTACATTTAATTCGTAACCTGCTTTTTTTAAATGATGGTATATAAAGGAGTGATCGAAATTTACATTGTGGGCAATAAAAATATTGTCAGATAACAGTTCATAAATTTTATCAGCCACCTCATCAAAAGTTGGCGCTATGGCTACCATCGCATTGCTTATTCCTGTAAGTGCTGTTATAAAATCGGGCACTCTTCTTTCAGGATTTATAAGCGTAGTAAAATGCTGTATTGTTTTTGTACCATCATGGACATGAATGGCAATTTCAGTAATGGCACTGTTTGATGCACTGCCGCCGGTGGTTTCAATATCTACAATTGCATACATGAATTTTAGCCTCCCTAAATCCCTCCGAGGGAGGGACTTTTTAGAGTATTTTTTTAATGGATTATTTTTAAAAGATAACAAATGCAAATTACTA
>JAYTCO010000071.1:0-13265 GCA_043736415.1 Ferruginibacter sp. | reverse complement strand
TATCGGGAATATCATTTGCATATTTAGAAATCAATGCCACTTCCCTTGCTTTCTTAGTTATTTTAATAATTAACGTATCAATAACCATTGCATAACATATTCATAAGTGGATTTTTGCAAAACCACTCTGTATGAAACACCCAATTATTTCTTTTTATGGCACTTGTTAAACTTCCCGAAGCAAACAATTACAAAAACTGATCTATGTTTCAAAACCTTGCTTTACTTTTACAAAAATTAATTTTTGATGAACCTAAGTATCAACGATAGTACAAAAACGGTTTTTGATTGTGTGACTGATTTTTTAGCAGAAAAAAAGTTAGCAATAGCTTCGTTAGTTGATAACAGACCTTGGGGTGGTTTTTTTGTAATTGATGAAAAGGAAGCCAATCATTTTATTGCAACTTTCTTTCCTCATCTTACCAGTGATGAACTTAATATTTCAGGTAAACTAAGCCCCAAAATATTGGTTGTAGCACCGGGTAAAAGATTAAGCTGGCAATATCACCATCGCCGGGCAGAGATCTGGAAATTAATTGCTGGGGAAGCTGCCGTAATGGTAAGTGATAATGATGAAGAAAATGAAATAATTAATTTATCGAAGGGTGATATTATTGAACTTAAGAAGGGTGAAAGGCACCGACTTATCGGCACAGAAAACTGGGGAATTATTGCAGAAATTTGGCGCCATACAGATGCCAAAAACCCTAGTGATGAGAATGATATTGTACGGGTGCAGGATGATTTTGGGAGGTAGGACCGGCCTCCCTAAATCTCTCCGAGGGAGGGACTTTTAGACTCTGATTTCTTTGTTTTATTTTTCTATAATTGCCTTTGCTTTTAACGCCGCCTCTACCATTTTCATTTCGCCAAAACTTGCGTTAGGTAACATGGGTTTTAAATCGGTCAAAGTTTTTTCACCTCTATCTTTCATAACCTTTGCTATAGTTTCGTATTTTTCATTTGAAATGAACGAATAAATCTTTATCAATCCGTTTTCAATAAAAGCCGCTAAATGGCCTTCAATTGTTTGTACAGCAAAGTTTCGTAATACAGCTATTTCTGCAATTGTTTTTCCTTCTTTAAATAAAGCGTAAGTGCTTTGCTTGGTATCAATTTTTTCTGATGCGGCTTTTGTTTTTCGTTCCTTTTTTGGTGCAGGCGTTTTTGTTATTAAGCTGGTTTCTATGTTGTGCAGTTCGCAGTAGTCATTAACGGTTTGCAAAATATCACCACCATATTTATCAACCTTAACTTTACCAAACCCATTTATCAGCAATAAATCTCGCCCCGATCTTGGTAAAAATGTAGCAATATCTTTTAGCATAATATGAGTTGCCACCATAAAAATCGGTGTGCCTTCATCTGCACAAATAATATCTCTCCATCTTTTTAATGTATCATATAACTCCGGGTTTGGCGAATCAGTTTTACTGCTTTTTTTATTACCCGCATAACAACTTAATGAAAATTTTGGCTGCGCAAAATCAATGCGATGTTTTAAAAAGGTTGTAAGTGCAAAATCTTTTTTGCAATATTCCAGATAATAGATGTTGGTAGAAATTGCTACCGCACCTAAATTTAAATACTCATTGATAAGGTCCGCAGTTTCTTTGTGTTCTGTTATAAGCTGGTTTGTTTTAATATTTTCCAGCAACTCAATAAACTTTGTAATAAAGTGATTTGCTGCAGCAGCAATGCGGCTTTGCAAACTTTCATTTTTTTCTACAATTGGTTCATTTTTCAGCAATATATTTATTTGTCTGATAAATTTTAACCCATTCATTTTCTCCACCCTAAATGTTTCCTTTGTTTTATTGATCCATTCAAGTGCATCATTGTTTAGTTTTTCCTTTTGTGCATTTATATGAAAATGCAAAGTATTTATTTCGCTTTCTATTTCTGTAAAGGAAAAAACATCTTCTAATAATTGTTGGGTATACATTTGTCTTGCACCTTCAAATCTTTCAGCAAGCGAGCCTTTATGTGTGAGGGAACTTTGCCCTTTTAAAACATTTTCGTTACTGTAAATTGCTGATGAAGGAATTTTTGAAAGCAAGACAATTCCACCCAAACTTGTGCAACGACTTAGCGCAACATATACTTGGCCACTACTAAAAGCTGCACCCGCATCAATCATAACTTTATCAAAAGTAAGCCCCTGGCTTTTGTGTATTGTTATGGCCCAGGCGAGGCGCAGCGGGTATTGTGTAAAAGTACCAATCACTTCCTGTTGCAATTTTCCATCGGTTCGGTTTAGCGTGTAGCGGCTGTTATCCCATGTTTCTCTGTACACTTCTATTTCAATTCCATCACAATCCACTATTATTTTTTCTTCATCTATTTTACAAACCACACCAATCTTTCCATTAAAATATTTCTTTTCTACAACATCATTTTTTATAAACATTACCTGTGCGCCATGCTTCAACATGAGTGCCGCATCTGCCGGATAAATATTTTCAGGAAACTCATTTTCTATCTCTGCTTTGTAAACATAAGGCGGCGAAAGCAACTTTTGTATTTCGCTGTTGTTTATAAGTTCTGCCTGTTTGTTGTGAGATGTGAGTGTAATAAATTTTTCATCGTAGCCAGGTTTAAAACCAGGAACAAAACGCTCGTACAGCATTTCAAAATCATCTTCACTCATATTATTTGTCCTTACACTATTTAGCAGCTTTACAAACGATTGTTCCTTTTGTCTGTAAATTTTATTCAACTCAACAAGTATGGGTTGTTGTTCTTTTACGGCAAGACTATCAAAGAAAAAAGGCGATGCATAATATTCCTGCAAAATATTCCACTCATGGTTTTGCGCTACTGGTGGTAACTGGTGCAAATCTCCAATACAAAGCAATTGTACACCACCGAAAGGCACATGATAATTTCTGCGAACGCTCCGCAGCAGCGTATCTATCGCATCCATCGTATCACAACGAACCATGCTTATTTCATCAATTATCAGCAACTCCATTTTGCGCAATAATTGCAGGCGCTGTTTGTTGTATTTCATTTTCCCGAGCAAATCATCTTTGCCGCCACTGCTCGGTATAAATGGGTGAAACGGTAATTGAAATAAACTGTGAAGCGTTACACCGCCGGCATTTATAGCCGCTACTCCCGTAGGCGCTGCTACGATTGTATTTTTGGTGCAGTGCTCCTTTAAGTATTTTAAAAAAGTTGTTTTTCCTGTTCCCGCCTTTCCTGTAAGAAAAATATTTTCTGCCGTTTCAGTTACAAATCTGTAAGCAAGTTCAAATATTTCGTTGCGCTCAATTGTAGTTGTGGTCATCATTTTATTTTAAGAAATTTTGCTTCTTACAAGGTATAAAATTACCGATTCCAATTTTTAGAAGCATGATCATTTTTGCTTTGTTCGGCATTTGTATCGTGCTATTCGCTGCATTTTTTTTACTCGGCTGTTTTCCACGGGTTGCACCCGAGGTTATTAATGGTTGAACCCCTTCGGGATTCATATGAGTTATCACCTTTAATTTTGTAGATACGCCAAAATATAATAACGTTCGGAGAAACACTTCTCTTATAGAAAAGTTAAAAAATGATATACGGATGAAGGGCTGCGCTACTTAGCCAAAGCTCTTTTTGTGGGCTGCCTTTTAGGCCCACAAAAAAGCGAGCCGCGGGCAGTGGACTTTTATTGAATATTGTTCAACTGTTTACAGCCCCACAGCATTTTCAAATACTTTACATTAAATATTTTTCGTCAAATTCAATTCCATTTTCATTTAGCAATCTTTTATACTCATCACAATAATTTTCTGAACCATGGTGTTCCTTTTGCTTTTTTACATAATTGATAATCGTATCTTTTTCTCGAATGCTGTAAGTAAAAGCGCCATAGCCCACTTGCCAACCTGTAAAAAGTGGGAATTTGCCCGAGGCTTTCATCCACAGATTACTCGCCACTTTTATATCTTGCACAAATTGCGCAAGGCTTAGTGAAGAATGCAAATCGCAAAATATATGGATATGGTCTTCGATTCCATTTATGCGATATAGCCTGCACTTTTGTTTTGTGATGATGCCATATATATACGCATACAACTCTTTGTCGTACTGTCTATCAATTGTTGGGTTTCGGTATTTAGTGCCGAAGATTATCTGATAATATATTTGGCGGTAGCTGCTCATATGTTATGCATAGGCTATGCCCATATTCTTAGTCCATGGGCTGCACCCATGGTTATTGGTGGTTGAATCCCTGCGGGATTCACTATGAAAATATATTGTTATAACTTTTATCGAATCCCCAAGGGGTTCAACTTTGTATAACCACAGGCAATGCCTGTGGTTATAGTGTTGGAAAGAATAGCGTTATGCAACCATTGCACTTGTTGCTCTACCAAGCAACAACAACTCCGTAACCTGTATTTCTGTTATGTACTTTTTATTGCCTTCTTTATCCATGTAATTTCTGTTTATTAGTTTTCCTTCAATAGCAACTTCAGTTCCTTTGAATAAAAACTTTTCTGCAATGTCTGCAACCTTACCCCAGGCTATAAGGTTGTGCCATTGTGTTTCTGTTACTCTTTCGCCCTTTGCATTTTTGTACTGCTCATTCGTAGCTACTGAAAAGCGTACAAGTTTTTTACCTGCTTCCGTACTTCTTACTTCCGGTGCGTTACCTAAATTACCAATCAATTGAACTTTGTTTTTTAATGCGTACATGTTTTTTCGTTTTGTGCTTTGCCTCTATAAAAGCGCTGCGGTTTATAATTTTTTATTTCAGCCAATACCTTGTTTCGGTTTGACAATGCAAAGATGCGCCGCACAAAAAGCCTTACTCGTATCTTAACCGTTTATAGTTGTATATATCCGTTTGTAAACGGTTGTACTTATATAATTAAGTTGTATATTTCGGTTACAAATCAGTATCAGCTTATGCTTACAAAAAGAGAAGCCACCCTTTGCCTCAGTTGCAATTCAGCAGTAAAAGGCCGGGCCGATAAAAAGTTTTGCAACGATTATTGTAGGAATGAATACAACAATGGCTTAAAATCAGGCACGACCAATCTTGTACGTAACATTAATAATGCTCTTGGTAAAAATCGAAGAGTATTAGAAACTGTTATTACAACCAATCAGGAAACCGGCAAAACAAATGCTGAAAAATTATTAGCAAAAGGGTTTCAGTTTAAATATTACACACATACTTACACCAATAAAAAAGGCGATGTATATTATTTCTGTTATGATATGGGTTATTTGTCTTTAGAAAACGATTGGTTTTTAATCGTAAAACGAAAGGAGGAAAATAGTTAAGCTATAATCTGTACGTTTTAAATTTTTCATTTAATAATATCAACTAATCTTTCAAAATGCAACCACTCACCATATCCATAATACAAACAAATCTTAACTGGGAAAATAAAACGGCTAATCTTCTAATGCTTGAACAAAAAATAAAAGCCATCGAGGAGCGTACAGAAATTGTTGTATTCCCTGAAATGTTTAGTACGGGTTTTTCGATGAATACATCTCTTGCAGAGGATATGGATGGCGAAACTGTAAGTTGGATGAAACGTGTAGCTGCAGACAATAAAATTATTTTAACCGGCAGTATCATCATAAAAGAAAATGAAAAATTTTATAATCGCCTTCTCTGGATGTTGCCAAACGGTGAATATGGCGTGTACGACAAACGACATCTTTTTGGTTTTGGAAATGAAACAGAACATTATAGCGCCGGCAACAAAAGATTAATTGCACATGTAAAAGGCTGGAAAATAAATTTGCAAATCTGTTATGATCTTCGCTTTCCTGTTTGGGCAAGGCAAAACCCTACAGATAAAAACGAAGCCGAGTATGACATATTAATTTATGTAGCTAATTGGCCGGAGCGTCGCAGCCATGCATGGAAAACTTTGTTGTGTGCAAGAGCAATTGAAAACCAGTGTTATGTTGTGGGTGTAAACAGAGTTGGCGATGATGGCAATAAAAATTACCACAGTGGCAACAGTATGGTTATTGATCCCGCAGGTGCGGTATTATACCACAAAGCAGATGATGAAGATGTTTTTACAATTACGGTAGAAAAAGAAAATCTAGTGGAGATAAGAAATAAAATTCCTTTTCTAAAAGACGGAGATAATTTTAGTATTAATAATTAAAAAATGAATCTAAAACTTCAGAATTTCTTTGAAATATATTTTCTTTATTGAGACTGACAGCTATCTCAAAAAGATTATCATTTATCCATTAAACCATTATCCACTTTTATCAGTTTCTTCGTTTCTTCCATTTTCTTATCATAACCTTTTAGCAAAGCATCGTAGCTCGTTGGTACTAAAATATCGGGGATTACACCAGTGCCTTTTATTGCTGTATGGTTGTACTGTACCAACCTAAACAATGGCAATCTAACACGAACTTTTGTATTTGGTAAAATAATATCCGGTATCATAATCCCATTGTTACCATACCAACCCCCACCGGTTTCTTCGCCTAATAATGTAATGTCTTTTTGTCCTTTTAAAACATTGCAAACAATTGCCGAAGCTGAAAAAGTTGGTCCACCGGTAAGCACAAAAACTTTTCCGGCATACCTGTTTTTCTTTGGCTTGTAAACATGGTTTTCCAAATACCGCATATGAAATTTTCCATCGCTGTTTTTTCTGGAAATGAAAAACATTTCGATATTATTTAAAAAACCCCCTTTTATGTATTTACCATAAGGGCCAATTCCTCTTGATGGCGTGTAAAGCGTATCTGCTACTTTAAAATTTTTTCGAGAAAGATATTTTGTAAGGAGTGTACTCAAACCCACTCTTCCGCCACCATTACTTCTTAAATCCAAAATAACATTGCTGATATTTTCTTTTTTTAATTCCTTAAATGTTCTTCTAAAAAATGTACGGAGCTTCCCATCTGAGAATGTATTTAAAGTAATGGTTGCAAATTTTTTTGTACTGTCTATTGTAAACGATCTGTATTGTAATATTTTTTTCTCTTTCGGTTCTTTGCTTTTTTGTTTGCGAATAAGACTGTCTTTTTTTACAGAGTCTTTAGCCGGTACAAACAGGGGAACTTTTACAATCTCTTCTTTTCCTTCCTCATCCAAGTAACCAACATTATAATTTTTACTAAGCCCAAAAATATTTCTGTGATAATACGGAAAGTTGGCACTGAGCCTGATATAATTTACATTATTTGAGTATCCATCTTCAGGCAAAAATTCAAACATATATTTTATTAATAACTTATTTGGAATACCATTTACAGATGTTATTAATGTTCCTCTTTTAAAAAGACTGTCTTTTTTATAATTAAGATTTCCGGTAACCGCCATGGTATCGTTCCATATTTTCATGTATAATGGAAAAGATGGAATTGCTTTACCTTCTACCCATTTACCATAAGCTTTACTAAGACTTGCACTTGTATGGCCGCAACGAATTTTATCAATTACCGGTGCAACGGCAAGCCAAGCAAATTGTTGCTCGGTCATGCTGTCTTTTATAGTTTCGTAAAACTTCTCAAAATATTCATCCATCTTTTCTTTAGGTGTGTACCAATAAAGCGATGGGTGTTTTGCCTCAAGTATTTCTCTTAATAAAGTATAATCTTTTTGCAGTTTTTCTTTAGGGTATTTTTTTGCGGGAGTATATTGAAGTCTGCTACTTGTGCAGGAGTACATCATAACCATTGTTAAAAGAAAGTAAGCGTACCCTTTATTCATAATTAAAAATGAAATTAATACAAATGATTTCTTTTTAAAAATTATGAATGTTATTTTAAATAAAAAGCCGCAGAGTTTGCCGCTTTTTTATTTTAATTTCTTCATGTGGTTCCATCCCTGCGCAACCAATGCGTGTTTATTTCCGGCACGGGTTATCAGGCTTTTCCCTTCTCCCTCGTCGGTCATATAACCAATAATACTAACCGATGGGTTAAGTTTTATTTGATCATAATCTGTTTGTGGTACAGTAAATAAAAGTTCATAATCTTCGCCGCCACTCAATGCACACGCGGTAGGATCGGTTTTTAATTTGTAAGCAAACTCTTTCATATCATCTGCAAAAGGTAATTTATCCTCGTACAATACGCATCCGAGTTGGCTTTGTTTGCAAATATGCATCAACTCGCTGCTTAGCCCATCGCTGATGTCAATCATGCTGGTTGGTAAAATATTTTCTTCGGCAAAATATTCAATAATATCTTTTCTTGCTTCGGGTTTTAATAGCCTGCCAACAATATAAGTTTGCCCTTCTAAATCAGGTTGTGCACCGGTTTCTTCAAATATTCTTTTTTCTCTTTCTAATAAAGTAAGTCCTAAAAATGCACCGCCAAGTTCCCCGCTTACGCAAATTAAATCACCGGATTTTGCACCGCTTCTTTTTACATATTTATCAGGTGCAACTTCTCCAATGGCAGTTACGCTTATTACAAAACCGCGGAGAGATGTAGTTGTATCTCCACCTATTAAATCAACATTGTATTCTGCACATGCGGCATAAACTCCGTCGTAGAATTCATCCAGACTTTCTAATGCAAACCTGTTGCTAAAACCAATATTTAAAACTATTTGTGTTGGTGTTGCGTTCATTGCATAGATATCGCTAACGTTTACTACAACTGCTTTGTAGCCCAAATGTTTTAGCGGCGTATACGACAAATCAAAATGCACACCTTCCAATAAAAGATCAGAAGATATTACCGTTTGTCTACCAAAATGATCAATTACCGCAGCATCATCGCCCACACTTAAAATAGTAGATGCGTTTCTTGTTTCATTGTTTTGTGTAAGATGATCTATTAAACCAAATTCCCCGAGGGATGATATTTCCGTGCGTTCTTCCATTATTTTGTTTTTTATTTCATTCGAATTTTATGAATGCAACTCCATTCATAAATCATACTTGTTCAATTTCATTTCCATTTATTATTCCCCTCAACTCCTCATGTATCAACACATTAGTAGCCAAAATTTGTTTCTGATAAACAGAGTAATCTTTCCCACTAAAATCTGTTACTTTTCCACCTGCTTCTTTTACCATTAAAAACCCTGCAGCACTATCCCATGTTTGTAAATGGTGTTCAAAATAACCATCAAATCTTCCGGCGGCAACCCAACACAAATCTATTGCGGCACTTCCCAATCTCCTTACCGGTATAGCTTTTCTTATTAATGCTGAAAAAATTTCTAATGGTCCGTTTTTAGATTCTACATATGTATATGGAAAACCGGTAACCAAACAGCTGTTACCAACATTTGCTTTATTACTAACCTGTATTTTTTTATTGTTTAATGTTGCGCCCATCTTTTTTTCAGCAACAAAAAGCTCATTCATAAATGGATTATAAACTGAGCCCATGATTATTTTGCCATCTTTTTCAAGACCAATACTTACACAGCAAATCGGAATACCGTTTGCAAAATTTATTGTGCCGTCAATCGGATCAATAATCCATTTGTATTCGCTTGAAGTTTTAATTTCACCTGTTTCTTCACTTAAAATAAAATGATCGGGGTGGTTTTTTTGAATCGTTTCAATAATTGCTTTTTCCGAAGCATGATCAGCCTCTGTAACCAAATCATTGCTGTTGGTTTTGCTGCTGACAGTAAATCTTCCATTAAAGTAATGTTGCATTTGCGCACCACCCGCCTGTACTGCATTTAAAAGAGTTTCCATTAACATGTTGCAAAGATACTGCGTGACAGCGGTTGATGAAGATTGAAATTTATAAATGAGATATTCAATTTTGTTAAGCCAATTAAAAAATCGTATTTCGTATTTACATGAAGCTTTCTATCATTATTGTAAATTATAACGTTAAGTTTTTTCTTGAGCATTGTCTGCTTTCGGTTTTAAAAGCATGTAAGGGTTTAACAACAGAAATTATTGTTGTTGATAATAATTCTACCGATGGAAGCAAAGAATATCTTACACCTAAATTTCCTTCCGTAAAATTTATTTGGAACAGTATTAATCTGGGTTTTGGTAAAGCAAATAACAGCGCTGTTTTAATTGCAGAGGGTGATTATATTTTATTCTTAAATCCTGATACAATTTTACCGGAGGATTGTTTTGAAAAATGTATTTCATTTTTTGAAGAGAACAAAGATTGTGGCGCTTTAGGTGTAAGAATAATAGATGGAAGCGGCGCATTTTTAAATGAAAGTAAACGTTGTTTACCCACAGCTTCTGCCGGGCTTTTTCAAATGATGGGCTTAACCAATGTTTTTCCAAATTCATCTTTATTTTTAAAATATTATGCCGGGCATTTGCCGGAAAAGGAAAATAATAAAGTAGAAGTTTTAGCCGGTGCATTTATGATGCTTAGTAAAAATGCAATTAAAATTACCGGAGGCTTTGACGAGACATTTTTCATGTATGGAGAAGATATTGATTTAAGCTACAGAATTATAGAAGCGGGCTTGCAAAATTATTATTTAGGTGAAGTAACCATTATTCATTTTAAAGGAGAAAGCACTAAAAAAAAAGATGACACTTACATAAACCTTTTTTATGGTGCTATGAAGCTCTTTGTAGATAAGCATTACAAAATAAATAAAATCAAACATGCTGCAATGATCATTGCAATAAAAATGGGCAAAAACATTGCAAAAATTAAACCTACCTCTTCCGTTGATACCCGTTCTTCTTTGAGTCCAACTTTTTTAAATACTCTTTTTATTGGAGAAGAAAAGCAATATGAAAAAGTAAAACATTTATTAAAAAATACGCCTTATTACCCTTTTCATTTTTTTAATTCAGTACATAATATTGAAATTGAAAAAATTAAAGAATCTATAAAAGAAAATAATATTCAAACTATTATATTTGGAGAAAGTACAAGCTTCGCCAATTCTGAGATTATAAAAGATGCTGCGCTTTTATCTACACAGTGTAGGTTTTTATTTTATGCCAATAATGCTGATAGCATTATTGGTAGTCATAATAAAAATGAAAGAGGCATATTTATTTCAAACATATAATTGCCTCTCGTAATTTTTTATTTTCAGCTGGAGGCAAAATTTCCAATTCCACACTTTTAAAATTGGTTAATTGGTTGACCAGATTAAATTCTCTTTGCTGAGCCTCTACAAAATATTTTTTTGAAGCTAAATATTTTGCCAGATATTCCTGTTCTGTTTGTCCGGGTGTTGGTATTAAAACCGCTGTTTGTTGCAGAGCAATAAGATCCATGATGGTAGAATAACCACTTCTTGCAATAACTATTTTTGAAGATTGAATTAGCCTACTTAATTCAAT
Source organism: Ferruginibacter sp. (assembly GCA_043736415.1). Taxonomy (GTDB): domain Bacteria; phylum Bacteroidota; class Bacteroidia; order Chitinophagales; family Chitinophagaceae; genus Ferruginibacter. The sequence continues at coordinate 2,028 of JAYTCO010000071.1, read as the reverse complement.
GGCAGGAAGATGATCGGAAATCTGTAACGCTGTATTTTCATTTATTAATTTATTTGCTACACCCGGCAATCCTCTTACCAAAACCATTTTTAAAGAAACTTTTTTCATTTGCAAAAGCATCATATTTTCCAATGCGGCCCGCTGTGGTTCAGGACCTGAAATTAATACAAGCAAATCAATGTTTTTTTCAGCAGTTTCTTTTTTAAACCTGGTCAAAATGCCTATATACTTTGTTGGAACGACAGGCATTTCTTTTGGATGAGATAATTTTCCAGCAAGATCAAATGGAACTTCATTATCAGGAATCCAGCAATCATCAAATTTATTTATTAGTCTATAATTTAATTTTTGAATCAGCCAATTTGTAAATGTATTTCCTGTTTCAATTGCCAGTTGATGCGTAATAAATATGCTCTTAATTTTTGAGTTATAAAGACCATAACGGTTATCTGAAACAACGATATCAATTTTATATTCTTTGATTATTTGCTTCAGCCATTTATGTTCCTGCTTTATAGCTTTTAATATTTTAGGTATTTGTGCAATTAGTTTGGCTACAAAAAATAATTTAGTATTTGAATAAAAAATTTTATATCCTTTCAAAGGAAGAATTGTGAGACTAGGAAATTCTTTGCCCAATAAATTTGCAGAATTTCCTTCCGCAGCAAGCAAAACTGTAAAATTCTGATGTAATAATTCCTGAATAACAGGTATGCAGCGGGTTGTATGACCCAATCCCCAGTCTAAAGGAGCTACTAAAACCCTTTTACGAGTTGTGTTAATATTTTTAATAGTAGAGGACAAAATTGAATGTATGTAAGTAAAAAATTGTTATTTTGTATTATAATTATGCAAAAGATAATAAAAATAACTTCTTTAGCTCTTATAGCAATTGCATTGGTAGCAACCGGTTGTTCTTCTACCAAAAAAAGCACATGTGGCTGTACGGGTATGGTGGGTTATAAATAAATAAATTCTATGACTTCCAATCGTGATCTTCTAGTAATGTTTAGGCAACATGCCATGACACAACAGGATATTGACAAAGAACTTTCGCAGTTGAACAGCATGTTGTTCACAACTGAGAGACTCGATAATTTTGTTGGTGCTCATGAAATCTTAGATCTAAACAAATATAAAATCATAAGCAATCCTGTAGAAATAAAAAAGATGATACGGCAGAAAAAACTGACCAAGCCTTTTGTATTTTTCAATAATAAAAATTAAATTTTTTGTTTATTGAACCTTTTTTAATGCATCTTTCAGCTTTTGCAACACTTCTATAATATCTCCTTTCTTTACACAACCTACACTTATTCTGTACCAACTGCTATCTGCTTTTGCACCAAAGCTGCTAAATGGAACCATAGCTAATTTAGCTTCATTTAAAATGTATTCTGTTACCGCAGGTTGGTTCTCAAATTGTACACCATTATATGATTTGCCTACTAAATTAATTTTTACAGCTAGGTAAATTGCCGCTTGTGGGTAAATAGCATCTACTTCAAAACCCTCATTTTTTAAAGCAATAAAACCATCATAAATATTCCTTAACCTATAATCAATTTCTTTTTTAAATGTTACAAGATAATCGTCAACAATCTCTTCCTGAACCAAAAATTTTGCAACTGCTTTTTGTTCTGCCATTGGCGCCCATGCACCAACATGGCTGTTAATGGCTTTCATTTTTGCTATTAAGTGTTTTGGTCCAAAACTCCATCCTACACGAACTCCTGTTGCTGCAAATGCCTTGCTGATACCATCAACAAAAACAGTATAATCTTTCATTTTAGGGTTTAACGTAATTGGATTAAAATGTTCTGTATCGCCAAAAGTTAGCGTCCAATAAATTTGGTCAAAAAGTAGGTATAACTTCTTTTCCCCTTCTTGTCGATATTCGTTTTCTTCAATAATCAAATTACAGATATCCAATAAATCCTGTTTCTTAAAAACGGTTCCTGTTGGGTTTAATGGTGAGCACAATGCTATAAGTGCAGCACCTTTTATGTGTGGGCGAATCTGTTCGGC
>JAYTCO010000070.1:0-2344 GCA_043736415.1 Ferruginibacter sp. | reverse complement strand
TATTTATTATCATCTTCATCATACAGATAAGTTCCTTCTGCTTTTTTTATAAAAATAGGATTTCCTCCCACGCTTTTAAAAGCCCTTACCGGTGAGTTAACACCGCCAGGAATATGTTGTTTTGCTTCTTCAAAAAGTTTATTACTTGTTTTATTTTTCATTGGTGATTTAGGAATGCTGAATGGTGAATTGTCTTTTATCTTTTATTTTTTATTTTTTGTCTTTTGTCTTTTAAAAGTGATGCGCTCAATACTAACTATTTAATATCCTAACAATATCCTTTGCAAAATAAGTTGCTATTAAATCTGCACCCGCTCTTTTTATAGAACTGATTGTTTCAAAAATCGCTTTCTCTTCATTCAGCCAGCCCTTTTCTGCAGCAGCTTTTATCATTGCGTATTCGCCACTCACCTGGTAAGCAGCCACCGGCACATTCACCACATTTTTTACTTCTCTAATTATATCTAAATAACTTAAAGCAGGTTTTATCATTACAATATCAGCACCTTCTTCTACATCCAACAAAGTTTCTTTGATAGCTTCTTTGCGGTTGACAAAATCCATTTGATACGATTTTTTATCGCCAAAACCCGGCGCACTATCAAGTGCATCTCTAAATGGACCATAAAAACAGGAAGCATATTTTGCACTGTAACTAAGTATGCCGGTGTTGGTAAAATTATTCTCTTCCAATGCTTTTCTTATAGCGCCTATTCTTCCGTCCATCATATCGCTTGGAGCCACAATATCTGCGCCTGCAGCAGCGTGGCTTACGCTCATTGCTGCCAATACTTCAACCGTTGGGTCGTTTACGATCTGGTTATTTTCTACAATTCCATCATGGCCGAATGTTGAAAAAGGGTCAAGCGCTACGTCAGTCATTACAATCATTTCGGGCACTGCATTTTTTATTGCTTTAATGCTTCGTTGCATTAATCCATCAGGGTTTAACGCTTCGGTACCTTTATTATCTTTTAAATTGTCTTCGCATTTTATAAACAACAAAATAGCCTTTAAACCCAATGCCCACATATGTTTTACTTCTTCAACCGTATTATCCAAGCTGTACCGATAGTAGCCAGACATAGAAGAAATTTCTTCTTTTATATTGCTTCCCTCAACAATAAAAAGCGGAGCGATAAAATCACTCGGGGTTATGACAGTTTCTGCAACCAAACTTCTTATTGCCGGAGATTGCCTTAAAATTCTACCTCTTTTTTGTAAATACATTATAGTGAATTGTGAATATGTGAATAGTCAATTGTGAGTAGTCAAAAGTGAAATGTTAAATCATTCTTTGATGCTTGCTTTTATTAATCCACTTAGCATCTTAAAACAATTTATCATTGTTATACATAAATTTTTTGTGTCATAATTTTCTAAATACTTTAAATCATTTGCCACATCAAGCGCAGCATCAATTTCTATTATTGAACCCCGTGAAATTTCATAATATCTTTTTCTTTCCACCTCAGATTTTCGTGATGAACCTTCCGCAATATTTAAATGAACTGATAAAGCGGCTCTACGGATTTGTGAACACATAGAAAATCTTTCGTCCTGAGGAAGAATTCTACTTAGCTTGTAGCATTCTAATACAAACTCTTTGGAAGCACTGTATACATTAAGTTTCTGATGATTAAGCTGTAAAAACATATTTATGGTTTTAACAAACGAAAAAATTAAATATTTTCAATAAGATTTTATTATGAACACTCACTTTTGACTATTGACTATTTACCATTCACTTTTCACCATTCACCCATTCTCGTGGCTCCAAAAAGACTTCCTGTATTTTTTCTTCTTCACTGTTTTTTTTGGGTTGGTAATCATAATCAAATCTTACAGTTGGTGGAAGACTCATTAAAATACTTTCGGTTCTTCCATTTGTGTGAAGCCCAAATAATGTTCCTCTGTCATGCACCAAATTAAATTCTACATAACGACCTCTCCGTATTTCCTGCCAGTATTTTTGGACTTCCGTAAAAGGAAGATTTTTTCTTTTTTCAACAATAGGCAGATAAGCAGTAAGAAAAGCATGCCCACAATCGGAAGCAAAATTTAACCAATCGTCTGCTGTTTTTTCCGGCGATACCCTCTGATAATCATAAAATATTCCGCCCACTCCCCTACGCTCATTATTACGATGTTTGTTCACAAAATAATCATCGCAATTTTGTTTAAACAAAGGGTAAAAGGTTGTATCAAAATTATCACAACATTTTTTATAAGCCAGATGAAAATTTTTCACATCTTCTTCAAATAAATAATAAGGAGTAAGATCTGTACCACCACCAAACCAAGCATCAGCAATGCTTCCATCTTTATTATACAATTCAAAATA
>JAYTCO010000069.1:0-2344 GCA_043736415.1 Ferruginibacter sp. | reverse complement strand
GAACACTGGCAATTTTGCGTGGTTTTTTAGAAGGGTTTTTAAAAATTTCTATTGAGCCACAGGAAGAAATTGCGCTGGAAATTATAGAAGATATTTACATCACAGGAATGAGTAATTGCAGCGATCAAATTCGCAAAGCCATTAAAGACAGTTACAGACGTTTGTTGCAGCCTAGCCTTGAAACAGAATTTAGATCAGCCCTTAAAACAGCGGCAGATGAAGAAGCCATTAACGTTTTTGCAGAAAACCTGCGACAGTTATTGTTAAGTTCACCATTGGGCAGCAAAAGAATTTTGGCCATTGACCCTGGTTATAGAACTGGTTGTAAAGTGGTTTGTATTGATGAAAAAGGCGAACTGCAAAAAACTGCATTAATTTTTGTGCACGAAAAAAACAGGATGGATGAAGCTGAGCATATCATCCGATCAATGGTAAAACAATACGAAGTGCAGGCATTTGCAATTGGAGATGGCACTGCAGGTAGAGAAACAGAGCAGTTTATTAAAAAATTAAACATCGGTATTCCTGTTTATTTGGTAAACGAAGATGGTGCAAGTATTTACTCCGCATCAGAAATTGCCCGGCATGAATTTCCAGATCAGGATATAACCATAAGAGGTGCTGTGAGCATAGGTCGTAGGCTGATGGATCCTTTGGCAGAGTTGGTAAAAATAGATCCAAAAAGTATAGGGGTAGGGCAGTATCAACACGATGTAAACCAGCCAAGATTGAAAGAAAAGCTGGACCAGACTGTAATAAGTTGTGTAAATATTGTGGGCGTAAATTTAAATACTGCAAGCAAACATTTGCTGAGCTATGTTAGTGGTATTGGAAGCACAATCGCAGAAAACATTGTTACTTACAGAAAACAGGAAGGCAAATTTACCAGCCGCAAACAATTATTAAAAGTGCCAAGGCTCGGCGGAAAAGCCTACGAACAATGTGCAGGTTTTTTACGCATACCCGGTGCAGAAGATGTGCTGGATGCAAGCGCAGTACACCCTGAAGCGTATGCACTTGTTCAACAAATGGCAAAAGATATAAATGCAGATGTAAATACTTTGATGGGGAATGAAGCATTGCTGAAAACAATACCTGTAAAAAAATACATTACTGAAAGTTTTGGTGAACATACCATCAATGATATTATTGCAGAACTTAATAAGCCGGGTTTAGATCCACGAAGTGAAGTGCAGGTTTTTGAATTTGCGCAGATATTTTCAATAGACGATGTGCATGTTGGTATGGAAGTGCCGGGTGTAGTTACTAATCTTACAAGGTTTGGCGCTTTTGTAGATATTGGGGTAAAGCAGGATGGGCTTGTGCATGTTTCGGAAATTGCACACAAATATATTCAGGATCCTTCAGAGGTGCTTAAATTAAATCAACATGTAAAAGTAAAAGTAATGGAGGTTGATGCAGCTCGTAAAAGAATTGCACTTTCCATAAAACAAACAGAAGTACCGTCAACACAAAATACAAAAAGTGCAAGGCCTCAAATTAAACCACCGCAAACCTTTAAACCTGTAGAAAAAGAAGTAAAGCCTGCAACAATGGTAGATGCTTTGGAGGCGCTAAAAAATAAATTCAAGTAAAAAAATATTAATTACTATTCTATAGTTGCATTGATAAGTCGATCGGTAATGGCTTCTTTTTGAGGCTTCAGCGTTTCGTAACTGCCATTTTTTACTGCATATTTGCCTTTTGTATGAATAAGCATAGCGCATTGTTCAGCCTGTTCCCTTTGGTGACCGCAAACGTCTATTAAAGTATCGATTACCCATTCAAAAGTATTTACTTCATCGTTCCAAACTACCAAGCTCAGGTTAATGGCTTCTTCTGTAAGCACATCAACATCTTCTAAAATTTCAGTTTGTGGGTTGTACGAAGAATGTATTTTTATCATTGATGTAAAATTAGAAAATGTTTCAATTATTACAAATAAAAGATTGGTATTTGAATAATAAGTTTTACCCAATAATCAGAAAGTTTATTTTACTGTAAATTTTAATCAGCCAAGACCAAACAACCCAAGATTTTTTATTAATAAAATCTCAACGCTGCACATTTGATTTCAAAATAATTATGGCTATTTATAACTTCATATCGATGAAACTATTGATGGATTAGAAAAACTGGTTTCTCAAATTTTTGAGGAAAAATGTAACAACATAGTTTTTTCTTCAAATTTTAATATTATGTTGAAAAGGAATTGTTTTCAGCATAATTACTTCATTTTATATTGTAAAAAATCAATTATTTTTCATGCCTGAATCTGACTTATTCTCTTAATTTTTTTCCTTCTGTCTTTTTAGGATTATTTGTTTTGTTGCGATTTAAGTTT
>JAYTCO010000068.1:0-13329 GCA_043736415.1 Ferruginibacter sp. | reverse complement strand
TGGCCATCTATTTTCAGTTTATCTGTTGCAGGGCTTGGAAAATATACAACACAAGGTTCAGCATTTTTGATAATGATGATTTTAGGTGGTGGTATCATTCCTCCTATTCAAGGCAAATTTGCAGATTATCTTCAGGCTGGCTCTACAGTTGATGGATATGGCATACACGCTTCTTATTGGATTGCTGCTGCATGTTATGGATATTTAGCCTTTTTTGCTTTTGTAGTAAAAGGAATTTTAAGCAAACAAGGAATAAAGTATGAAGCAACCGAAACAACCGCTCATTAATTACAACAAGCTAAAAAAAATGCTAGATATATCTAACGATCATGCAATAGGAATTGACATTGGCGGAACAAATACTAAATATGGTATTGTAAATCACCGTGGTCAGATTGTATTTGAAGGTTCAATAAAAACGGATTCGTATCCCATCATAAGTGATTTTATCGATGCGCTTTACGAAAAACTTCAACCGGAAATTGAAAGGCTAAAAGGAATACATATTGTGGGAATCGGCATGGGTGCGCCCAACGGAAATTTTTATACCGGCACAATTGACTATGCTCCAAATTTGCATTGGAAAGGAATTATTCCTTTGGCAGATTTAATGACAGAAAAATTTAATTTGACTGCCAAATTAACGAACGATGCAAATGCTGCTGCCGTTGGCGAAATGATGTACGGTGCAGCAAGAGGAATGAAAGATTTTATAATGATTACTTTAGGAACAGGTGTTGGTAGTGGAATTTTTGCTAATGGAGAATTAATTCTCGGTCATGATGGGTTTGCAGGAGAACTTGGGCATACTATAGTTGTACCCGGAGGAAGAGTACATCCCAACACGGGTTCCTTGGGTTCGCTGGAAAGTTATGCAAGTGCAACAGGTGTTACCATAACTGCTATAGAATATATGAGTGGTACTGATGAACCAAGTGTATTAAGAGAAATTCCCCAAACAGAACTTAACAGTAAAATGGTTTTCGATGCGGCTTTGGCAGGCGATTCTCTTGCCAAAAAAGTATTTAAAAGCACGGGCGATATTTTAGGGATGGCCCTGGCAAATTTTGTAATGTTTTCTTCGCCGCAGGCAATTATTTTATTCGGTGGTCTTACTAAAGCGGGAGATATATTAATGAAGCCTGTAAAGGACAGTATGGAAAGAAATCTTTTACCCATCTTTCAAAATAAAGTACAGCTTATTTTTAGCGAATTAAAAGAAAGTGATGCTGCAATATTAGGTGCAAGTGCACTGGTATGGGGATAAAAAAATTTTACAAAAGAGGTGCTGTTGATGCACCTTTTTATTTGCATCAATCTTTTTTTTAACTGCATAATCTGAATGGCTCACTTAAAATTTATGGTTCGAATGTTGATAGCCTATAATAAAAAATCATGAGTAAAGTTTGGTTAATAACAGGTTGCTCTACCGGCTTTGGTAGAGAATTGGCAAAATATGTTTTGGAAAACGGCAACAAAGCTGCTGTTACTGCAAGAAAGCCGGAAGACATACAGGATATTGTTGATGCTAATAAAGAAAATGCGATTGCATTAAAATTAGATGTCACAAACGAAGATGAAATTAAATCTGCAGTTGCTGATACTATCGCCAAATTTGGCAGAATAGATGTTTTGGTAAATAATGCCGGTATCGGATACTTCGGAGCAATAGAAGAAAGTGAAGAAGATGCGGTAAGAAAAATGTTTGAAATAAATGTATTTGGTCTTGCAAAAATGACGCAGGAATTTTACCACAAATGCGGAAACAAAAAAGTGGGCACATTGTAAACGTAGCATCAATTGGCGGTTTGCGTTCTTTTCCCGGCGTAGGTTTTTACAATGCAACCAAATATGCGGTTGATGGTTTATCAGAAGCATTAGCAAAAGAAACTGCACATCTTGGTATAAAAGTTACCATTGTTTGTCCAAGTGCTTTTCGTACAGACTGGGCAGGTCGTTCAGCCGAAGACAGTCCGATAAAAATTGATGATTACGCTACAACTGCAGGTCAAAATAAATCTACTATAAGAGGCAACAGCGGCAGCCAGGCTGGTGATCCTGCACGTGCTGCTAAAGCAATTGTAAAAGCGGTTGAATCAGAAAATCCACCTTTACGTTTATTGCTTGGTGTAGCGGCACTTACCGGAGCAAGAGTTAAATTGGAAGAATTAAAAAAAGATTTTGATGCTTGGGAAGAAACCACCGTTGGTGCAGATTTCCCTAAAGAAGCCTAATTAAATGCCGGTTAACTACCGGCATTTTTACTTTTATTTTATAAATCTTATTATAAAATTTTAAATTTTGTTATACAATAATAATTATTACAGTAATTTTCCATTTTTAACCTTACAATTTAAGATCATAGAATATATTATTACAAATATCTCTTTCAAAAAATATTTTGCAAAACATATAAATTTTGTCAAAATTCCTTTCTGTTTTATACCCACTTCCTCTACCCCATTTATTGTGCGACGTTGATACTTTAATTAAACAATAAACCACGGCTGTTTATTGATCGCATGAATCGGCACAATTACTGAATGCCCTATTTTTAAAATTTTATAGATATTTATAATGCACAATCAGTTTGATATATGTATTGCAACAAGTGATCATCAAAATTTTGCCGTAATTATTGCGGCAGAAATGGAATCTTCTGCTAAAGCTCGAGGAACAGGTATTGCAAAAAGGACAGCATCATACATTGCTGAAAAAATGATGGAGGGTAAAGCTGTAATTGCTTTTAATAAAGATGGAATCTGGGCAGGGTTCTGTTATATTGAAACATGGAGCCACGGCCAATATGTTGCTAACTCAGGCTTAATAGTTGCGCCTCAATTTAGAAAAAGTGGTCTCGCAAAAGCCATCAAGAAAAAAATTTTTACATTGAGCAGAACGACATACCCTAATTCAAAATTATTTGGCTTAACCACAGGGCTTCCTGTCATGAAAATAAATTCAGATCTGGGTTACGAGCCGGTAACATACAGCGAACTTACGCAGGACGATGCTTTTTGGGCAGGTTGTAAAAGCTGTGTGAATTACGAAATTTTGTTGAGCAAAGAAAGGAAAAATTGTATGTGCACAGCCATGCTTTATGATCCCAAAGATCATTACGAACCCGAAGAAACCAAAGCAGATTTTAAACAGCATTCAAAATTATATGACCGGTTTATGCGCATAAAACAATGGAAATTATTACGTCCTTTTTTAAAAAGAGATATAGTTAAATTCTTTTCAATTTTTAATTAATTTATATGAATAACAAAATTGTTTTGGCATTCAGTGGCGGATTAGATACAACGTACTGCGCTATATATCTTCAAAAAATTAAAAATTATGAAGTGCATGCCATCACCGTCAATACGGGTGGTTTTAACGAAGAAGAAGTTGCGGTCATTAAAAAGCATGCAGAAGATTTAGGCGTAGCTTCTTATACTTGTATTGATGTAACAGAAAAATATTACGAAAGCTGTATTAAATTTTTAATTTTCGGGAACGTTTTAAAAAATGCTACTTATCCATTAAGTGTAAGTGCGGAGCGAATGATACAGGCAATTACTGTTGCTGATTATGCTAAAGAATTAAATGCTGACGCTGTTGCACATGGCAGTACAGGCGCCGGGAATGACCAGGTAAGATTTGATATGGTTTTTCAAACTATGATACCAGATGTTGAGATTGTTACACCCATTAGAGATTTAAAATTAAGCAGAGAAGCAGAAATAAATTTTCTTAAAGAAAATAATGTGGCTATGAATTTTGAAAAAGCGGCATACAGCATTAACAAGGGGTTGTGGGGCACTTCAGTTGGTGGAAAAGAAACGTTGACAAGCAAAGATTATTTACCGGATACTGCTTGGCCAACACCAGTTACATCATCCGAAGAAATGCAAATTGTTTTATCTTTTAAACAAGGAGAATTGGTTGGAATAAATGATCGGCTATTCGAAAATAAAGTTGCAGCTATTCAAGCACTGCAGGCTTTGGCGCAACCATATGGCATTGGCAGAGATATTCATGTGGGCGATACAATTATTGGTATCAAAGGTCGTGTTGGTTTTGAAGCGGCAGCTCCAATTATTATTATCAAAGCGCATCATTTGTTAGAAAAACATACCCTTACAAAAAACCAACTTTACTGGAAAGACCAGTTGAGTACTTGGTATGGTAACTGGCTGCATGAAGGACAATTGCTTGACCCGACAATGCGAAACATAGAAAGTTTTTTAACCGACACACAAAAACATGTAACAGGAAAAGTATTTGTGTCACTTTTGCCTTACCGGTTTTTGTTAACAGGAATTGAAAGTGAAAATGATTTGATGAATAATAAGTTTGGCAGTTATGGGGAAATGAACAACAGCTGGTCAGGAGATGATGTAAAAGGATTTGCAAAAATATTCGGCAATCAAAATACCATTTATCAGCTTACCCACAATAAATAAAATGAGTATTAAAATTAATGTCGGAATAGTTGGTGGTGCAGGTTATACAGCTGGTGAACTTATTCGTTTGCTGTTAAATCATCCCAACGTAAAAATAAATTTTGTGCATAGCAAAAGCAATGCAGGAAAGAGTTTATACAGTATTCATAATGATTTATTGGGAGATACTGATTTGTTATTTGTTGAAGAAATTGTTGATGAGGTAGATGTTATTTTTCTTTGTGTAGGTTATACGGAAGCAAGAAAGTTTTTACAGGAAAACAAGGTAAAATCTTCAACTAAAATAATTGATTTATCGCACGATTTTAGGTTAGAAGGAAGCAATAGTTTTGGAGATAGAAATTTTGTTTACGGCTTGTCGGAATTAAACAGAGCGCAAATAATTAATGCAAATAATATTGCCAACCCCGGTTGTTTTGCTACCTGCATTCAGTTGGGATTATTGCCTTTGGCAAAAAATAAATTATTAAATACAATTCATACAACCGGTATAACAGGCAGCACAGGTGCAGGGCAATCGCTGCAGCCCACTTCTCATTTTTCTTGGCGCAGCAATAATATTCAGGCCTATAAATGCCTAACTCACCAACATGTAGATGAAATTAATCAATCTCTAATTCAACTACAGCAAAATGCAGTGACCTTAAATTTTATTCCATGGCGGGGCGATTTTGCCAGGGGTATTTTTGTGACCAGTTATTGTGAAACGAACTTAAGTTTAGAGGAGGCTAATGATTTGTATAAAACCTTTTACAACCCCCATCCTTTTGTGCATGTAAGCGACGTAATGATAGATTTAAAACAGGTTGTAAATACCAATAAATGTGTTTTGTATATTGAAAAAGTGAACAATCAAATTATTATTCATACAGCTATTGATAATTTGCTGAAAGGCGCATCGGGACAGGCTTTGCAGAATATGAATTTGATGTTTGGTCTTGATGAACAGACAGGACTACATTTAAAAGCTTCTAAATTTTAACAAAAAATGAAATTATTTGATGTTTACCCCATAAATCAAATCGCTATTGAGCGTGCTGAGGGAAGTTACGTTTGGGACACTGAAGACAATAAATATCTTGATATGTATGGCGGTCATGCTGTAATTTCTATCGGCCATACACATCCACATTATGTATCAAGATTACAAGAGCAATTAAAAAAAATTGCCTTTTATTCTAACTCCATTGAGATACCGATTCAGAAAAAACTTGCTGATAAATTAGGGAAGATCTCGGGAAAAGAAGATTACCAGTTATTTCTCTGTAACAGCGGTGCAGAATCAAACGAAAATGCATTAAAACTTGCATCATTTTACAACGGAAGAAAAAAGATAGTTTCTTTTACAAAAGCTTTTCATGGCAGAACTTCTTTGGCCGTAGCAGTAACAGATAATAAAAATATTGTTGCACCTGTAAACGAAACGGAGAATGTTATTTTTCTTCCATTTAATGATGAAGTGGCGCTTGCCAATTATTTTGAACATTACGGTAATGAAATTTCTTCTGTAATAATTGAAGGAATTCAGGGAGTAGGTGGAATTAGGGAAGCCAGTAAATCTTTTTTGCAGCTAATAAGATCGCTTTGCACAAAGTATAATGCAGTTTACATTGCAGATAGTGTACAATGCGGTTACGGGCGAACCGGCGATTTTTTTGCACATGATTATGCAGGTGTGTATGCAGATATTTACAGCATGGCAAAAGGCATGGGTAATGGTTTTCCAATTGGTGGTATTTTAATTGCGCCACATATTCAACCAAAGCATTTTATGCTTGGTACAACATTTGGCGGTAACCATTTGGCATGTGCTGCAGCCCTGGCCGTTTTAGAAGTTATAGAAGCAGAGCAACTCTTAATGAATGCAAAAAACATGGGCGATTATTTGCTTGATAACCTTAAAAAATTTCCGCAGATAAAGGAATTACGTGGCAGAGGTTTAATGATTGGAATTGAAATGCCGGATGAACTTGCACATATAAAACAAGCACTTTTAAAACAAAAAAATATTTTTACGGGTGAAGCAAAACCCAATACTATCAGGCTTTTACCGGCTTTAAATATTTCTAAAACAGAAGCTGATTTATTTTTACATTCATTTGCTGCGCTTTTAAAATAGAAAATTATGCAAAATTTTATTTCTGTAAAAGATGTTGATGATATTAATATTCTTGCTGCGAAAGCCCTTGCTTACAAACAAAATCCTTTGATGCATAAGAGTTTGGGCGCAAATAAGAGAATAGGGTTGTTGTTTTTAAACCCAAGTTTGCGCACACGAATTAGTACGCAGATTGCTGCAGAAAATTTGGGCATGCAGGTAATAACTTTAAATGTTGATAGGGATGGCTGGAAACTGGAGTTCGAAGAAGAAGCCATCATGAGCGGTACATCTGTTGAGCATGTAAAAGATGCTGCGCCAATTCTTGGAAAATATTTTGATATTTTAGCTGTTCGAAGTTTCCCTGGTCTTGTAAATAAAGAGGAAGATTACAGTGAGCATGTTATTAAACAGTTTATGAAATATTCGGGCGTACCTATTGTGAGTTTAGAGACTTCAACCCTTCATCCATTACAAAGTTTAACGGATGTTATTACTATAAAAGAGCAAATGGTTTTAGCTCCTCCTCCTTTGGAGGAGGTTGGGAGGAGGCTCAAAGTTGTTTTAACATGGGCACCACATATTAAACCTTTGCCGCAATGTGTTGCTAATAGTTTTGCTCAATGGATTAATGCATGGGGCGAAGTAGAATTTGTAATTGCACACCCAGAAGAATACGAGTTAAAAGAAGAGTTTACAAAAGGCGCTACAATTATAAATAACCAGCAGGAAGCTTTAAAAGATGCAGATTTTGTTTATGTGAAAAACTGGAGCACTTACAATGATTACGGCAAAATTTATAACAACGATCCGTCATGGATGTTAACACCAAAATCTTTAGGAATAACCAACAAAGCAAAACTGATGCATTGCTTACCTGTTCGAAGAAATGTGGAGTTAAGCGATGAAGTTTTAGACAGCGAAAACAGTCTGGTAACTGTGCAGGCTGGTAACAGGGTTTGGGCGGCACAGGCGGTATTGGCCGAAATTTTGGAAGGCCTAAAATAATATGAAATGAAGAAAATTTATGTAATTAAAATTGGTGGAAATATTATTGACAATGCTGAAGCTCTGGATATTTTTTTGCAGAAATTTTCTGATATTAATGAGCCTAAAATATTAATACATGGCGGTGGTAAATTGGCTACTGATTTGGCTGTAAAGCTCAATATAAATCAACAATTATTTGACGGCAGAAGAATAACAGATGCTGCAACTCTTGAAGTTGTTACGATGGTTTATGCCGGCGCTATTAATAAAAATATTGTTGCAAAATTGCAGGCTAACACTTGTAATGTCTTGGGATTGTGCGGTGCAGACGCAAATCTAATTACAGCAAGTAAACGCATCGTTAATAAAATTGATTATGGTTTTGTGGGTGATATTAAAACCAACGGAATAAATACTTCTTTTCTACAGCTGCTTTTTGAAAATAATATAACGCCGGTTATTGCACCGATTACGCACAACAACGAAGGACAATTATTAAACACCAATGCGGATAGTATTGCGAATGAAATTGCAAAAGCATTGTCAAAAGATTTTCAAGTCCACTTGATTTACTGTTTCAATAAAAAAGGTATTTTAAAAGATGTTAATGATGAAAACTCAGTGATAAAAACCATCACAAATAATACGGCTGTTCAGTTGAAGTTAGAGGGAAAGGTACACGAAGGAATGATCCCAAAAATTGACAATGCCCTGCAGGCAGTAGCAGCCGGCGTTCATAAAGTGATTCTGGGCCATGCATTGGAACTGGAAGAAATTATTAATGGAAATGCGGGAACTGATATTCAATAAGTTTTTTCGATATAGAAGCTCACTAAACTGTTAATAGATTTTAATTGTAAATTTGAATTATAAAAATATTTTTATGAGCACTTTAGAAATGAAAGCAAAAGCTTTTGAAAAACTGGCAAAAATTAATGAAGAGGGTGCAATTAAAAAAGTCCTCCTTTTTTTAGAGAATTTAAGTCATGTAGAAGATGAATTTGATACAGATAAATTTTTTAAAAATGCAAGCGAAAAATATGGTGATGTATTACAAAAGTTAGCTCAATAATGATTACCATAAAAATCATATTAAGGCTTCACGATCTTTCAATTATCACTTACGGGGGTTCTAAAGGTATAAGAGATCATGGATTATTGGAAAGTGCAATTGTCCGACCATACCAAACTTTTGGCGGTGAATATTTATATCCCACAGTATTTGAAAAAGCGGCTGCTCTTGTAGAAAGTATTCTTATTAATCATCCTTTTATCGATGGGAATAAAAGGACCGGATTTTTAGCAATGCTTTTAATGTTGGAACTTGGAAATCTTAAAATTACAGCTACTAATACTGCTACCTACAACTTCACCATACAAATCTCTACAGGTGAAATAAAGTTTGAAGAAATAGGATTATGGCTTAAAAATAACACAGAAATGATTTAATGTATTTCCAATGGAAATGATTTTTTTATAAATGAATACAATATCAAATCTTACAAAAGAAGCCATTGAGCTTTTACAAAGTTTAATACAAACGCCATCCTTAAGCAGACAAGAAGATGAAACTGCCACTATTTTAGAAATCTATTTAGAAAAGTATTGTACAAACGTAAATAAATTAAAGAATAATATCTGGGTAAAAAATCAATATTTCGATGATCACAAACCTACAATACTTTTAAACAGTCACCACGATACAGTGCAAGCCAATCAAGGCTATACAAGAAATCCTTACGATTGTAAAATAGAAGATGATAAATTATTTGGTCTTGGGAGTAATGATGCAGGCGGAGCACTGGTGAGTCTATTAGCAACTTTTTTACATTTTTATTCTAAAGAAAATTTAACCTATAATTTAATTTTTGCTGCTACCGCAGAAGAAGAAATATCCGGGGCTTATGGGATTGAACTATTATATGCTCAATTGCCAAGTATTGATGTTGCCATAATTGGTGAACCTACACAAATGCAAATGGCAGTGGCTGAAAAAGGGTTGCTGGTTATTGACTGCACTGTGCAAGGAAAAGCAGGTCATGCAGCAAGAGAGGAAGGAGAAAATGCGATCTATAAAGCGTTAAAAGATATTGAATGGTTTCAAAATTTTAAGTTTGAAAAAGTATCGGAATTACTTGGCCCAGTGAAAATGAGCGTAACCATTTTAAATGCAGGACTGCAACACAATATGGTACCTGAAGTTTGCAATTTTACTGTCGACGTTAGAATAAACGAATTGTATTCACACCAGGAAATTCTTAAAATAATTTCAGAAAATACTTCTTGTAAAGTGATTCCTCGCAGCACAAGAATTAAATCCTCCTCAATTTCAATTTCTCATCCATTGGTTCAATCAGGAATTTCGATCGGCAGAAAAATCTATGGCTCTCCAACCACATCTGACAAAGCTTTGATAAGCTGCCCAGCCTTAAAAATGGGCCCGGGAGACAGTGCAAGAAGCCACACAGCAGATGAATTTATTTATACAAAAGAAATTGAAGAGGCAATAAAAATGTACATCAACTTACTTGAAAATATTTTATAATTACACATCATGAAACTCTGGAATAAAGATCAAACTTCGCTGGCAGATAGCGTAGAAAAATTTACAGTTGGAAACGATAAATTATTTGATGTTTTACTGGCAAAACATGATGTAATTGGCAGTTTGGCTCATGCTAAAATGCTGTACAGTATTGGGATATTAAGCAGCGAAGAAATTACAGGTGTTGAAAATGCATTAGCTAAGATTTTAAAAAAAATATTAAACAACGAATTTAAAATTGATGATGATGTTGAAGATGTACACTCGCAAATAGAAATGATGCTAACCGAAATGATCGGTGAAGCCGGAAAAAAAATTCATACAGGCCGTAGCAGAAATGATCAGGTTGCAACAGATATAAAACTATATTTAAAAGATGAAATTGTAGAAATTAAAAACTTAGTCATTTCATTATTTGATTTGCTCATTGCCTTGAGTAACGAACACAAGGAAGTATTAATGCCTGGCTATACTCATTTTCAAATAGCCATGCCTTCGTCTTTTGGTTTATGGTTTGCAGCCTGTGCCGAAAGGCTTGTTGATGATATAACTTTGCTTTTTGCCGCTTACAGTATAGCCGACAGAAATCCTCTGGGAAGCGGTGCCGGGTATGGTTCTGCATTTCCACTTAAAAGACAACTTACCACTGATTTATTAAAGTTTAGCACGCTTAATTACAATTCAATTTATGCACAAACTACACGTGGTAAAACAGAAAAAATAACAGCTATGTCCATCAGTAGTATTGCGGCTACTTTAAATAAACTCGCTGCAGATGTTTGTCTGTATGTGAACCAAAATCATTCTTTTATTTCTTTCCCAGATGCGGTTACAACAGGAAGCAGCATTATGCCGCACAAAAAAAATCCTGATGTTTTTGAATTGATTCGTTCCAAAACAAATATTATTCAGGGTGCACCCAACACGCTTGCTTTGATGCTTACAAACATGCCTACTGGTTACCACAGAGATGTCCAGTTAACCAAAGAAGTATTGTTCCCTCAAATAAATTCTTTAAAAGATTGTTTAAATATTTTGATGATTGTTTTGCCGCAAATCATCATCAACACAGCTATTTTAAAAGATGAAAAGTATACTTATTTATTTAGTGTAGAAGCTGTAAATGATCTGGTAAAAAAAGGTATTTCTTTCAGAGATGCATATCGCCAGGTTGGTAATGATATTGACAACAATACATTTTCTTACGATCTTTCCAGAACGTTGGAACATACGCACGAAGGGAGTTTAAGCAATTTATGCAACGATGAAATTGTAAAAGCCATGCAACAAAAAACAGCACTTTTTAAATAATTGTTTTCAACTTATAAAATATCAACATTATAAATATCCAGATTATTCCTGCTAATATTTTCTACAAAAAAACCACCCGGTTCAGGAATATTTTCAATCAGGTCAAAAGATTTGCAGGTGCGTGGCAAGCCTGAAAAAATAAGTGTAAAATAGAACGATTTTCCAGGCTCAATAAAGGTCCAGCTAGGATAAACACTTATTTTTAAAGTATGAATCAGTGAACTTTTATGGGTTGAATCTCTCGCATACAAAAAAGTAGATTTCCATATTCTTATACCGTCTCCTTCATTACCAGCATCATATTTACAATGAACTGTAATCTGCCTTTCTTCATCAACAATTTGTTGCACATCGTATTTTATCGCTACATCAACTTTTATTTTAGGTTTAGCAGGAAAATCAATTAGAGGCATAATTACATTTGTATTATTAATTTATTTTAACCGATCTTTTATATCCAGTTTAAATTTTCTTGCATAATCTTTTGCTACGTCGTAACCCGCATCTGCATGGCGAATAACGCCCATGCCTGGATCATTTCTCAGCACCCTGGCAATTCGTTTTTCAGCATCGTCAGTACCATCGGCAACAATTACCATTCCCGCATGTATGCTGTAACCCATGCCCACACCGCCTCCGTGGTGCAGACTTACCCAACTTGCTCCGGCCGCAGTATTTATCAAGGCATTTAATACCGGCCAATCTGCCACTGCATCACTACCATCCAACATTGCTTCCGTCTCTCTGTTTGGGCTCGCCACACTTCCCGTATCTAAATGATCTCTGCCAATAACAATCGGCGCTTTCACTTTTCCTGTTCTTACCAATTCATTAAATGCAAGCCCGGCTTTTTCTCTTTCGCCTTGCCCAATCCAGCAAATTCTTGCAGGCAAGCCCTGAAAAGCAATTTTTTCTTTTGCCATTTTCATCCAACGAATCATGCCTTCATTTTCAGGAAATAATTCCTTCATTACTTTATCTGTTACAGCAATATCTTCAGGGTCTCCACTCAATGCTGCCCAGCGAAACGGACCCCTTCCTTCACAAAAAAGCGGGCGAATATATGCAGGTACAAAGCCCGGAAAATCAAAAGCATTTATCAATCCTTTTTCAAAAGCCCGTGCCCTTAAATTGTTACCGTAGTCAAAAGTAATTGCACCACGTGTTTGTAATTCCAGCATTAATTCTACATGCAATTTCATGCTGTCATATGCAATGTTTACATACTCATCTGGGTTTTGCACACGCAAAGCATCAGCTTCGTTGTTGGTATAATTATGCGGAATATACCCTATCAATGGGTCGTGTGCCGATGTTTGATCGGTTAATGTATCAGGAATAATATTTCTTTCAATTAACCGCTTCAGCAATGCAATGGCATTACAAACTATCCCAATACTGACTGCTTCTCCTGCAAGTTTTGCAGACATCGCAGCATCAATTGCTTCATCAATATTTTCAAACTTTTTATCGAGGTATTTTGTTTCAATTCTTTTGTCAACACGCCATGGTTCTACTTCTGCAATTAATGCAACGCCATCATTCATAGTAATTGCTAATGGTTGAGCGCCGCCCATACCGCCAAGTCCGGCAGTTACATTTAATGTGCCTTTTAATGTGCCACCAAAATGTTTATCAGCAACAGCTCTGTAGGTTTCATATGTGCCTTGAACAATTCCCTGACTGCCAATATATATCCAGCTGCCGGCCGTCATTTGTCCGTACATCATCAACCCTTTTTTTTCAAGCTCGTCAAAATGTTTCCAGTTGGCCCAGTTTGGTACAAGTTGCGAATTGGAAAGTAAAACCCGTGGCGCATCTTTGTGCGTCTGCAACATGGCAACCGGTTTACCGCTTTGTATCAAAAGCGTTTCATCATCTTCCAAATCTTTTAATGCCTTAATAATAAGATCGAGCGATTCAATATTTCGTGC
>JAYTCO010000067.1:0-5563 GCA_043736415.1 Ferruginibacter sp. | reverse complement strand
TATAAGTTTACCTTTGCGGCAATTATTTAAAACAGAATCAAACTTATTTTTATGGCATATGATGTAATTGTTTTAGGCAGTGGTCCGGGTGGTTATCCCGCAGCTATTCGTGCAAGCCAGCTTGGCAAAAAAGTAGCTATTATTGAGCGTGAAAGTCTTGGTGGGATTTGTTTAAACTGGGGTTGTATACCTACCAAAGCGTTGCTAAAAAGTGCGCAGGTATTTGAGTATGCAAAGCATGCAGCAGACTATGGTATTAAAATAGAAAACCCTTTAGCAGAATTTGATTCTGTTGTTAAACGCAGCCGTGGCATTGCAGATAAAATGAGCAAGGGCGTGACATTTCTTATGAAGAAAAATAAGATTGATGTTATAATCGGCACAGGAAAATTAATTTCTGCAAACAAATTGGAAGTAATTGCCGCAGACGGAACCAAGCAAACACTTGATGCCACTAATATTATTATTGCAACAGGAGCAAGAGCAAGAGAATTACCTGCTATGCCAATTGACGGCGTAAAAATTGTTGAATATAGAAAAGCAATGGTGTTACCTAACCAGCCAAAAAGTATTATTGTTTGTGGCAGTGGTGCTATAGGTTGTGAATTTGCATACTTCTACAACGCCATGAATACAAAAGTTACCATTGTTGAATATATGCCAAGAATTGTTCCTGTAGAAGATGAAGACATTAGTAAGGAACTGGAAAAACAATTTAAAAAACAAGGTATCACCATCATGACGAGTAGTGAAGTGCTAAAGGTTGATACGAGCGGCGAAGGTGTAAAAGCAACTGTAAAAACTGCTACCGGTGAAGTTGTACTTGAAGCAGATATATTATTAAGTGCAGTTGGAATTATTGCTAATATTGAAAACATAGGTTTGGAAGAGTTGGGCGTAAAAACAGAGAAAGGAAAAATAAGTGTTGATGCTTACGGACAAACAAATATTAAAGGATTATATGCAATTGGCGATTGTACACCGGGACAATCATTGGCGCACGTTGCTGGTAAAGAAGGCATAAATGCAGCAGAACATCTTTGCGGACATAAAGTAACACCTATAGATTACAATAACATACCGGGATGTACTTATAGCACACCCGAAGTTGCATCTGTCGGATACACAGAAAAAGCTGCAAAAGAAGCAGGTTACGAAATTAAAGTTGGAAAATTTCCTTTTGTAGCGAGCGGGAAAGCAACTGCAGGTGGCGCAACAGAAGGTTTTGTAAAAGTTATTTTTGATGCAAAGTATGGCGAATTTTTAGGTTGCCATATGATTGGTGCTAGTGTAACAGAAATGATTGCAGAAGCAGTTGTAGCAAGAAAACTGGAAACGACAGCGCATGAATTATTAAATGCAATACATCCCCACCCCACTATGAGCGAAGGCTTGAAAGAGGCTGTGGCTGTGGCTTACGGCGAAGCAACAGATGTGTAGGAAGTGATGAGCTATTAGAATCAATAAGAGTATCAAGACAAAAGATAAAAGACAAAAGAAGAGCCTTCAAATATTGAAGGCTTTTTTTGTGTGTTAGAGTTTTCTTGTTTAAATCTATTTTGCAAATACTTTCTTTAAAATATCGGTTACCTGTGCAGCAGGATCTTTGCGGATTTTTGTTTCCTGCAGACTGATGTTGTAAAACATTCCTTCCAACGCTTTTGAGGTAACATAATTAGATAAATCAGTTTCTACTTTTTGTTGCGAAAACATATTGTATTTACTAAAAACATCTTTCCAGTATTTATCAGCATTTACCTGTTTTAAAGAATTTTCAATTACGGGACGCATTCTTTCCATTAACGTAGCAGTTGTTGTTTTTCTTAAAAAATCTGTTGCTGCATGGTCACCACCACGAAGAATATTTATACCGTCTGTTACCGTCATTTGTTTAATGGCATTTAAAAAGATTTGACCAACCTGTCCGGCTGCATTTTCTGCTGCGGAATTCATAGAAAGAATTGCTTTATCTACCAAAGCGCCTGCACCAATGCTTCTCAGCGTTTTTTCTGCCTTTAAAGCTTCTGCCGGCATAACGATTTTAATAGCTTCATTTTTAAGATAGCCACCTTTAGAACTCAACGTTTTAGTTGTTGTGTCGGTAGCAATTCGAAGCGCTTCTTTTAAACCGCTTACAATGTCGGCATTGCTTAGACCCAAAGCTGGGTTGCCTGATTTACCGGTATTTAAAATACTTTTATTGGACTCAGCAGCTTTCTTTATTTTATCAAACATTCCCTGTGCCTGTATTTGCTGATTTGTAACAGCGATAAAAATGAGTAGAACAATTTGTTTCATAATTGTATTTTAATAAACATACAAAGTAAATAATAAACTTGCTAATGGTGGGTTAAAAAAAGTTGATAAAAGATATAATGATGAAGGGCTGCGGTGGACTGAGCGAGGTACAAATAAGTAGCATACGCCAAAGGCGAATATGCAACATATTTGTACGGTACAGCGAAGGAGACCGAACAAATATTGATGATTGCTACGCTGTAAAAAGCCCCAAAAAATTATTTAAAAATTTGTTTTCTTTATTGAATTATTACTACTTAATTTACTTTTTAAAAATACAAAATGAAAATAGCAGTACTTGGTGCGGGGATGGTTGGACGAACAATTGCAACAGATTTATCGAAAGATTTTGATGTAACATCTTTTGACAGAGATGAAACTAATTTAGATATTTTAAGAAAAAATACAGATGTTAAATGCATAAAAGTCGACCTTAGTTTGCACGAAAGTTTTAAGGAGCTGTTAAAAGACTTTGACCTAATAGTGAATGCCGTACCGGGTTTTATGGGATATAAAACTTTAAAAGCAATTATAAATTGTGGGAAGAATGTTGCAGATATTTCTTTTTTTCCGGAAGATGCTTTGGCTTTGCATGAGCTGGCGGTAGAAAAAAATATTACGGCAATTGTAGATTGTGGCGTTGCACCGGGAATGAGTAATTTAATTTTGGGCTATCACAATTCTTTAATGAAAATTGATAGTTTTGAATGTATGGTTGGTGGGCTTCCAAAAAAAAGAGTAAAGCCGTTTGAATACAAAGCGCCTTTTTCACCCATAGATGTTATTGAGGAATATACAAGGCCTGCACGCTATGTGGAGAACGGATTTGTAGTAATTAAACCTGCATTGAGCGATGCAGAGTTAATAAATTTTGAGCATGTCGGCACCTTAGAATCTTTTAATACGGATGGGTTACGCAGCATTTTATTTACAATGAAACACATACCGGATATGAAGGAAAAAACGCTTCGGTATCCCGGACACATTTCATTGATACAGGCATTGATGCAGGCCAGTTTTTTTAATGAAGAAGAAATAAATGTGAAGGGTAAAAATGTTCGTCCAATTGATGTTACATCTTCCATATTATTTGACCAATGGAGAGCTAAGCCTGGTGATGAAGAATTTACCATTATGAAAATAATTATAAAAGGAACTGAAAATGATGTTCCAAAAAAAGTTGAATATTTATTATATGATGAATACGATACAACCACGCAAACGCCTTCTATGAGCCGTACTACGGGTTATGCATGCAATGCTTTTGCCAACTTAATCATCAATAAAAGGTTTGAAAAGAAAGGCGTGTTTCCACCGGAATTGGTTGGGAATGATGAAGGTTGCTTTAAGTTTGTGATTAACTATTTGAAGGATCGCGGTGTAGAATATAAGAAGAGTTAAGCCAATGCTTTACTCTTTAATTGTATGATTACAGATAGAAAAGAATTTCTAAAAAACCGCAGGAATAAAGTTTTAGAATTTTATTATATAGTGAATAAACATACTTATAAATGCTGTTGCTTATTTTTGCGCAGCTAACAAAAACTAAATGAAAAAATTAATTACGCTACTCACGCTTGCCACAGTTTTTATTGCCTGTAATGAGGATAAAGAAACCGAAGACCCAAGCATACAGCCTGTAAAAACAAATAATGTTAAAGCAATTGCTTACAATATTATTGCGCAGTATCCACACGATACAGCGAGTTACACTGAAGGTTTGGAAATTTATAATGGGAAATTATATGAAAGTGGCGGAGATTTTAAGAATTCATTTTTACAAGTGGGCGATTTAAAAACCGGAAAAATTGATAAAACGCATAAGATGGGAACTGACAGTATTTTTTGTGAGGGTATTACCATTTTAAATAATAAAATTTATCAGTTAACCTGGCAAACACACGACGTTTTTGTGTACGATGTAAAAGACGTTACAAAAGTTATTCAAAAATTTACCTGGCCGTACGATGGCTGGGGAATGACAAATAACGGAACTGATTTAATTATTACAACCGGTGGTACTGATCTGTATTTTGTTGACCCTACAAATTTTAAAATAAAAAATACTGTACACATTCATGATAATAATGGACCGGTTGACAGTGTAAATGAATTGGAATATGTAGCCGGATTTGTTTGGGGGAATGTATACACTACAAAAGATATTCTAAAAATAAATCCGCAAACAGGTGCTATTGTAGGTAAAATGAATTTTAATAGTTTACCAGGTACTGACAGTATACCGAGAAGAACGGAATACTTTAATGGGATTGCATACGACAGTACTAGCAAATCATTTTTTATTACAGGCAAAAGATGGCCAAAGATTTATGAAGTAAAGTTGAATTAAGATTTTTCAATAATGTAGATTAATGAGCTGCATTTATCCAGATTAAACAAAGCTTTGATATTGGAAATCAACCCAATTATAAAAGCCTTTATTAGATTTGCCTTTCCGTTCTGGTATTTTTCACTAAGCATGCTGACATAAAAACTATCAAACCACATTGGCTTAATTTTCTTAATTTTTAAACCATGTTGTTCTACAAGCGTTTTCATGCTGGCAGGTGAGAAATGATATAAATGTCTTGGAACATCATATGCCGCCCAAAATTGACCATAAATCTGAGCATCGTAGCTTGTATAATTTGGAACCGCTATAAAGATTTTGCCTTTGTCAGTCAGCATATTTTTTAACTGCTCTATATACTCATGCAACTGGTGAACATGCTCTAAAACATGCCACATCGTTATTGCATCATAAATATTATCTGGTAAATTAAAAATATTAATGGATGGCTGTGGTTCAATACCATAAAGGGCTTTAGCTTTTACCCTTGCATTTTCATCAGGTTCGAGACCGGTTATTTCCCAACCTTTAATTTCCATTGTATTTAAAAACCCACCCGTTCCACAACCAATATCTAAAATGTTTCCTGTTGATTTTTGTGTTTCTTTTTCTATTAATTTCTTCTTGCTTTGTAAAGTTTTTTTTCTAATTGAATGGTAGAGTTTATTTACTAACCCAACCTGCGTATCACTGTGCGAAATATAATTTTCAGATGCATAATACCTGCCTATCTCATTTTGTCGAGCAACATTTTGCGTAAATAAATGTGTACAGTTATTACAAGCTACAATGCTAAAAATTTCTCCCGAAACAGTATAATCTTTTGCAGATAATTGAGGTTGTATTTGTGTGCTTTTGCAAACCGGACAGGATGTATATGTAACCATTAAAATTATTTCAGAAATTACAAATACG
>JAYTCO010000066.1:0-35596 GCA_043736415.1 Ferruginibacter sp. | reverse complement strand
GTAAAAAGAAGATATTTTGTGGCGAAATAAATAACGTGTCATAAATTCATAATCAGCCGCAGTAAAATAATGGTTTTCGTAACCTCCGTAAGAATCTACAACTGATTTTTTTATGTAGAATGTTGGGTGACCCGGCATCCAGCCCATTTTAAATAGATTACGGTGGTATGTTTTCCCTCTCCATGTTCTAAAAACCCGGGAGGTAACTTCTTGGTCTACGTATTGTAAATCACCATATACAGAATCAACCTGTTGTTCATCAAATGTTCTTGCAATATTTTCAATAATATCTTCGGAGTAAAGCATATCATCACTGTTTAAAACACCGATTACATCGCCTGTAGCCATGGCCATTCCTTTATTTATGGCATCATACATACCTCTGTCGGGCTCAGATATCCATTTTGAAATACCTGCACCATAATCTTTAATAATATTTAATGTATTGTCAGTCGAGTTGCCGTCTACAATAATATGTTCGATATTTTTGTAGGTCTGTTTTTGTACAGAATCTATGCAATGCGCAAGATACTTTTCTGAATTATAAGTGACTGTTATAAGCGTTATTTTCATACCGTTTTGGAAGTTGGTTTACTTCTGTTATTTGGAATGGCAAAATAGTTAAGTGTAATTTAAATAAATTAACATCACTACTTCTATATAACTTAATATTAAGTATTTTATTATGGTGGGTATTAATTATTTTTTCACAATCAAATTATAGTGTGGACAACTTAATAAATTTATTAAGTAATAAATGTGTTTTTAATAAAATTAAAATCAGTTTCAACATGCCCGCATTTTAATTTTGACTCCCGGGTTTCCTTTGTAAATTCCATTTTCTTCACAATTAACTGTAATTACACTACCTGCAGTTATCATGGAGTTTGTACAGCAAACAACACCGGCACATACTATGGCTTTTGCACAAATCCATACAGAATTTTCAATTGTAATGGGGTTTACAATCAAATCAAATGTTTCTAATTTATAATTATGGCTACCCGTTAGCAACAGTACACCCTGCGAAATGCATACATTATCGCCAATAGTTACTAAGGCAAGATTGTCAATCCACACTTCTTCTCCTATCCATACATTGTTACCAATTACTAAAAACCATGGATATTTAATATTTACAAACGGCTTTATTAAAACACCTTTTCCAAGCGTTGCACCAAATAGTTTTAATAAAAAGTTTTTAAGACCATAAAAAGGAAACCATCCGGTTTTAAAAAAGACCAGGTTGCAGTAATACCATAATATTCTTTTAAAATTACTACCCGGTTTATACCGGCTGTTGTTATATGTTGAAAGATCAACCTGCATTTAAATAGTTTTTTTAATGTTCTTTTCAAAAAAATACATCATGGTAAATATACCCAGGTATGCAATAATATTAAACCAGGTATGGTGATCCCAACCCATAGGAAATTTCCAGCCTTTATTCCCCGCAAGCAAAACCATACTTAATCTTAAAACATTTATAAACCAGATAGTAAGCAGACCAAACAAAAGCCAAAGAATTTTTTTTATTCTCGGTGCTACTGTTGCAATAATATAAGCCGTCCAAAAACTCATTACGCCAAAACCGAGGCACGAATAAACAATTCGAATTCCGTTAGATGAAGGTATCCGTAATACATAATCGCTAGTACGGATGGTTTCAATATTAAAAAAAGATACAAATAATTTAGTGGCCACAATGAGGGATGTTCTTAACCAACCTGCAACATCAAAATAATTTGCAATAAAAGAGCTGTACATGCCTCCTTCAACTGCAAGCCCTGTTATAAAAAGTGCACCGAAATAACAAAATAAAAATACAAGAGCAAATACAATTACAAACCTTAAAAAATTATTTTTAGCAACAATCATTTTATATTTCTCCAAAAAAAAGTTTCCCGTATGCTTTTATTTTTTCGGGTGTTTGATTATTTTGTATGGAATATAATTTTGAGCCTCTTACAAACCTGTTATATTCAGATTGATTAAGCATGGCAAAAAAAGAAATAGCTTTTGATATCGATTGCACATCTGTAGCTGCATTTATTCCTGCGCTGTTTAGTTCCAGATTATTCCACGGCGTATTGTTGGAGGTTATTACGGGCTTTCCGGCTGATAAAGATTCTGCTATGGCATGCCCAAAATTTTCACTCCTGCTTGGCATTATAAATACGTGTTGTTGCGCAAGAACTTCTGCTACAAAATCAGGTGCTATTTCGCCATGGTACTGGACGGTAATATTTGTAGGAAGTTCAGTAATTACAGCCTTGCATTTTTGCCAGTACGTTTCATCTTTAACCGGCCCGTAAATATTATATTTTATGTTTGCACTGCATTCTTTCAACGCTTCCAACACAATCAAATGGTTTTTCATTGGGCTTATCAAAGCTATGGTAACCATTATTAAATCACCTGTTGTCTTTTCCAAAGGCAATTGCGCTGCAATATTTTTTGCAAAATTGCCCGCTACTAAAGTTGTTGTATTTACACCAAATTCATTTTTTATAAATTGTTTTTCAATTTCATCTGTGGCATGAAAAATATTTTTAGATGCAACCCCTAAAATTTTTATACCTGTAAGAAACAGCCGCTTTTTTATACGCTTTTGCGAAAGAGCGCCGGGGTGCAACATTCCCCTTACAGAAATAATTTTTCTATCCGCTTTGCAGAACAACATCGGCACAACATTAAAGTGCCATGAAAATAATCCTACAATGTAAAGCACATCAGGTTTTATATTCGCTATCTCTTTACAAACAACATCACTTACATTCTCTTTCTCTGCATACCATACTTTGGTGTAAGTATTGTAATTTGTCCATTCATTTTTTACAATCCCGGTTAACGGCTCTCCGTTCAAATCTTCATCAGCACAAAATATTTTGTACTCAATACCAACAGTATAGTTTTCAATTAAATTAGCCACAGACTGAATGGGGCCCCCTGCCCTATAAGCAGGTAAAAACCAGGGTATCGTTATAAAAACGATCAAGCAGTTTCAGTTATTTCAATAGTTTTTTTAGGCATGCTGATATAAGCCATCAGTTTAGGAAAGAAGAATACCTTAAGTATAAAAAATACTATAAGGTTTACATATAGCCTTCCTGCAACAAAAATGTTATCAGACTCAAAAGAAAAAAGTTCCATAAAAATTGCTCCTACAACGGCATAATTAAATATAAAATTGGTAGAGGAGTTTTTTACAAAATAAAAATAACTACCACCATAAATGAATCCTAAAATAACCAGCGGAATAAACATTCCAACGTAACCAAAATCAATATAACCATCAGCAAAATATCCCAGACTGACAGATACACCTCGTTTTACGCCGGAGTATTGAATTCCACTGTATTTGGATGCTTTTACTGATGCATCGTATGTGCCTTTATTCGGATCAATTATTCTTGGCGTTAATACAAATGCAATTGTATTGCCCCAATTACTCCCATCCTGATGCGGAATAACTGCAGGTACGCGGTCCATGGTTTTCGCAAGGTGATAAGTATATTGCAGTCTGTCTAAAAAATTTTCAGTGGCATCATCAAAGCTGTTGCTAGTTTGTTTTTCTGATAGTTCGAGTAATTTATTAAGTGCTTCCCCTTTCTCGACCTGTACTGTTTGTGATTTACTTCCCTTATTTAAAAAATTTCTGTAATCACCTTTTATGCTTGTCCAGAAAACTCCCGCATAAAACATTACTGTAACCGAAAGAGAAAAAATAATCATTTTGTTAAAACGAACCGCCGTCAAAAGACATAACAGGATAAATAAAATAAAAAATAGGATAGTTTTAAAATCTGAAAAATAACTGTAAAACCCCAAAGCAAATTCTATTGCACAGAAAATATAAAACTCTTTACGCTTGCGGTTTTTTAAAATACTCTGCAAGCCAAATAAAATAAAAAGAAACCATTTAATATTCCCAAGACTAAAAATAATCTGCGTTAGGGAAGTTATAAAAAAGGCAATACCTGTGAGCGCATTCATGGCAAAAAAACCAATTACGTATACCCTAAAAGTTTTTTCAATAGAAATTCTGTCAGCGTATTGCTTAAGTTTTGCTAAGCTAAGCGCAGGTATTTTATTTTGGAAATAAGCAATAGGCAAAAACAAAAATAAGAGGCCGATATAACTGGCTATAATAGCATATTCAGTGCTTGGAGACCTATAATTGATATCTTTATTTAAATAATTACTTTCCCAAATGCCTGCTGAAATTTGCAAGAAATGATAAAACAGCATGACAGTAAAAACTGAAGGTTTATAAGGCTGCTGCAACAAATTAATGAGTATAAAAAAAATAATCATCCCAATAAAGAGAAGAATTCCATTTGTAAAAAACAATTGACTGATTAATACTAACATCAAAAAACCTCTCGTTGCATCATCAAAATATATTCGAGTTCTCATATAATTTGTTAAACTACTGTGCTTTTTAGTTTATTTTCCAAAGCCATACAATCAAAACTATAACTGTATTTTTCAATCATTTTTTGAGAAGCAATACCCATTCTATTTACTTCTTCATTGTTTTCAGTTAAATAGAAAAATGCATTATTTAGAGAATTAATATCTTTTAGTTTAAATACAAATCCATTAATTCCATCTTTAATTAAATCATAAGCTCCACCGCAACCGTTTGACGCAATTATAGCTAACCCTGCCGCCATTGCTTCATTCATACTCAAACCCCACGTTTCATTAATAGAAGGCAATACAAAAATGTTTGCCGACGCATAAATACCTGGCATTTGTTCCTGGTTTTGAAAACCTAAAAATTTTATATTGTTATGTTTGCAGGCGATTTCTTTTAGTTCTTCTTCTTGCATCCCTGTTCCTGCAATAAGCAAAAAACAATTCTGCGCCTTTATTGCAATAAAAGAGTTTATTAAAAAAACAACATTTTTATTACTATCGAGTTTTCCTGCAAATAAAAATACCATTGCTTCTGTATTGATAGCGTATTTATGTCTGATCAAAACTCCCGCAGCTGCATTTTTTTCATTAAGTTCAAATCTTTTATTGTCAATTGCATGTGGCATAAAAACCAATTGTTCTTCTCCAAGCCCGTGTGCTTTAAAATAAGCCTTATTTGCAATGCCGACATAAAATGCAAAATCTACAAAGGAATATATATATTTTAAAAAAAATCGCCTGATGATTTTTTTAAAGCCTGCTGTTTCATTCAATAACGTAGAGTCTCCTCTAAAAAATACAGGTATTTTATTTTTAAAATACCGGAGTGCCGCTAAATGACTCTTAAAATTCCAACCATAAATCAATACTGCATCTGGTCCCCATTCCTTAATTTCATGTATTAATGTTGGATTTTGTATTCCTTTATAATGATGTGAACCCGGGTCGCTTGCATTGTTATTAACAAATACATAATCATAACCATCAAGTAAAGGAATATCCCATATAACTTCCTGTGCAAATCCAGGGTCAAACTTTTTACCTTCTTTTGACTGGCTCCATGTATAAAATACTTTTATTTTAATATTTTTTCGCTCTGCAAGCAATTTGAAGAATGGCGCATTATACTGTATTGGATGAGTTGTTATGATGGCTAATTTATCCAATTCAATTTCATACTTTATTTAATAAAGTTGCCAACTTTTCTGTTACAGCATAAGCAGAAAAATCATTAAAAAGTGTATTGTCAATCTGGTTTTTTGCAAACGACATTTTAAATTGTTTAAAAGAAATAAATTCTTTTAAAAAGTAGTTTCCAATTGTATCAATATCTTTTTCACCATCAAAAGAAATTACCATTCCGGCATTTGAATTTTTAATAACATTAACTGCACTACTTTCCTTATGTAAAACTGCGAATATAGGTTTGCCTGAAAGTACAGCCTGATACACTTTTGATGGTGTGTAATGCGCTTCAGTACTACCCAATATAAAAACAGCATCTGCTATATTTAAATGAATCAATACATCAAGATATGGGATACGTGCAGGATATTCAAAAACAATGCTGTTATATAAACCAAATTTTTCAGCTAAGAATTTTATATTAAATCCGTTTTTATCATCCGGCGTTTTGCCGGTACCAATAAAGTGGAATTCAGTATTTATAAACAAAGCCCTGTTTGCAGCTATTGCTTTAAAAATATTTTCCAATGGTAAATATGCTTTGGGTAGCATGGCGCCTGCGTATACAAACTGAAACTTAGCAACTTTTTTTTGGAACAGATAAGGTTCAATATGCAGCGAAGCTACAATAGCATGGTCTTTTTCTTCACCGCCATAAGGCATTGCCCCGGTTACAACATTTTTTAAATGAGGATTTCTTTCCAAAACAGGTTTGTAGTATCCTTCAGCAACACCGGTTATAAGAGAAGTTTTTTTTACTGCAATAGGTTCCAATAATTTAGCAAGTTGCGTACTAAACCAGTGCCTGCTAAAAGCCTTTTCGCTGCCGGGAAAAGTATGAACCCATGGATCAATATAATCTATACCATATTTTATTCGTGTGGTGATGTGCAACAATCTACCAAGCAGTGCACAATAAAATGATGGGATAGGGATATACAAAAAATCAAAATGCTCTTGCTTAATTAATGCTTTGGCTTTTTTATGTAATTGAGTAAACGCCCTTAATCCAATATCCCCTATTAATCTTTCTTTTCCTAATGGTTTTGCGGCCACTTTTTCAACTCTTAAATTAGGGGATAATAATTTAACTAAATTCCAATCTAACTCTTCTTCATAAAAATCTTCATGAACAGTAAGAATGACAGGTTCCCAACCAAATGAAGGTAGATGTTGTGCAAATAACCTTGCTCTGTGTACACCGGCTAAATTGGATGGTGGGAAATGTGGGTATATAATGAGAATTTTTTTCAGGATACTTTTAAAAATTGAACTAGTTTTTTGGCTGTTTCATTTAAAGAAGTAGAGGTTGATTGTATTTTAATTACTTCCATGTTATAGTTTTGTATTGCCTCTATATTTATCGACAATTTATTAATCAACTCTGCCATTTCATCAGCAGTGTTACAAACAGGAAGTATGCCATTTGTCCATTCATATCCACGCATTCCTTTTTCAGTTGTAATTACGGGCAGACCCATACCCAATGCCTTACCTAGCTTGGTACTTACGCCTCTTGAATAGTAAAATACCGGATTTAACGCAAAAGTCCAGGTTTTCAATTCATCATTTAACTCTACTTCATTTAAGTAACCAACATATTTTACAAATGGATATAGTCGTGCTAAAATCAAACCTCTTTCTTTTCCTGCCCCTACTAAATGTAATTTTGTATATCCTGCACCCAATTTTTTTAATGCTTCGCAAACCTCCTTAATTCCATAAAAATTGGGCTCATGAGTAAGATCAGCCAGAAAGCCAACTCTTCCATTGACCGGCTTTCGCTCTATATTATTAATCGCAATAAATCTTGGAACCATTAATATATTTTCTGTACCTAACCATTTCTCAATTCCAACTTCCACATCTGAAACGGTTAGAACTAAATCAATATATTTTCTGAAATGAGATTCTTTTACAAGCATATTTCCAAGCGAATAGATTGCTGAGTTTCTTAATATGCCTTTGTAATTTTTATGCAGTGCAATTGCATGCAAATGATCTCCACTCTCATTACCATGTGAACACAAAATAACTTTTACATGCGGCCATTTTTTTTTGATAAATTCAGCAAATTGAATCGTGTTGGTTAAATTTAAAAAAACAATGTTTATATCTGTATTGTCTAAATTCTTTCTAAGCAACAGATTATATTCTTCGGGCTGATAAGCATCATAAGTGGACAAGCCTAGCTTCAATTTTAATCGAAAGCTCCATCTAGTTGAGTAGGATACAGGTATTAGAGTAAGATCAAAATTTAATTGAATGAGCTTAATGTACTCATCTGTACAAAATTTCACACCTCCTTCAGTTGATAAAGAATTTAAAAATTTTTCATTGCAAAGAAAAAGTGCACTGATTTTCTCATTATTACTTGCAATAATTTCCTTTTCGCTGTTTAATTCCATCTTTTATCTGTTACCCATGGAGAATCTTTCTTTACAAATAAAATATCTAATTGGTGTAGAGCTTTGTCATATGGTCTTCTCATAAATTGTGATATATCATAAACCTGAAAATCAAGTGAATCCATAAAATTCATTAACTCAATAATTAACGGCGAGCCATCACCAAGAGAAATCAGAGTTACTTCAAGCAGACATACACTTACAGTAGATAAAGAGTTAGTTGCACCTTTTAAAACCTCGATTTCATGACCTTGTACATCAAGTTTTAAAAAATTAGGCTTTGGGAAAGGAAGTGTTTTCAACAGTGTATCTATGGTAATTGTGATTTTAGTTTCCCCAGTAAATCCATGCTCCTTGGTAGCCAAAACATTTATCTGGCTTGCTGTTTCATTTTCGTTAAAAATAACCTTTTTGTTATCTTCTGACGAAAGCAGCGCTATACAGTAGGTAACTTTTTTAGATTTTTGCGCTAATTTTTGTAAATATGTTTCTTTATTTTCTTGTGCTTCTAACATTAAAATGTTGGCATCAGGAAAAACTTCTAAAAAATCAATTGTCCAATGGCCTTCATAAGCGCCAATATCAATTACCACATCTGGGCTGTAGCCTTTCTTCTTCAGATTATGCAAACTCCAATATAAAGATGGCACTCCCAAATGATTTTTTATACTCCTTTTAAAAGTAAAAGGTAAAAGGCTTTTAATCAGTTTTAGCATTTAATTTTTTATTCTCAATTATGACCAAAATAAACATTGTCTTTTTATTTTTTTATCAGTTATCAAACCAGTTATTTACCACCCATTTTTAATTGTTCATTTATTTTATCAATTCTTGATATTAAAAAATAGTTCTCCCGATCGAAACTAAAATTCTGGCATTCCATCACATTTAAGAAAACGTTGTAAGAATAGAGTTTGTATTTATTGGAACTTATAAATAATAAAAATTCATTTAAAGAATATGCAGAATTCTTCATTGCAATATTTATTTCAATTTGTATAATGTCAACTTTATAGTTAATGAAATAATCTCCTAACCCTTTTAATACATCTAATTCAAATCCCTCAACATCTATTTTTAAATACGAAATGTCAATAATCTTATTTTCAAGTAAAATAGAATCAAGTCTTCTACATGAGACTTTAACACCTTGATGCTTATCATTAAGCAAAATATGATTTCTTATATCCAGATCTTGAGTAAAAAAAAGACTACCATCTTTTTCCGCAACTGCAACATCAAAAGTTTTGACTGAATCTTTTAGAGAATTAATTTTTATATTTGCTTGTAACCTGTCATAATTTAATAAATCAGGTTCAAAGGAATATATATTTTTACTAAACTTAGAAAACCAGATCGTGTAATAACCCATATTAGCCCCCACATCAATACAAAGATCATTTTTTGTTACAAACTTTTTTATTAAATTAAATTCTTCCCAATCAACCATCCAATTATACATCAACCACATGCTTTGAAAAGAATCATGCTGCAGGTAAACTAACTTATTTCCCCAAACTTTTTTTTTATAATTTGAAAGCTTTAAAAACTTAATTATTTTCCATTCAATAAACCGTTTTAATGCAAATAGAGGGTATTTTTTGTTATACTGATTATTAAAAAGATAGGTTAATGAATAGGTTAAAGATTTTTGCATAATTAATTAAGCAAACTGATGTACTGCGTTGCTATGATATTTACATCAAACCTACTCATTGCTTCTTTTCTAATAATTGCTCTGTTCAAAGAATGTACTTTATTAAGGGCATTAACCATTTCAATTCTATTATTGACCTTATATCCGGTAATGTTTTCACTAATCACCTCACTTACTGACCCTTTATTAAAAGCTATTACCGGTGTGCCACAGGCCATTGCTT
The DNA here is from genome assembly GCA_043736415.1 of Ferruginibacter sp. Taxonomy (GTDB): domain Bacteria; phylum Bacteroidota; class Bacteroidia; order Chitinophagales; family Chitinophagaceae; genus Ferruginibacter. The sequence continues at coordinate 25,698 of JAYTCO010000066.1, read as the reverse complement.
CTATCATAACAATACCAAAGGGCTCATTCCATTCTATCGGCATTAGTAATGCTTTACATTTACCAAGCCATTCGTTTTTTTGCGCATCATTGACCTGCCCCAGGTAAATGATTTGCTCTCCATCAACATAGGGTTTTATATGGTCCTCAAAATATTGCCGCTCTTCCGCCAGTGGTGAAATATTTCCTGCAATAATCAGTTTATTCCCTGTCTCTTTTGCAACAGCAATAGCCGTATGGCAGCCTTTAATTTTTTCAATTCTACCTAAAAATATTAGAGGAGCAACTGCGGGTAAATTTTCTCTAAGTGTATATTTACCAAAGTCAATTGCATTGTAAACTGTATGCCACTCTCCCTGTGCGCTACTCCTGCTGATGAGGTTGGTACTACAACCCGTAAATACAATATTGTTATGGGGCAGTTTTAATAATTTGTTGATGTTGCTTCCCGTAATTTCTCTCCCGTAGGTCATTATCTTTTTAACTTTATAATTCCATATTGGCAATAAATAAATTAACCTTCCAAAATTATGTATGAGGTCAAAAGATTTTCTGTGTTTCCATAAAAATTTCCAGGACGTTAATATAGCTTTACTCGCATCTTTTTTAGCAGGTGGAAACCCTTCCTTTCCAAAACCATGAACTGTACAGCCTAAAACAAAAGAACCGCTTGTTACCAACAGATGAACTTCGTGCCCAAGCCTTTGATATTCCAAAGCGAACATTTCAACTAGCCGCTCATGCCCGCCATAACCTGTTACAGGTATTAATATACCGGGGTCCATAATAATGAGTATTTTCATACCGCTCCTAAAATTTCTTTGTACAATTTTTCATGCTCCTCAGCCACCGTTTTAAAAGATTTTACAGCGGGTATGTTAAGTTTTGCGTTTTTAATCAACAAAGGATTTTCTATTAAAAGTTCAATTTTTTCTTTTAAATCTGCAACATCTTTAAATTTAAAAAGCCAGCCGTTTTCTCCATCAATTATTTGTTCGGCATTGCCATAAACATTCGATGCTAAAGCAGGTATTCCTGCAGCAAAAGCTTCCTTTAAAACAAAAGGGCCCATTTCGCTTACTGCAGATGGAATACAAAGTACATCATGCTCTTGTAAAGTATTTATGACTAAATAAGGAGCAATTGTACCTTTCCAAAAAACATTGCTGTTGCCCGCAGAAATTTGTAAACATTTATTATGATAATCTTGTTCTGTAGCGGCCCCATAAATTACAAGGTCTACCCTGTTTTGTGGAATGTCTTTTAATGCTGCCAATAAAATATCTAATCCTTTAAAATGACTGACTCGCCCAACAAATACAAGCCGTAGTTTTTCATTCTTTTTTTCTGTTATTATTTTCTCAACAAATTCAACAGCCAACCCTTGTTTTATTAATGAAAGATGCGATTCCTGAACTCCGTTTTTTATTAAAATATTTTTATACCATTCTGTAAGTACAACAAAACCGTCAGTTATACTTTGTAGTTTTAGCAGATTGTTCCTAATACCTTCAATTACTTTTGGCAAAGCCAATGCAGTACCTAAACTATTTTTTAAAAATCTTGTATCAATATTTAAATAATGCATTAAAGTATAGCCGGCTTTAATTGCCATAAACCTCAAACTTGTTTCGCCACTTTCATTCAACCAACATTTACTACACTGTAACTCTCGAATCACACCATCGCATTTTGTTTGATTCATGTACATTAATGAACCTGTTTTACAGGTGTATTTTGCAAGATGAAAAGTCATGAGCGTTTTTAAACCCATTTCTTTTGCAGCTTGTACATGATAGATGCCGACACCAACGCCACCTGCCACTTCATGAAAATGAACTAAGTCAGGTTGTTCTGATTTTAAAATTTTTATAAAAGGTACCAAACCCATTGGAGCTTCGTTGCCTGTTAAAATAGACCTTTTTTCAGCTGAAGGCTCTGCGTACTTTATTATTTCAGTTTCTTCAAAAAAATAATATTCATTTTCTGTTTTGCCTATATTAGGAATAATTACTTTAGAATTAATATTTCTCTTTTTTAACTCTCTTATAAGTGCCGAGACATACACTTCTGTACCTGCAATTTGATGTGGTAAATATGAACTTAAAACGTGAAGTATTTTCATGAATAAGAAATGCTACTTTTTAAGAATAGCTTGTAAAAGTTTTAATACAGTTAAACCTGTATCCTTTTTGACTTGAAATGCATTTTTGATTTTTCCATTATACAAATAGCGAAAGAAATGCATAGTATTTATTTTCGTAAAATTGTTCCGGATGAAAGTAATTTCTTTTTTATCCAGTGGTAAATATTCGTATGTCATTACAGCCTGCAAAATATTATGACGTTCTCTAATCATTCTAACATTATCTTTTTGTTCCTCGGTTACCTGATCATCATGTCTTCTCCAAAAAAATAAATTTTTTTGAAAGAAAACCGTAGGTGAAACGCAAGCAATTTTCATGTTTAACAAGGTATCCGCAAGAATACCATACTGCTCTTCAAATAAACCTACATTAACTAAAATATCTTTTTTAAAAATTGCACCTGTTGGTCCATAGCATAAATGGTTATTACCCTTATAATGCAGTGATAAACTATCATGCGGTGGCAACGTATATGGTATATTATCGACATTCTCGGTTACGGCAACTCCAATACCTGCGTCAGGAAATCCCTGCATTGCCCTTCCCATTAATTCAAGCCCTTCAGGCATAATCCTGTCATCTGAATCTACAAATTTGACATAAGTTCCACTTGAAATTCCAATCGCTTTGTTTCTGTTTGCAAACTGCCCCAGATTCTGCTCATTTTTACAAAGTTTAATCCTTCTATCCTTACTTGCATACAATGATGCGACCTTATAAGTTTCGTCAGTTGAACAATCATCTATAATAATAAGTTCAAAATTTTTATAAGTAGAAGACAAAACACTTTCAATGGCTTCAGCTATATACTTTTCCCGGTTATAAGCCGTCATTAATACAGATATGAAAGGTAGAATTTCTGACATTATCCAGCTAAATCTTTGGAGTGGATGAGGAGGGTATAATAAGGGGCATTCATTTTAGAAATCGCATTTCATAAAATTTGTATGAAATTCCGGAAAGTAAAACGTAAAAGCAAATACCATAATTTATTATTCCCCCGTTTGCCAATGTGGGTTCAGTATATTATATGACGTCTTTATCTTTCGTAAAATAATGTTCATTATCATTTTTGTATTATTGGGCATAATTATTTTTGATTGGACTGATTTGTTTTGGAATTCTCTTACCAATGCGCATACCTATATTGCTGTACCTGCAATTTGATTAGGGAGATAAGAATTAACAACATGAATAATTTTGATAGAGCGCTCGTAAGAATTATTTATTGAACACTTCTGAAAAAATTTTGGTAAAAGACAACGCTGTATCTCTTTTAATTTGAAGTGCTGCTTTAAATTTCTTTTTCAATAAATAATCAAGAAAATGCCTTGTATTAATTTTATAAAGTTTGTAAGAACCCGTTTACGTTCTGTTTGGTTCAGGAGAAGTTGTTTCTATCATTCATTGTGGCTTCTACTTGATTGAAACACTCAACTGATTTTACAAAAACTCTATAATTGTATTTTCACCCTTTTGATATTCTTTAAAGTTATAATCATTAATAGCCTTATAAAATATTTTTGTAATGATATCATCAGGTGATTCATGCAGTTCAATAGCAATTTTTGTGGTTTTTGAAAGCCAGGGATGATAATTAGAAGAGAACAATTCCTTTTCAGCTCCCTCAATATCAATTTTAATCAGATCAATTTTTTCTTTCTTGAAATCAAGCATAATTTGAGCAATACCAATACCTTGAATAATATTCTGTTCATTTTTTCCTGCGAGAATAGTTTTAATTGCCCAATTACCTTTTCCTTCATCAATCACTTTCATTTTAGAATTAGATGACCACACTGCCATATTAAGACAAGTAATATTTTTGTAGGCTTTTGCATTTTTACACAAATACTTAAAATTTTCTTTATCAGGCTCAATGGCCACAATTAACGCATAGGGGTATTTTGAAGCAAAAAAAATGGCTGATAAGCCTATATTGGCACCACAATCAACTATAAAATCTGAGGACTTCAAATCAATCTCATAATCTCGTGCAAAAAATATTTTAAAAAGAGTTGATACATCCGTATTATAATTACTTAGTGAAATGGGATGATCAATTTCTTTTACATGAACATTTCTAAGCCTGTCGGATTTAAATTTCGATTTGATTAAAAATAATGCTGCACCCCAACCATAGCTTCTTATAATTCTTTTATAGTAATTAAGCCTTAATAACGACATGCATTTGATTTTTAAGAAAAAATTTAATACTCCCCTGTTTAGAATTTACTGAACAGCTAGATTTGTTTGTGTGTAGTATTTCTAATTATATTTTTTTTGATGTAGTTTAAGATTAAACAATCCCGCTATGTAATAAAGTAGCGATTTAATATTCCTGTTGTATCTTAAGTTTAACCTTAACAGCTCCTTATCAATAACTCCATACCTATACATACCTATTATATATGTATACAAATGTTTTGCAATGATAGAGTCGAATGCTTCAGAAATACCCAAATGTTTTATTAATGCTTTTACAATTGACTTGTAAACTTTTACAAGTGATTCACTTCTACGCATAATTGATTCAGCATGCACTCTATACTGACAAAAATTGCCTTGCAAATAGTCTATCTTATAATTTTTGGCAATACGTAACCACAAATCCCAATCTTCAGCAAAAAGTGTTTCATCATACCCTCCAACTTGAATAAGAATCGCTGTTCTTATTAGTACTGAAGGATTCGGAATAAAATCTTCCTGTAATAATTTTTTAAAAACATCACCCGATGGTCCAATCTTGTTTACCACTGATACAAAATTTTGCTCATCAAAATAATCCCTATCAAATAATTTTCCGGCACTATCAATTATTAATGTGTTCGAATAAACCATTGCTACATCTTCATGGTCATTTAAATAAGCTACTTGCTCAGTTATTTTATTGGTTAAAATAGTATCATCAGAATCGAGCTTGCTGAAATAAATGCCACTTGCAGCGTCTTGAAGGAGTTTACACGAATGAGCTAAGCCCAAATTTTTTTTATTTATGAGTTGCTTTACACTTACAAAACGAGTTTTATTATTTTGTATCCACTTATCAACTAATTGTTGAGTATTATCAGGCGTACAATCATTAATTAATATTAATTCAATGTTTTGGTATGATTGATTTTTTATACTTTCTAATGTACAAAGGATGTATTTTTCAGCATTATAATAAGGAACACCAATTGTTACTAAGGGCATCTCGTAATAATTAAACACGTTATTGTCTTTGATAAAATGAAATATTAAAAAACTGTGAAGTTTAAGACTTGTGGCTTTATACCCTGAACTATGATAGTTTCTATAAAGACCTAAATGATCTAAAAAAAATTAAAACTGTATTTAAGGTTAAACCCGTATCATCTTTTATTTGAAAAGCACCTTTTTTTTGAAAAAATTTAAAACATTGTATATTAACTCCGCAATATGTTTTTCTCTATAAAAAGAAGTTATTAAAACAGAAACAAAATATTTAGTTAAGCCTGAAGGATTAATTTAGTATATAAAATAATCAACTTTGTTGTCCTTGAGGAACTGAATTACAAAAAAAATGTAACGACCTCTTAAGCTGTTTTTCTCCTCCCCAAAATAAAGCGGTTCTAAAGGTAAAAGCGCTTAATGTATGTGCAAAGTAAATCGCTGCATTATGTAAAATCCAATAAAGCTTACCTGATGCTGACATAGAATGATTTTTTCTGATAGTATTTACTCTCCTCATAAAAGGTATAAAAACAGAAGGGTATGTTGGCTTTATACCAAATATTTTTCTGTTTTCATAAGCCACTGCATAATTTACTCTAAAATTATAACTAAAACTATGGTGGTGATAATGGTACACGAGTAAAGAAGGATCTCTAATAATTTTCCATCCTTTTGCCAATGCTTGTTTAGCCCAAATCATATCTTCTGATAAGTTTGCTTTTATGAATGGTTGTTGCTGCAATGCCGTTTTTCTATACATCGCATTTACATTATCCCAACAACAAAGTTCTTTTTGTTTTATGGGAGAAAGGCTTTGAAATTCATTTTTTTTAAACTGATAAAACTCCGGAACAGGTTCGCTGGATCTTTTAAACCACAAAGCAGGGTTTTTATTTTTATGATGTGGTATTGCTTGCATTCCGGTTACAGATTTTACTTCTTCATCTTCAAAATGTAGTGCCATTTTTTCGAGCATATCTTCACTGCTTATCCATGCATCCTGTACGGTAAAATACAATAATTCGCCTGTAGCAATATTGGCTCCTGTATTTCTTGTAAGACCGTGGTTAAAACTGACTTCTTCTACTTTTATTATTTTAGCACCATATGCTATTCCTATGTTTACACTTTCATCAGTAGAGCTAGAATCTAATATGATTATTTCAATTGTACCGTTGTATTGCTGGGTTGTTATGGCTTTCAAACAATCGATAAGCGTTTCAGCACCATTTTTTACAGGAATAATTACGGAAATATCTGGCATCATTTAAATAAAAATTCTTTCAATTCATTAACCGGTTACTGCACCACTTTTCTGTAAATCCTGCGCAATAACAGGACTAAAAATATCCATTGTTTTTATTTCCGTATCTTTTTGAATAAAATGTAAAGGAACTTTTTTCCAAAATGAGGCCCACATCGAAAACGTACTTAGCGGACCAATAATAAAATCACATAACGAAATTCCCCACATATCTCCTATCGGCGTATTGTCGTTATTAAATGAAGCATTTATTGTGGTGAAATTATTAATATCAATTTTTTCGTTTGAGAAAATAGCAAATACTACTTTAACCGGAGCAAGAAGATGATTTAATTGTTCCATTTTATGTAAGTAAACATCATCTTCAAAATAATATTTACCTTCCAAAAAAGTTTTGTAATCACCCCGGCGAATATGTAACGCTACAACCACATCAAATTTTTGTCTTAACAATTCTATTCTTTCTGCTGCTTTTTTTCTGCTCTCGGCTTCCGGTAGAATTACCGAACGTATAAAATCATTTTCTTTTAAAAATGAGGAAGTATGTATCCGCTGCTCCCAAGCATTCACAATATATAACCGATTTCTACTTTGTTCAATTTTTTTTTGGATGGCTATACTTCCTTCCGCAACTATTGACACAGGTAAAATGTTTGCAAATAATCTGATTTTATTTTTTAAAAAAACACCACCAAACTTTCTTATTAATCTTCCCTTGTAACTGTCGGAATCCAAGACATACACGCGGTTTCTTTTTGCAACCTGTAATGCATCTGCATCTAATAGCTTGTAATAGTTTTGTTGGAGGATAATTATTACAGACACATTATATTCTTTAGCAACAGCAATGAGATTGCTGTATGCCCAAAGCTGATTACCTAATTGCCCCGGTGTACCGTACGCTATAATCATTTATATAAAATATGTAAGAGATTTATTTATTGTATCAGTTTATAAGCTATCCCCTTTAGCCTAAACTTTTTTACCAATGAAGAAGAAGATTTATAAACAGCAAAAACAATCAGTAATTTAATTCTGTCACTGCTTTTCAATATGTTTGAATCAAATAATTTATTCGTGATTTTTTCAACAGGTTCTTTAAAATCTTTAAACCTTGCAAGTACAAAGTTTTTGAGAAAAACAAAATACCCTTCTCTTATATACTTTTTATATTTGGTAAGATTAGCTGTGACTTGCATATTATTAATTATTCCTAAAAACTTATTCAGGAAAACAATTCTACTCCTAATACTGTTTGTATAAAAGTTTTCTACTTTTATTGGTGACATGTTATTCACCCTGTAATAATTATCAGCCGGTAAATTGTAGGCAAAATGTATTATTATTTTATCATTAAGCAATGCCCGTAAATGAAGATCAGGGTCTTCCATAAAGATGAGCATTTCATCAAAGCCATTTAATTTTTGCAGGGTTGTTTTACGCCAAATGCAGGCCATTGTTTGCCATGGAGCCTCCATTCTCATAAATGCCTCAATAGCATCTTCACGATTAGCTGCATTTCCGGTAAATAATGGATACGGCGGCTTGCTGTTTATATCCCAATAATATTGTTTAAAAATTACAACGTCATTCGCATGCAAATTATCTATTCTTTGCTGCAAACAATATGGGGCTAATGTATCATCTGAATCTAAAAAAATTAGATACTCATCAGCGCATATTTTCCACCCTATATTTCTACAGGCGCCGGCACCTGATTGATTTTTTTTTGATTGTAAAAGCAAACATTTGCCCTCATGTTCCATTGCAAATTTCTTACATAATTCTGGAGAAGAATCAGTTGAGCCATCATCTACTATAACGAGTTGCCAGTTAGTATAAGTTTGTAACGCCACTGACTTTAAGGTTTCTTCTAAAAAAAATGCCGAATTGTACACAGGCATTATGATTGATACAAGAGGATTCATAGCTGTATCAAATATTGTTATTGAAAACTTTTGTGTACAAATATTGCATCTACTTGCCTTAAAGCACCGTTGCCTGTGTGAGAATAATTATAAAGATTAAATAAATTAAATTCTTTGTTCCTCAATAATAATAATATTTCATCGAAATGCTTTTGACCACTGTATGTAGGCATTGTTATTATCTCCAGATAAATAAGTTTTATTTTATTTTTAGCAATCGTATTACCAGCACCTTCTATAACCTGATATTCTGTTCCCTGGGTGTCCAGTTTTAAAATATCAATGCAATCGATTTCATTTTTTTCTACAAATTCATCAATAGTTATGCAATCAATATTTATTACATCAATCGTATTTAATAAATTCTCTCCCCAGGTTTTTTCTCCATCCCCGTCAGTTTTAAGTAAAGAGTTCGTTTGTGATGATTTGTTTACATTAAAAACTACTTTGCCGCATATATTACCCAGGGCATTATTTATCGGTTTAATATTGCTATAATTTTCGATATTTTTTTTAAGTATTTCAAATGAATCAGGTGAGGGTTCAAATGAATAAATGGAGACTTTTTTAAACAGCGCATTGTATAAGGTAGATGTTTCCCCATGATGAGCCCCTACATCAAAAATAGTTATATTGCCAGAGCCAACTATTTTTTTTTGATCAGCATATTCAGGTATCATATCTTCTTCAGTTGATAAAACCAAAGGTGAAATGCTATACCCCATCTTGCCAAAAAAAAATTTTATAATTTTCTTGAAGTAAATCATCTCAAAATTTAATATGACTGTTTAAAATTCGCATCATCCATTTTTGTGACTAGTCATATTTTGCATATACATCTCCAAAACCGGTAGCTATAAATGATGCAGATTCCAGTATGTTGCTTATAGCATCATAACCTACCCAAACCTTTAAATGAAGTTCCATGCTTTCTCCGATAGAATAATTAAATGTGCAGTTACCTAATGAATTTAATTTTTCAATAATAGGAAATAAATTATCGCTTAGCTCAGGTACAGTATATTCGAAAGAAACGACTTTTAATGACTTTGATAACCCTTTAAAAACTTCCGGTTCAAAACCTTCCACATCTACCTTAACAAAATCCGGCATACCATATTTTTCAATAATGCTGTCTAATGTTATTATTTCAATTTGCTTTGTCTCATTCCATGTGTTACCCGCAAAACGGGTATCACCGGTTTTATCTATAAAATCCTGAGAAAATGAACTGAGTACCGAATCACTGGATACATATAAAGTTTTAGTTTCTGCTACTGCTCCAACACCATTTTGCAAAACAGTTATTCCTTTAAATGTTTCTCTTAAATAATTGCAACATGCTTCCTGAGGTTCTACTGCTATAATTAACCCCACTTCGAGTTTTATTATAGGGCTTATTCTGTTGCCATAATTAGCACCAATATCTAAATAGGTATCACCTTTTTTAAGAAACTGTGCATAAAAGTTTTTTCTTTTAATAAACTCATGACTGTTTTCTTCTTCCTGCATAGCAATCCTCCTGTTTACGTTAGATTTAGTTTTTACAATTAGTTCCAATATATTTTTGGGGAGTATATTTTTTAAAAAGCTTTTAATCATTTTAATTTTTATTATATACAAACAGAGGTACAATCATTTATCTACAGATAAGCATTTTCTTTTAGTTGCTTTCTTCTTGAACTCATTATATTAAAAGTATTTTTAAGGACAAATGCAAAGATTTTTCTCCGGTTTTTTTTTGCCGAGCATTTATAGAAAATACTTTGCAAAAAATGCAGCAAAGCTGTGCGGTAAAATAACAAAAACGCCCCGCCAATATTGGCTTTAGGATTTTTTAATTTAAGTAACGTAGTATTTAAAAGCTGTGTATAATTATTGTCTGAATCTACAAGACCGGCATTTGTTCCTTTGTGGTAAACAAATGCATCAGTCACTATCCCCGCTTTTAATTTTTTATAATGAAGCCGCTGTATAAAGTCATTGTCCTCACCTGTTTGTTTAAACAAAGGATCAAACCCTCCTACAATATTTATAGTTTTTAATGGCAGCATCCAGGCAGCTGCATGTACAAATTCAGTTTCTAATATGTCAATATTTTTAGCACTTTCAGCATTGTAAGCTTTTGTATAATGTTTCAATACAAATTGTTCAAAATAAAATTCTGTTCCTTTTTTATCATAGTTATAATGAAATGGACTAATCAAAGAATAACTATTATTATGTTCCAAATGTTGTATCAGCTTTTCTATGCAATCTTCTTTTACCCACGTATCCTGATTAAGAAGGAAAACATAATCTGAATTGTTTTGTATTGCTTTTTTTAAACCAATATTATTTGCCTTGCCAAACCCAAGATTACTACCGGTTTTAATTAATTCAACATCTGCATACTTATCTTTTATAAATGCACAAGTTGCATCTGTCGATGCATTATCAACTGCAATGATATGTAGAGGAATACTGCTGTTAAGTAGGGAAGAAAAACAATTATCTATCCATTGCATACCATTGTAAGTAACCACAATTACAAAAACTTTTTTATTCACTGTATCTCTTATCTTCACCCAATATTGCTTTGTACCATGAACTGGCTGCGCCGGTAGTTTTTAAATAGTGTTTTGTTTCTTCGTTTAGGTTTGAGGGATCTTCATACCATGGCATATGACGAAGTGTATAAGGCTTGCCGGTGCGTAAAGTATTTTCCCAGCATTGTAAAAAAGCATTTGGTCTGTACAATGCAAAAGTGGTATCAATTTTTGATTTGTACACAGCAGGTTCTATTTCATCTTGGTACATTTTACTTTCCCAGCTTATCACATCCTGTTTTTTAGGATAGTAATCAGGTAAATCATTTATACGCAAACCAAAACCTACTTTTTTAATTGTTGGATATTTATCCAGCAGCGATTTAAAATAGTACATAAAATCTGTAGGCGTATTGTCATCAGGTAATACATCCGGATCAGTATAAACATGATAATATTTCCCAAACCTTTTGTGCAAATGCGTTTTCCAAAAAGATTCGTGTCCTACATTTTTATCCAGCATATAAATTGTAGCTGCTACTTTTTTATAATACTTTAAAAGTGGCTCATAGGTAGATGCGTTGTCGATAATATGCAGGTTTGTTTGCCCTGCTTTAAGGAGCCATTCAATTTGCTGCTGCAAATATTCAAGCCTGTTAAAATTATTTATAATGATGGGATATTGTTTTACCTCATGATGCTTGTGTATGATGTGATAAAATTTTGTTTTTATCCTAAACCCTTTGTTTATATTTTCGGTAAGCGTAGCCTTAATGTTTATCTGCTTTCCCATTATTTATGCAAAAAGCAATTTTATACGAAGAGTTGTCATGATTCTATTCCAGGTAAAAAAACCATTTGTTATGGCAAGTTGCATTGCGGCTTTGGCATTTTTTTTATCGCCTTTAATATATATGCTGTTAATATATTTTACTGCAAATACTGCAATAAATTTTTGTTTTTCAAGCTTTGAAATTTCCCATTTACCTGCTGGTTTATATTTAGCTGAGGGTTCTGTTTCTTTCATACAATCCAGCAACCATAGTGGCGCTTGAGCATTTATAAGAATGTCTATGTATAGTGCGTTTATTTCTTTTCCAAATAATGTAAAACCCTCACCTACTGATTTTGAAGAACCGTGCAGGCGAAAATGTGCAACTCTTTTATCAGTTAAGTATATATTTTCTATTCCGTATTTGCATAAAAACCTAAACCATAATTCATCATCAAATACATACCGAAGGCTTTCGTTTACGCCACCAAATTCTTTTAAAATATTTGTGCGGTAAAAGCTTCCAGGTTGGTTCATTTCTACTTTTGCAATTGTCTCTGCAACAGTAGGTTTTACTCCCATTCTGTACTCGTGGCTGGTCGAATTGTCTTCATCATAAAAACATCTTGTGTACCCGCAAACGATTTGTGCATGTTTATTTGCTGCAAAGGCTTTTGCAATATTTTCTAATGCATCGGGTTCTAAATAATCATCGCTGTTTATCCAGTTAAAAATTTCTCCGGTACATTTTTCCAGACCTTTATTTATGGCATCAGACTGCCCACGGTCCGGTTCACTTATCCAATAAGAAATATGCTGTTCATATTTTTTTATTACTGCTACAGTTTCATCTGTACTTGCCGCATCAATAATTATTATCTCTACTTTTTTGTAAGCCTGATCAATGATAGATACAATGGTTTGTTCAATGTATTTTCCCTGGTTAAAAGAAGGTATAACTATTGAAATTAATGGCTGCAATTATTTAAAAATGTTGTTTATAAAATCGGTAGCATTATCTATCTGATGACCTATAGGATAATAAATATATTTCTTAAATTTATTTTTGGCAATTGGTACAAAAGTTCCCTTTCTGTCAATGATATCCGTTAAAAACTTTAAAGTTCTTTTTTCATCAAAATATTGATTGGGAATATTATCTTCAAACCAGGGCTGCATAAATTTTACATAATATTTTGTATCATCTTTATCATGTTCAATGATGTCTTCAATCATGTCATTGTCGGAATTATAATCTTTTATATTAAAAAAACTTTTTGTATTAAACTCTAAATTTATAAGAGGGTTACCCCAATACAATGGTATTGTATTGCAGCTCATGGCTTCGGGTAATTTTTCTGTAGTATAACCGGGATGCCGGGCATTTTCAAAGCAAAGATTGAATTTATAAGATTGTATGAATGCGTATTTATTATCAACTCTGCCTCCAATATTATTAAGGTGTTTACCACCAGATGCAACAAACTTATATTTTGACAGATTGTAAAAAAAATCATTTCGCTCTTTGGTATTCGGGTTACTTATAACCATTGAACAAAATCCGGTTTTATCAGCAATTATTTTATCCGCATCAAATTTTCGTTTGTCCAGTTGATCGGGGTGAATGTTGTAAAGCACATAATTAGGTAACCTTAAATTTCTTGCATCATTCCAATATTCAAATGACATTGAAAAGTCGCAATCCTTGTATTGCGGTCTTAACCAATTCTCCGGTGTGTAATAAATACGTATGCAATCAAATTTTAAAAAATTTTTTCCTTCCCAAGAGTATATAAGAATGTCAGGTTTATCATCAGTAATAGTTACATCATATGCTTTTCTTAAAACGTTTGTAAAATAATTGTCTTCAGGATTCCATACATCCCAAAAATCAGTGTAGAATAATCTTAATACAGGTTTTGAAATCAATCTAAAGCTATTTGACTATACGGTTTAAAAATTCATTTTCTATACTTTTAACTGCAAAAAGATTTTGCGAGGAATAATGCAATTGTATTGGTTCTTCAAACAAATATCCATCATGTAATCTGAAAATTGAATAACCAAATTCAGTTATTTTTTTATAGAGATCCTGACCTGTATAGCCTGCGGCCCATGTATTATTTTCATCAAATTCAACCATTAGTAAAGGAGCAAAATCTGACAATAAACAGCGTGCACCTTCTAAAACAAATTTTTCCCAACCCTCCACATCAATTTTTATCATTGCAATTTTTTTACTGTCAATTTTATTTTTTTCTATAAAATTATCAAGCGTATCCAAAGTGACTTCCACAGTTTTTTCAAAAATATCTTTGTTATCTGGAAGCTTTGTTTTGTCAACCAGGGTATTCCAAGCATCGTAATTTTTGGAAATGTTCAAGTCGCTGACAGCTTGTGTATTTGATAACCCAATGTTGAAAGCCTTTATGTTGGTAAACCCGTTCAAAACAATATTTTCTTGTAACAAAGAAAAAGTTTCAGGTGCCGGTTCAAAGGCAAAAACTTTACCGTTATCCCCTACAACTAAAGCTTCTGTAAGAGCATGCAAACCTATGTTCGCCCCTATTTCAAAAACAATATCACCTTCCTTTAAGAAATGTGAAACATACTCTAATTCAGGTTCCTCAAAATTTTCGAGTAAAATAAAAGCTGTTAGTCTATTGTGCTTTTGCAGTTTAATTTTAATCCCTTTTTTAATCTCAAAGATCTTCTCAGAACAGTTTTCCGGAAAATGAGCATCCAATGATTTTCTTTTTTCATAGATAACATTAAAATGTTTGATTCCCAGATTTTTCCTTACCAAAGGATCTGTCAACCATAAAAACATTTTTTTTAAAAATCTTATAAACATCAAAAGTAAGTTTTTAAGCCATTATTTTATTGGTGTTAAATTCAGAAACAACAACTCTTTTTTGCCTATAATCTTCCAGCTTCCTGTTTAGAAAATGATTATATAAAAAAGAAAACAATAACCCTGCGCATATAACTGGTATGGAAACATTTATCGAAACTCCAAATATCATATAAGACAGGGCCTTAAAAAATACATGCGTTATGTAGAGGGGATACGAATATTCACCAAGCACCCTATCCAACCTACTTTTTTGCGTTAATCTGAATATAAAAGGAATAGCCAATGAAAAACACAAAAAATAAACATATTGATGAAACTGTAGTAAAAGCACATTAAACAGCATTATAACTGCTATTGTAAATCCCGTTACGATTACCAAAACCCATTGGGGAATATTTATTCTTTCGGTGGCATTGTAAAGTTTAAATGATAAAATACCAAGTAAGAAAAAAAACATTTCTGCAGGGAAAAAACGGTAAGACCAAGGATCATAATTAAATCCATTTCTAAATATAAAATACTTTATTCCGGCTGTAACAATTGTGAACAAAACAATTATCCAGATTTTTTTTCGCACAATAAACGGTGCAATTAAATAAAACATTATTTCAATGCTTATGCTCCACGCTTGTGGCACCAACATAAAAGAATGCACAGGCGGTTTGGATTGTTGGAAGAAAGAAGTAAAAAATAAATGCCCGTCAGCATTATTTAGTCCCATGAAAAGTGCAAAATCCTGCCCTATCATAAAAAGATTGGCAACAATAAGGTAACAATATGCAGGAATGTTTAATACTTGGTTTTTGAAAGGGGCAAGAAATAACCAGTTATTTCCACCGGTAATAAAAATTGATGAAAAGGAAATAATTAAAATTAAAAATATGGTTATCCAATAGACAGGCATTAATTTTAAAAGCCTGTTTGTAATAAATAATTTGTAGCCGTTTGCCTGAAATACATATTTTTTATTTAAAATTAACGCCATGTAAAATCCCGAGATAATATAAAAGGACTGCACGGCATGTGTGCCCTGCATCATTGTAAAATTTTTAAATTGACCACAATGATAGAGCACCACGAACAGAGCAAGCAATATTCTTATTACTCCCAAAAGATTAATATTTAATAAACGTATTAATGAATTTTTTTTAATACCTGTGAATAAGCTAATATTTAACAAACATGGCACCAAAACTAAAGTGCGAATTCAGCGTAAACCTTTTATAACTATTTAATAGTTTTTTGCAAGTAAAATAAGGATAATTGTTTTGACTTTTTTTAATTTTTTTCGGAGTTCATTATTATTTAAAATAATATCGACTTTTTATCCAATGATTCTAAATTATTAAATTGAAAATCATTTAACTGCTTTCCCATTATTTATCCAAAAAGCAATTTTATACGAAGACTTGTCATGATTCTATTCCAGGTAAAAAAACCATTTGTTATTTCAAGTTGCATTGCCGCTTTGGCATTTTTTTTATAGCCTTTAATATATATGCTGTTAGTATATTTTACTGCAAATGCTGCAATAAATTTTTGTTTTTCAAGTTTTGAAATTTCCCATTTACCAACTGAAATATATTTAGCAGAGGGTTCTGTTTCTTTCATACAATCCAGCGGTCATAGTGGCGCTTGAGCATTTGTAAGAATGTCAATTTAAATAGCATTTATTTCTTTTCCAAATAATGTAAAACCCTAACGTACTGATTTTGAAGAACCATGCAGGCGAAAATGTGCAATCCTTTTATCTGTCAAGAATATATTTTCTATACCGTATTTGCATAAAAACCTAACATAATTCATCATCAAATACATACCGAAGGCTTTCGTTTACACCGCCAAGTTCTTTTACAATATTTGTACGGTAAAAACTACCCGGCTGGTTCATTTCAACCAATGATATTGTTTCTGCAACTCTTGGTTTTACACCCATCCTATATTTATGGCTTGTAGAATTGTCTTCATCAAAAAAGCAGCGGGTAAAACCACAAACAACTTGTACATTTTTTTTTCTTCATTTGAAGTTGCTATGTTTTGTAAGGCAACGGGTTCTAAATAATCATCACTGTTTATTCGGTTAAAAACTTCACCGGTACATTTTTCCAGACCTTTATTTATGGCATGAGACTGAACACGGTCAGGCTCACTTACCCAATAAAATATAATGTTGATATTTTTTTATTACGGCGGCAGTTTCATCGGTACTTGCCGCATTAATAATTATTATTTCTACCTTTTTATATGCTTGCTCAATGATAGATAATATGATTTGCTCAATTTATTTTCCCTGGTTGAAGGATGGGCTTACAAAGGAAATTAATGGCACCAATTAATTTTATTATTTTAAATTATGTGAAATAATGGATGCTTTAGGCATTTTATATATGACCAACAGAAGATAAAAAACTAATAAAATAAATTAGATATACTTTTTTAATAAGTAACAAAAGTTTTGTTAGCGTGTCTTTATTACTTCTTTTATTCCTATATGGAAGTCTGTGTAAATACATTTGGAAAGGTCTTTTTTAAACTATCACGGTTTGTTTTAGTTGATCGGATAATCTTAGACTTATTGCTAGTTAGGAATCTTTGTATTTTGTAATAAATGAGACAATCTATTTTAAACTCTTAAACCAATTAATGTAATTTAATAAACCGCTTCTAAAATTTATCGAAGGTAAAAAACCCATGTTTTTAATAGTAGTTATTTCTGCTTCCCAGTTTAGAGGGTCTCCCTCTCTTACATTTCCATTAAAACTTATCGTTTTGGTATTTTGAGAATGTTCTACAAAAATTGCGGCAACATCTTTTATACTAGTTTGAACACCACACCCTGCATTATAAATTTCACCAGAAAAGGCTGCCTTTTGAATAATTATTTGAATAAGGATTACAAAGTCTTGTACATGAATAAAATCTCGGGTTTCATCACCGGTACCAAATAAAGTCAAATGATCTTCTTTCTGCATTTTGTTGCAGATATCCCAAATAAGTTGCTTTCTCAGTCCATTTCCAAAAATGGAAAACGGGCGAATAACAGCTAATGAAATTCCAAACAGTTGATAATACTCCTTACATATAATTTCACTCATTCTTTTATGAAATCCGTAAGGTGAAATTGGAAAAAGAGAATCATTTTCTTTTATAGGTAAAGTACGTGGATTGCCGTATACAGCGGCACTGGAGATATGTAAATATTTGCAAGCTGGTCTATACTTTCTTAACGCATCTAAAAAAACCAAAACATCCAATGTATTGGCTTCAAAATCGATAACAGGATTTACCATTGAGTAAGAAACATTTCCACTGCCAGATGCATTTATACAGATGTTCGGATTGATAGTTTTTAAGAGATCTTCCCATTGTGATGATAAACGAGAAACCTTTGTGTACTTATACTTTATATTGGCCGGTGTTTCTAAAATATCAACCCCGTGTACTTCATAACCCAATACAACAAAGTATCTGCAAAGATATGAACCAAGAAAACCTTCAGAACCAAGTATTATTAAAATCATGAAAATATATAAATAAAAAAAATTGTGTTAATGTAAAAAATCCATTAGTATGGCTAACTTTTTTTAATTATTTCGTAAAAAGACGTGGCAAAAGAATTAAGTTGACTTTTGTAATTATTACTTTCAAATACGTAATTATTTTTTAAACATTCTTTAATTCTATCTATCAAATCAGCTTCTTCCGAAGGATCAAAAAATATGCCCTCTTCTTTCAATTGTTCTTTGTGCACATCAATATTTGATGCGATTACTTGCTTGCCTAATAATTTTGCATCTTCTATTACTGTGCTCCATCCTTCAAATAAAGAAGGTTGAATAACAGCAGTTGCATGTTGCATCAATTTCAACTGCTTCTTCCTATCGATTAGACCTAACATTTTTACATGTGTTTCCAAATTATTTAAAATAACAAAATCTTTAATTGTTGTAAAATAACTGGGATGTCTATAATCATCTTCTTTTCCGGTAAAAACAAATTGAATCGAAATATTTTCCAGTTTCAATTTAAGTGCTACTTTTAAAACAACCATATGGTTTTTGTGTATCCAAAATTGATTGGAAATCAAAAAATAACTCCCCTTAATTTTAAACTCAAATAATATTTTAGTTATGTCTAGATCTTCTATTGAAGGATGAGTCACTGCAAAAGGAATAACATGAACACTGCAGTTCTTATTTATCGATAAAGCATCCCAATCTCTTTTTGCTGAACAACTACTTAAAATTAATTTTTGATTTGAATTAGCAATCTTGTTTATAAAAAGATTCCTATCCTTAATTTCCTGTTTACTAAAAAAATTTGGAAGGACTACATGTTGAAAATCGGGAAACCAAAAAAGCTTATTCTTAATTTTTTCATAGACCCAATCATTATTGGCAGGAAATAAAAAATCTATATCTCTTTCTGAAATTCTTTTGTCAATAAAATATCTCTTAAAAACTATTTTATAAATTTTGTCAACCACCTTTTCGACGAAATTTCTTTTGCTTAAATAAGGATTTCTATATCCTAAATAGGGATAACCTGTATTTAGTATAATATTTAAATCTGATTCATTATTGCTTAAAATTGTAATGAAAGGCTGTTTATGGGGAGGTAAAGTTTTTAAAGCATTAATTAGATTAAGGATATAGTAAGTACCACCGATCCAATCATCACTTGAGGAAAATATTAAACCTAGCTTAATTTGCTTTGACATCTAAATAATTGCAGTTAATTGTTTATATATACTTAGCAATCTTGGCTGGATTTCCAATTGCAAGTGTAAATGCAGGTATATCTTTAGTTACAACACTGTTGGCAGCAATTATGGCTCCCTCACCAATTGTAACTCCTTTTAAAATGGTCACATTAAAACTTATCCAAACATTATCACCAATGACAATTGGTTTTGTTATAATGCTCCCTTTTGTGCTCCAGGGACCTGATTTCACCAACTCGGCATATCGAGAAGATCTTTCCACGTAATCCATTTCATGAGAATTTGTATCAATAATATTACAATTATGCGATATCAAAACATTATCACCAACGGTTACGCTATCACCAGACCAAATTTTAGTACCTGTTCCTACATAACAGTTTTTACCAATTTGTATTTGACCCCCATATTTTTGTACTAAGAGTTCTCCACGAATATGCGTATCGCTACCAATTAAAATTTTCGCTTTTTCGTTAGCACCGTTATGAATAATTGTTTCACCGTAAAATTTCGAACTTTCATGAATTGTTACGTTCTCAAGATTATTTTTGATCTCAATTTCTTTTTTAAGATCCAATTCCATTTTCACCTTTTTTTCAATATCTGTTAGGATATATGGATTTGATCTTACATAATAAGAATTGAAAAATTTTGCAATAATTTTTTGAATTATACTTTTCATGTTGTTTGAATTAATGCAGAGTGCTTTTTTTCGCCAACATAATAAATATCATCCCATACAAATAAATTTCCTTCTAGTTCTGTTTTATTTGACTCAATTACACTGTATTTTTTTTGGAAATTATTATCCAAAAATGAGGTTACTAAATCCTTATTGACTCTCAATGGATGTGCTGCATCATAAACTAAATTTATATCTTCCTGTAATTTTACAAGGTCGTAAAGTTTATCTTCAAATATGATAATGCCATCATCAGTTAACAATTGTATGACCTTGTTGAAAAATAATTCTAAATCATAACAATGTTCAATAACATTTATAATTACAATTAAATCAAATTTTACGTCACATTCGATTGCTTCAAAAGGACAAGAATAAATTTTATCTATCGATATTTTTTTATTCGAAAATTGATTCCAAAATGTTTTTTTTGGGTGACTATCTTTATCAAGAAAAAGATTTTTATTATCAAAGGAGCAATTTAAATGTGTTAAATAATCTTTTATTAAAGGATCATTTAAACTACATTTTTCAACTTGGCAATAATTACCAATAATTCTAAGATTCGTAAATGGGCCACAACCTACTTCAAGAGCATGTTTAAAAACTTTATTCTCGATGGACTTATAATTATTGAACTTTTCCAAATGGTAAAAATTCCTATCATCTTTTGAGTTCATACCTATTTCCATCCAATGCTTTCTTTCCGTTCTTTGAGCTTTATCCCACCTTTCCTTAGGCACTTTTGCAATACCTCGTTCATTATCAAAATATGCAATATCATTTTCTGCAAAAAATGCCTTATCTGCCTCTTCATTGGTACGAATAGTTACATTTTCGTCAACATGAATTCTTTTCATAAATAGCTTTTTTTATTAAACTTATAAATCTGAAATCAATTCTCATATTTATAAATTATGTTTCAATATTTAGTGCATTTATTATACATTGCTTAAGGCTCTTCTTATAATTATTAAAAGAGTATTTATCCTTAATTGATTCTTTTATAAAGCCGGCTTTTTCTTGTAATGTTTTATAATGCTTAATTAAGGCTAACTCAATATTTGTTTGTATTGAATCTTTATTCAATTTATCAAAGACAAATCCTAAATCTTCAATATCAATACCACATGCTCGTGAAGCTATAGGAATCAAACCACCATTAGCCATTACATTTAGCAATGCAGGAGCTCCTCCTTCACTTGCTGTAGGGAAGATACAAAAAGCACATTCATTCATTAAAATTTTGAAATCATCACTCTGAATATTAACAAATCCATGATTAATTATATTTTTACTATTATCTAAAATTGGTTGATAATACTCCCAAAATTTAATTTCACTTTTACTTGCTCCACAGATATGCAAATTAATATCTTGTCTTTCAGAAAAAATATCAATCACCAAGTCTAAACCTTTGTGAAGCAAACCAGTACTTCCAAACCATAAAAAATGTTTTCTTGCTTTTTCGAAATCTTTGTTGTTAAGATTAATATCGTAGACATCAAAATAAAAAGCATTGACTGCACTACATTTTAATAAATGATTAGTATCAATGAAACTATTTGCTACGAATTCATTACCTAATGCAATTACATGATCACTCAACAAATATGAACAAGCCCAAAAGTGTTCCGAAACTCTAGAGGATTCAGGTATCAATTTCCCTGTTTTGTTGTAAAAGTTTTGAGTTTGTAAGAGGGAAGCTTTATAAGAATAGAAAGGATTGCAACCTGTTGCATATAATATTTTAAATATTCCTTCAGGGTTAGAACAATAAAATGATTTTTCTAGTGTAATTCCTAGACCATAAACAATTTCATACTTAGCATAATCAATAATTACTTTGTCATTAAATAAATCAACAACATCAACTGCATATCCCAATTCACTAAATATTTCTGCTGCAGTATAGCATTCCAAATAGTTTGTATGATGGTATTTTATTCCCTCAATAAATGGTTGCTGTATATAAGACAGTAATACTCTTTTTTTAAAATTTCTTTTAAAAACATCTTCCATGATATCTGTTGCAACATAACTTGTATTCTTAGTTTCCTCAAAATAGCGAATGATTTTTTTTGCAATTCTTAAAAGAATTCTCTTCATATTTCTTCCCAATTAATTATTGGTAATATTGCTCCTCTCCTACCTTCAGATGTTTTTGCGACAGGACTTATTTTGTCGGTAATACTAAATTGAGTTTCGTGGATATAAATATCGAGCATTTCTATTTTGGGTATAGAAGCCCCCACTGACACAAAATAGTCTCCACCACGTAAATAACCCAACGGCAATTCTAATTTATAAGTATGTAAACCCTTTGAAATAATTTTACTAAAATAACTATCAAGGTTTGAATCTTTTAAGGTGGTAGAAAAAATACTTCCATACTGCACATGAATAAGTTCCACTCCTAAATCGTAACCGTTACTTTCTTGTATAACTTCTATAGATACAAATATAAATGCCTTGTATTCGTTGTTTATTTCTGCTACAACATTTCCATTATTATCAGTAATTTTTACACTTCTTATTTTTAATTTTTGGCCGGGTTTTGCAGGGCTATTATCGTGCGTAATACCAAGTGCATCTGAGTTTATTTGTAAATAGTCTTTTATCATTAACTCAGTCGGCCCTGTACTTTTTAATAAGCCCTCTTGTAAAACAATAGCATTATTACAAATAGTAGAAACTGCACCCATGTTGTGGCTTACAAAAATCACTGTCCTTCCATCCTTCTGGCTCACATCTTTCATTTTGCCCAATGCCTTTTTTTGAAATTCTGCATCCCCCACTGCAAGCACCTCATCCACAATTAAAATTTCGGGTTCTAAATGTGCAGCTACTCCAAAGGCTAACCGAACATACATACCGCTGCTGTAGCGTTTTACAGGAGTATCAATGTATCGCTCTACTCCTGCAAAATCAACAATCTCATCAAACTTGCTTTTTATTTCCCGCTTGGTCATCCCTAGTATTGCGCCGTTTAAAAAGATATTATCTCTGCCACTAAGCTCAGGATGAAATCCTGTACCAACTTCCAACAAACTTGCTATGCGACCTTTTATTTTTATACTACCGGTTGTTGGTGTAGTGGTTTTGCTTAATATTTTTAAGAGCGTACTTTTTCCTGCGCCGTTGCGGCCAATAATACCCAACACTTCACCCTGCTTTACTTCAAAATTAATATCTTTTAAAGCCCACACATAATCGCTCTCGCCTTTTACAGAACGGTCATTAGTTTCACCAATTTTTAAATAAGGGTTTTCTTTACCACGTACTTTGTGCCACCACTTGTTTACATCATGCGCCAACGCACCCGTGCTCACATCGCCCAAGCGGTATTGTTTTGAAATATTATCTACTTTAATGACTGTACTCACTTTGTTTAATTAGGAATTATGAGTGATGAATTATGGGTGTCTGTTTGTAGCAAGTAAATTGTTTGTGGTTATGAGTGATGGATTATGGTTTATTCTTTTTGGTAGCGATATTTCTTTTTGTTGTTAGGATGGCACTTTTTATCATTTTTAAAACTTGCTCTGCTTCTGCAGAAACACTTTCAAAAGCTTCTTTAGAAATATAATTTGATTGCACTAATAGTTCCATCCAATATATAGATTCATCACATTCCTTTTGAGCAATTGCAAGTTTATGAACAAAATCCATTTTGCTTTCTGCATTCTGTGCATCCCTAATCATTGAACCTACAGAGGTACCACTTCTTAAAATCTGTTTGCTCAACACGTACTCCTTCTTGTTTTCGATTAAAAACTTATACAGTTTTATTATTCTTAATGCCAAGGCAAAACTTTTCTCTTTAAGTATATTTTTCATAAATTAAAAATTTACCCCGAAACTATTTTAACCCATAACTCATCATTCATACCTCATAATTCATTTTCTTCAACACATCCCCTTCCAAAAAATACCGCTCCCCGCTTTCCACACAAACCGCATTTCCACGCTCTTCAAAAACCAATCGGTGTCCATACTTACTTACCCAACCAATTTGTTTTGCCGGATTTCCTACTACCAAAGCATAAGGCTTTATGTTTTTTGTAACAACTGCACCTGCACCAATCATTGCGTATTGTCCTATTTCATTTCCACATACAATGGTTGCATTTGCTCCTATGCTTGCACCTTTTCTGACTAATGTTTTTCTAAATTCATGTTTTCTTTCAATTGCACTACGTGGGTTTATAACATTTGTAAATACGACAGATGGTCCTATGAAAACTTCATCCTCACACACAACGCCATTATAAACAGAAACATTGTTTTGAATTTTTACTCCATTCCCAATTATAACGCCATTATCAATAAAAACATTCTGCCCGATATTACAATTTTCACCAATTACAGCATCAGGCATAACATGGCAAAAGTGCCAGATGTTTGTACCATTTCCTATTTGTGCACCTTCGTCAATTACGGCAGATATGTGTTTGTTTATGCTCACAGATTTTTTTTGATTTTCAATTATTCACCGCTGAGAAAAAGAGTTAAAGAGGTTTCGCAGAGATTTGTTTTCTCAGCGGTAACTTAACCTTCTCATTTCTCTGCGGTGAAGTTCTACACCGTGTCCATAAAACTCCTCTCCACTCTATTAAAAATTACAGTTCCAATTAATAATGCTGCCATTATGAAAAGCCCAGAATAAAAAAGATGCACCGGTACTAAACTTCCTTTACCAAACAATGCGTAACGAAATGCTTCTACAATTGGCGTAAGCGGATTTGCAGTAATCAGCCATTCGTAACTTTTTCCTTTTATATAAGAGAGTGGATAAGCAACAGGTGTTGCATACATCAGCAACTGAACGGCAAAGCCTATCAATACTGCAAAATCTCTGTACTTGGTAGTGAGAGAAGAAATGATAATACCCAACCCTAAACCCATGCCCGCCATCATTAAAACAAGCAAGGGGATTAATAAAAAGCTGATGCTTAAATAAAAATGACCTTCTTTAAAAGCAAAGTAAATCATTACTACCAGCAACAACCCAAACTGAATAACAAACTTTATAATATTGCTGAGCACAGTGCTTAATGGAATAACCAATCTTGGAAAATATACCTTACCAAAAATACCTGCATTAGCTACAAAAGTGTTGGAAGTACCCGTTAAACAACTTGAAAAATAATTCCAGATAGCAATGCCGCTCATGTAAAAAGGAACGGCGTTTATTCCATCCGTATCAATGTTGGCAATGCTGTGAAAAACCAGTAAAAAAACCGCTGTTGTAAAAATGGGTTGTATTAAATGCCAGACCGGTCCTAAGACAGTTTGTTTATATTGTGCTGCAAAATCCCGTTTTACAAAAAGCAATAACAGGTCACGGTATTTCCAAACTTCATTCAACCTCAGGTCCAGCAACTTACCCGTTGGTTCTATAATCTCATCCCAATGTTCTTCTGTAGTTTTTTGATTCATTAATTCTTAGCCATGTTATGCACCGAATGTTGTTCAACTTTAAATATCATATACTTAAAAAATTTTCAAGTTTTCTTTTGTAAGTGTCATAACCAAAATTGCTCATCAGCAAGTCGTGGTTAGGTTTATAAAATTCTTTGTTCACCATCATTTCTTCTACA
>JAYTCO010000065.1:0-2355 GCA_043736415.1 Ferruginibacter sp. | reverse complement strand
AGTCTTGTGCCCTTTATCTCAAATCTAGCATCTGCTCTAGTTGTATCGTTTATATCAATCACCTTCTCCCCCATCGCCCATTTACTCATTTGGTCTTCATTTGCATACACATCGTAAGGAAATAGTTTGTAGTATTCTTCTTTGCTCATCGTAAACAAATCCGGTTGTTGCCAGTACCTTGCTCTGAACATTCTGTTTGGTTCCTGCAATTTGTACATGGCAAAATTTACTCTTGTTTTTTCGTGAAGACCATTTGCATTGGTACTTGTAATGCCAATGTTTTTAATACTATCTGCCAGCATTTTTTCATCTGCAATAATATTTAATTGTATTGCCTGATACGATACAGAAACAGTTGTAGTAGCAGATCTGGTTTCTCCATTCACATCTGTAATATCAGCACTCAAACGGTAATCAAATGTTGGCTGGCTTTTCTTATCAACAGTTTCATCAGGTATTGCTTTAAATACAATATTGAATTCCCCTTTTGCATCAGTAGTTGTAATACCGTTTGTAATTTCCATCTCTTCATTCCCGCCACGTGGCGGATATATACTTCTGTAATAACCGAACCAAATAGGGTATCGAATAACTCTAACTACTCTGTAACTTACTTTAGCTTCATCAATATTATTACCCGAAAATGCTTTGGCAGTGCCGGTTACACGAATGCTGTCATTCACCCTATAGCTTCCTTCAGGCTTTTTTATTTCTGCAGAAAATTTTGGTCGTTTGTATTCTTCCACACTTATATATTGTGTAGATAATGTAAAAGTATCTTTCAAATAAAAAGTTCCGTTTAGCAAACCTTCAGTTATTTTAAAACTTCCGTTGTAAGAACCATAATCATTACTTGTAACATTTACACTTGCAATTTTCTGGTTGTTTCTGTCAAATAATTGTACAGAAGTTTTTGTATTAGCCAGAATTTCACTCTTCCTCTTCGTGCTATCAGTCTGTGTAATTATTCCTTTAAAAAAAATAGTTTGTCCGGGGCGATAAATACTACGATCCGTAAATAAAAAAGTTCTCTTTGTACTTTTATTCTTTGTATTTATATCATCGTAATAATAACTGTTGTAGCCGTCATCGGTAAACAATTCATCATTATTATATTTTACCTGCACAACACTGTTTTCATAATTTGCAGGCTTAGCAATTTTTACAAAACCATTTTTATCGGTTATATACAAACCGGATTTTACTGTTTCATATTTTCTTGTACTGTAGCTGTAACTATTCGTCCATAGCTGAACAGTAGCTTTCTCCAAAGGTTTTCCATTGTCTCTGTCCAGCACATACAATTCGTTTTTATTATTGGTTATGTAGCTGATGTTACTAACATAAGTGGTTGCCCTGCCAACAATATTATTGCTCAATGAAAAATCTTCTTTTATACTTGCCAGTAAATAATAGGTTCCCACGGACAATCCATCCACTTTTATTTCTGTTGCATGTTGCTGAAAATCTTTTTGGTCCGGGATATTTTCGCTCCAGCTTTTATAAGGTTTTAATGCTAAAATAGAAGGCCAAACTTTATCATAATTATTGTTGTTTTCCAGGCGATTAATTTCTTCTCTGTTTGTCTGTACAATTCTATAATATACTTTACCAATATTTTTAATAGTAACGAGCGCACGAAATGGTAATGCAGGTAAATTCACTTTTTCTACCTCAAAATGCAATGAAGGTTTTTCAATTTGTGTAATCAGGTTTTTACAATTTATACCACCCTCTCTTTTTGGAAATTTTGCATAGGCTGCTTCGCAAATTTGTTTTGCTTTTACCAGATCAAACTGGTTTTCTTTGCCTGTTAGAGGATTGTATTTATTACCCGATTCTACCAGCATTTCTGCACGCAAATAAGTTGCCTGCGCACTCGCAAGACTTTTGCTGTACTTAGTTTCAATATTTAGCAATGCATTTTCGTACAGCTTTTCTTTGTTAGTAAAAACGCCATGTTGGTTTACAAAATCCAGTCTCTTCAAATCTGCATCCAGCAATGCTTCCGGCTGTGAGTCGTTTGAATGAAAAGCAAGCAAATCCTGCATTATCTGCAACGCATTAAAGTAAAGCGATGCGGTATCTTTTGTTTTAAAATAGTATGCTGCAAATTCTTTTACCGGCGCAAATGCTACTTCTTCATTTATAATAAATTTATAAGCAGGACTTGTCACATCATTCTCGGTACTCATAAAATAATCCAATGCACGGTGTGCTAAAAAATCGTATAGTGTTGGGCGTAATTGCCTAGTATTTTTTCCTTTGAAGATAATGGCATCCAAGCCATTTAGATCAGTCGTTTTTAAAACGGCTTCATTTTTTAAAGACGCTTTGTAAAGGTTTGCTATCGTT
>JAYTCO010000064.1:0-2355 GCA_043736415.1 Ferruginibacter sp. | reverse complement strand
ACCAGCCAGCTATAAGATATGATAGCCACACTCAATCCCAACACATCTTTGGTGACATTGGTAATGCCGGAACTCAGGCTCGAAATCATGTCCATATTCCGGACGGTGTCCTTGCCTTTGTACCATCCCCACCATTTTTCAAACAAAACGAGGAGCAGGAAGGCAGGCATTGCAATGAGGAGTATTTTTCCGTAGGATTCCATATTTAAAGCAATAATCAAAATTACAAAAACATAATTTTGCGAAGATGACAAACTCTTGGAGGGTTTGGAACCCTCCAAGAGTTTTTGCCACCAAGAGTTTTTGCCAAGAGTTTATGGATATGCTACCAGGAAATACATACCATCTTTTTAATCATGCCAATGGAAGGGAGAACCTGTTTGTGGAGGAAAAAAATTATTCATTTTTCCTGGGCCGGATTTCGAAATATGTTTTGCCGGTATGCCATATATATGCCTATTGCATGATGCCCAACCATTTTCATCTGTTAGCCCGGATAAAATCACAAGAAGAACTTGCCGATTATTTTTCCCGCACAAGTCAGGAACAGGATGAATTGCCCGATAACAGGGGAGTAATTAAACAGGCTTTTCAAAATTTTACTTATGGGCATCTCTATTAACCCTTTTTTTAAAAAAATATTTTTGATCAGTTAAAATTTGTTGCCGGTTGGGCAGATAATTTTTTTATTGCTTTCATTTTATCTTTCCGTCTGCTGATTTGGAATAATTTCATCCCTTTCTTATTTATTCTTTTGTTCTTTTTGAATGGATGGGCGGACTTCTTCGATCTACCCGATAGCTATTAGGTTTTTAATTCCACTTTTAATTGTACTAACCGGAACAAGTTATAGGTTATATTCATTAGCCCGATACCGGCCTGATTTCTTATAAAGTTTCTGTAGTGCAGATACATTCCATTCATGCTGTTGGTTATAAAGCCAAATATATGTTCCACCCTCACTCTTGTTTTTGATTTCTTTCTGTTGCGTTGTTGCTGCCGTTTGGTCAATGGGTTATTGCGATATCCTTTTTCATGGATGCGGCTTTCAATATTTTTCTTTTCACATATTTTTTCTATTGCCTGACTTCGGTAGGCGCTGTCGGCATACAGTGGTTGATCGCTGTCTTCTTTCTTGTCTAATAGTTCTTCCAGCACTTCGCTATCATGTACGTTGGCGGGAGTGGTTCTGTAGTCTGTGATGATTTTGGTTTTACTATCAGCCTTTATGTGGTTTTTATAACCAAAATAATCTTCGCCATTCTTGGAAGTCCAACGGGCAGCCGTATCTTTTTGGCGCAATTTATTTTCTTCCCAATTTTCGGGTATGTTGCCTTCTTTCAGTTCTTTGTTTTCTTCCCGGCTGTTGCGTTGTACAGGAACTTCTACAATAGAGGCATCTACTAATTTGCCCTTATGTACTATTATACCATCACTATCTAATTGTTTGTCCAAAAGACGGAATAATTTTTCTATCATGCCCCCGTCAGTTATTTTATCCCGAAACAGCCACACTGTTTTAGCATCCGGCACCGGATCATTAATGCCTAAGCCCAAAAACCGCATAAAACTTAAGCGGTCTAATATCGCATACTCTGTGGCATCATCGCTTATATTATAATAACGCTGTAAGATCAATATCTTAAACATAAGCACATAATCGTAAGCTGGCCGCCCACCTTTGCTACGGTCAACATCTTTTTCAAAAAAATTTTCCAATGGTTTTCGAAAAAACTCAAAATCGATATGACTTACCAACTGCTCTAACGGATCTTTCTTTTTACTTAACTTCTCTAGCCGTATCTGCTCATCAAATAATCCTCTTACTTTTGACATAATTATTGTTTTTATATAAGACAACTGTTTATACTAAAACATTGCATCGTATCTTAGGTTTTTAGAGATGCCCTTACATAAATTTTTAAAAGGTGTTCGTTCGGGTCTGAAGTCGGCAACACACCACTGCGTATATTTTGATTTTAAAAAACCTGCCCGTGCATTGGGGATGATACCGGCATATATCAAAGAAGATTTTCCATCACCTGATGCACCCGTAAGCATTAAAAATTTATTGCGCTGCAGTTGCTCCGTAGCCTGGTCAATATCATCCTCCCTCCCTTTAAAATAAAGCGATTCATCTTCAGTAAAGGATCTCAATCCCGTATAAGGACAAATCTGATCTGCTTCGGACATGATGTTGGTTTACTCTTTTTAATTTAATTTACTGTACTCTTTTTTTACTTCCATGGGAATGGTTTCTTTAGGAACTATTAAAGATGTTACACGGGGCGCCTTAAAATTACGGGCTAAATTACTTTGCGGATCGCTTTCACCAATCAGGAACATGGGGGTTGG
>JAYTCO010000063.1:0-13364 GCA_043736415.1 Ferruginibacter sp. | reverse complement strand
ATCCAACCGGTTACTTTCATAAATTTTATTTTAAACCCCTGTATGTCCAAATCCGCCTGCATTTCGCTCTGTTTCATTTAATTGTTGAACAAGTATTAATTCGGCTTTTTCAACTTTTGCTAAAACCAATTGCGCAATTCTATCATTATTATTTATTGTAAAAGGAAGGTTACTTAAATTGATAAGTAATACATTTATTTCTCCCCTGTAATCACTATCAATAGTACCTGGAGAATTTAAACAGGTAATGCCATTTTTTAAAGCTAACCCACTTCTCGGTCTTACCTGCCCTTCGTAGCCTTGTGGTATTTCTAAAAATATTCCTGTAGGTATGAGTCTGCGTTCTAGAGGTAACAGCACAACAGTTTCTAATAAATTTGCTCTTATATCCATACCTGCAGAACCGGAGGTTGCATAATGCGGCAAATCATTATTTGAAATGTTTTTAGTATTTATTTTAATTGTATTATTCATTTTTTTTCTTCTTTAATAGAACTGTAGCATTTGCAAATAATCCTTCCTCTCGCCCTGCAAAACCCATTTTTTCGGTAGTTGTTGCTTTAATAGAAATATTTTCCAAATCAGTATGTAAAATTGTTGCAATGCCTGTGCGCATTTCTTCTGCAAAAGGCATTATTTTGGGAAGTTCAATACAAACAGTTGAGTCTACATTTATAACTTCATACCCTTTTAAAACTATCAGATCGTAAGTTTTTGTAAGTAAAATTTTGCTGTCAATATTTTTATAAGAATTGTCAGTATCAGGAAAATGTTTACCAATATCTCCAAGACTTAAAGCTCCAAGAAGAGCATCACATATGGCATGTAACAATACATCTGCATCGCTGTGGCCTAAAGCACCTTTGTAATATGGTATATGCACACCTCCTATCCATAAATCTCTGCCTTCTACAAGTTTGTGAAAATCAATCCCGGTTCCTACTCTGTAACCCATAAATTTAATTTGCGGCAAAGGTGCATAAAACTTGTTGTAATAAAAAGACGTTCTACAACAGCAGAACGTCCTTTTATTATTTTATGAGATTGTAATTAATTATTGAAATTAAATAATAAACTGAAACGTACCGTATTTGAAAGCGGATTACGGCTTATGCCAGAACCTGACGGGAATATGTATGCAAGATTTAAACCTATTACATTGTATTTTAGACCGGCACCTACAGTTGCGTAACGACGGTTGCCTTTTGATGGACTTTCGTAGAAATATCCCGCACGGAAAGCAAATTGCTCTTTGTACCAATACTCTGCACCAATTGAAGCGGTTACTTCACGAATTTTTTCAGAACCACCACCCGGTGCATTTATTAATGACTTGGCCCAACTGCTTACTACACTTTGGCTGCGGTAGCTAGCAATACTTGCAGCAGCAGTATCGGGAGTAGGTACCAATAGTTTATTAAGATCAACTGCAAAAGTTAATTTGCTGTCAGCATCGAATACTTTTGTGTAAGCACCACCTAACCCAAGATTTGCAGGAATAAAATCTTTTTGTGCGTTGTCGTCTGTATAAGAAATTTTAGAACCTAGATTGCTTAAAGTAATACCGTAATTAAAACCTTCTCCATTTTCAGCGGCACCATTGTGGAAGAAATGAAGATCTGCAGCGACTGAACTACCTTTTTTGTAATTTACTCCATTATAAGTACCATTTGCAAGATTAGAACTAATGTAACGAACACCAATACCAAGGCCTGATTTAGGACCTAATTTTCTTGAATACCCGCCTTCAACTGTATATTCACGAGGACGGTTACTACCCAGATCCTGACCGGATTGGTCAGTAAATTGGATATCACCTAAACTAAAATATCTTAAACCGAGAGATAAAGCCTGGTTATCATCTAATTTATAATATCCCGCCAGAGAAGCTATATAAACATCTTTTAAATTAAGATCGTTTAACCATGGAGTATAAGTAACACCAATTGAACCTTTTTGTTTAGCAAAAGGAGTCTTACCCAGATTCCAGAAGTTGGAATATGCGTCAGCAGAAGTTGCGATACCTGTTTCTCCCATACCTGTACTACGGGCATCTGGAGATATGCGCAACATTGGTACTGCGGTAGTAACTACGTTATTGGTTTTGTCAGAAATTGATTGTGCTTTTACCATTGCGGTACCACCAATTAAGATAACTACGGCGGCTAACTTCAAAGTTGCTTGTTTCATGCGATTTT
Organism: Ferruginibacter sp.; assembly: GCA_043736415.1. Taxonomy (GTDB): domain Bacteria; phylum Bacteroidota; class Bacteroidia; order Chitinophagales; family Chitinophagaceae; genus Ferruginibacter. The sequence goes on along the minus strand of JAYTCO010000063.1, from coordinate 11,166 downwards.
TTTGTCTTGTTGAGGTAGCCTTTACTTTATAAGCTTTGAATTTAAAATGTATTTTAATGTTTATTGTTTAAAATAGTATTGTTAAATAATATACAAATTTATCATAAATATATTATAAAATTACTTTGATTCAAATTTTATAAAAAACACTTATAAAATTCAGCATAACATTTAAATTGCTTTTATATGCCAACCTATCTAAGATATTCATGACAATTTTTTTTTGAATAACGTTGCACTTCTGTAAAAATTGTTTAATTATTAAACAAAAAGCTAAAACTATAAAAGCCTACTAAGTTTTATAATGAATTATATTATATTGCAACCTATACACCATTAATCAACAATAACCACGAATTTTCTTCGTTTCATAATTTGTAAAACGACTATATACCATGTTAAACACCTTTTCAAGCAGATATTTTATACTCGTAGCATTTGCCGCCCTTTCCTTAGGAGCCTGTAAAAACGGGAGTATCTTTAGTAAGAAAAAAGGAACTTCAGACGCAACAGGATGGAGTTATGATGATAAAAATTTAGGCAACTTTCATGTTGCAAAAGTAAAATATCCAAAAGCCGGTCCCGGACTTGTTTTTGTACAAGGCGGTTCTTTTGTAATGGGTGCAAAAGATGAAGATGTAATGGGAGATTGGAACAATGTGCCCCGCAGGGTAACAGTGCCCTCTTTTTTTATTGATGAAACTGAAGTTGCCAACGTGCATTACCGTGAATACCTTTATTGGTTGGATAATACCTTTAGCGGAGATACCAACATTGTTACAAAAGCCCTTCCAGACACTTTGGTTTGGAGGCAAGAACTTGCATACAACGAACCTTATGTAGAATATTATTTCCGTTATCCTTCCTACAACTATTATCCTGTAGTAGGTGTAACCTGGCAACAGGCACATGATTTCTGCATATGGAGATCAGACAGAGTAAATGAGCTTGCCTTAATTAAAAAGGGTTATTTAAAAAAAGATGCTGCAAAAAAAGAAATGAAAGGTGGCGGAGCAGAAGGTTCATTTAACACTGAAGCATATCTTGTAAATCCAGAATTGATACAGATGGCTAAAAGCAAACCTAAGAAAACAGATTTAAAAGATGTAAATGGTAAACCAAGGGCCAGTGTAAAAATGGAAGATGGAATTTTAAACCTTGGTTACCGTTTGCCGACAGAAGCTGAATGGGAATATGCAGCTTACGGTTTATTAGATCAAAATCCAAATATTAGAAAAAAAGAAAAACAAAGCGGTGAAGAAAACCGTTTAAACCAGCAGGTTTACACTTGGTCAAAAAACCCTAATGGTTTAAGAGATAACCGCAGAGGTAGTTTTCAAGGAAAGTTTTTAGCCAACTTTAAAAGGGGTAGCGGAGATAATATGGGAATTGCTGGTGGTTTAAATGACCGAGCCGCAATTACGGGTCCGATAAAATCTTTTTACCCAAATGCATTTGGGCTATATAATATGAGTGGCAACGTAAGTGAGTGGGTTGCTGATGTATACAGGCCTTTGACTTCTTTAGATGCAGAGGATTTCAATTACTTTAGAGGTAATAAATTTACAAAATTATTTAAAAACAGTTCAGGCGAATATGAGAGAGACAGTGTAGGACATTTGAAAAGACAAGACATATCTGACGATGATGTTAAAAACAGATCTAATTATCAAAAGAACAATGTTATAAATTATTTGGATGGCGATACAATAAGCCAGGTTTCTTATGGTTATGGTGTTACATCATTAATAAACGACAAATCAAGAGTTATTAAAGGTGGTAGCTGGAATGACCGAGCGTACTGGCTTTCCCCAGGTACACGTCGTTATATGCAGGAAGATCAAGCTGCCAGTACGGTAGGATTTCGATGCGCACAAACGTATCTTGGTCCACCTGAAGGACCAGGCTTTAAAGATGGTAATAACTTTCCATCAAGAAAACAAAATTCCAGAAAAGGAAGAAAAAGATAAACAAAAAACCCTTCATTAACTGAAGGGTTTTTTGTTACTTATATGTTTTACCTAACTATTTTTGCAACATGAGTATTGAAGAATTCTACAACATATATGTCCAACATCCATTTATAGAAACTGATACCCGAAAAATAAAAATAGGGGATATTTTTTTTGCATTAAAAGGGCCCAACTTTAATGGTAATAATTATGTAGAACAGGCTTTTAAAGAAGGAGCATCATATTGTATATGTGATGAAGAGTCCAACTTTATAAGTGAACGGATTATTTATGTGGAGGATGTTTTACAAACACTGCAACAATTGGCAAAGCATCATCGCCAGAAATTCAATATTCCTTTTATTGCCATAACAGGAAGCAACGGAAAAACAACAACCAAAGAACTTGTACATGAAGTTCTTAGTACTACTTACAAATGCTATACAACAAAAGGAAATTTAAATAACCATATTGGTATTCCGCTCACTATACTTTCCATTAATAATGATGCTGAAATTGCAGTTATAGAAATGGGCGCAAACCATTTAAAAGAAATTGAAGGTTATTGTTTGTATAACATGCCAACACATGCATTAATTACGAATTGTGGTAAAGCACATTTAGAAGGTTTTGGAGGTGAAGATGGCGTAATAAAAGGAAAGGGTGAATTGTTTGAATATATTTTAAAAACAGACGGCACATTATTTTTAAATAGTGATTATGATTATTTAGAAAAAATGAGCGCTGCTATAAAAAATAAAATTACTTACGGCTCAGTTCAAGCAGCCTATGTGGGAATAGCAAAAGAAGGAGAACATTTGTTAGAAGTAGAAATAGTAAAAGGCGCAAATATTAATGTTATAAAAACTCAGCTTGCAGGTAATTACAATTTACCGAATGTAATGGCTGCAGTGTGTATTGGGAAATATTTTGGCGTTGCCGATGAAAATATAAAAATTGCTTTGGAAGCTTACATACCTACAAACAGCCGCTCTCAAATAATTAAAAAAGAAACAAATACTATTTTACTTGATGCTTATAATGCCAACCCAAGCAGTATGAAAGTAGCCATTGAAAATTTTGCATTAATGGATGGTGAAAATAAAATTGTAATACTGGGTGGCATGATGGAACTGGGAAATGAAAGCATGAAGGAGCATGCGGCTATTATAGATCTATTATCAAAATACAAATGGATGCAGGTTGTTGTTGCGGGAAAAGATTTTATCAATCTGCCATCTTCCATTTTACATTTTAACGATGCTACAGAAATTGCCGATTGGTTTAAAAAACAGCAATTTAAAAATGCAACGATATTAATAAAAGGATCGAGAAGTATGGCTATGGAAAAAGTATTAGAATAATTTTTATAATTGAATTCTTAATAACGATTTTAAAAATTTACTCCTTTTCCCGCATCAAAAATTTTCAGACTGCTGTTCTTTTAAATATTTTTTCAATGCTTTTTCGCCAAACTGTTTAAATACAATTGGTGTCACAATCATATCCAATAATGTTGAACTGATGAGCCCACCCAATATTACGGTTGCAACAGGATAAAGAATTTCTTTTCCCGGAGCTGTAGCATCCAACGTTAATGGAATCAATGCCAAGGCTGCTACCAGTGCAGTCATTAGAACGGGCACCAATCTTTCCAGCGAACCTCTTATGATCATCTTGTCACCAAAGACTTCACTTTCATGTTCTACAAGGTGTATGTAATGCGAAATCATCATTATACCGTTGCGACTTGCAATACCTGTGAGGGTAATAAAACCAACCATTGTAGCAATGGAAAATACGCCACCGGTAAGCATTACAGCAATTACACTTCCTATTAATGCCAAAGGAATATTCAGCATAATCTGAAACACAATTCTCGAAGATTTAAAGTGACTGTACAAAACTAAAAAAATTCCAAGCAAAGAGAAAATACTTAACAGCCCAATTAATTTAGAAGCTGATTGCTGGCTCTCAAACTGACCACCCCACTGTAAATAATAACCTTGTGGTAATTTTAATTGCGCATTTACTTTTGCCTGCATTTCTTTTACGGTAGTACCCAAATCCCTGCCCTGTACGTTTGCACTTACAACAATTCTTCTTTGGGTATTTTCATGCGATACAGAATTTACTCCGTTTTCTATTTCAATTGTTGCAATTTGAGATAAAGGAATAAGTGAACCGGTTGGTAACGAAATTTGTGTGTTGCGAATGCTTTCAATATTGCTTCTGTCCGCTTCATTTGTTTTCAAAACAATATCAAAACTTTTTTGCCCATCCAAAATCTGACTGCTTACTTTTCCGTTGTAAAAAACTTCTAAATTTTCGGCTACTTTTCCAGCCTGCAAACCATAACGCTGCAAAGCATTTCTATCGATTTTTATTTGTAACTGCGGCACCAATACCTGCTTTTCAACCTGCAAATCAACAACGCCCGGCACTGTGCTCAAAAGATCTTTCATGGTGGCTGCATTGCTTCTCAGTTCTGCCAAATCATTTCCAAATATTTTTATGGCTACCTGTGCTCTTACCCCAGAAAGTAAATGATCTAACCGGTGAGAAATAGGCTGACCGATATTAATATTACTACCCTTTAAAATATCTAATTGTGTTCTTATATCTGCCAGCACTGCCTTCATGCTTCTGTGATTATCTTTTAAAGCAACATCAATTTCTGTGTAATTTGGTGGCTCTGCATGTTCATCTAATTCTGCACGACCCGTTCTTCTTGATGTGAGTAAAACATCAGGTATTTTTAAAATTTGCTGTTCGGCAATTGAACCTATTTTATTGCTTTCCTCCAATGATGTGCCTGCAGGTGCTACAACATTTATGGTAAAACTTCCTTCATTAAAAGGCGGCAAAAATTCGGTACCAAAAAACGGAACAATTGCTATGGCTGCAATGATCAAAGCAATGGCACAACCAATAATAAATTTTGGATGTTGCAAACCTTTATGCAAAAGTTTTGTGTCTTGCTTTTTTAACCATTTTACCAATGCACTGTCATGTGCATCATGCTCAGCATTCTCTGAAAGCATAGGCTCTTTCCTCTTTCTCCAAAACATTAAATTAACCGGCCTCAAACTTTTTTCTTTACCCAACAAATAACTACACAAAGCAGGAGTAACAGTTAATGAAACCAACAACGAAGCAATTATGGAAGTGATGTATGCAACACCTAACGGTGCAAATAATTTCCCCTCAATACCCTGCAAATAAAACAACGGCAGAAATACCAACACCACAATGATAGTGGCGTAAACAATAGAGTTTCTTACCTCGCTACTTGCTTCGTAAATAACTTTATTTAAAGGCTTAGGATTTTCGCTTGCCCAGTTTTCCTTTAATCTTCTAAAAACATTTTCTACATCTACAATGGCATCATCTACCAATTCACCAATGGCAATTGCCAAACCACCAAGGGTTAACGTATTGATCGAGATACCGAAAGATTTAAAAATGATTGCAGTAATAACCAACGATAAAGGAATGGCAGTTAGGGTTATAATGGTAGTCCGAAAATTAAGGAGGAATAAAAACAGGATGATGATTACTAAAATAAAACCATCTCGTAATGCACTTTCTACATTGCTAAGTGAGTTTACAATAAAATCTTTTTGTCTGAAAACGTTTGTTTGAATTTTTACATCTTTCGGTAAAGAAACCTGTAAGTCGGCAACAGCTTTTAAAATTTCATCAGTTAATGAAACTGTGTTTGCACCGGGTTGTTTTTCTATATTTAAAATAACAGCGGGCTTTCCATTTAATGAGCCATCGCCTCTTTTTACTGCAGCACCAAACTTTACATCTGCTACCTGTTTTAATAAAACCGGCGCATTGTTTTTATTTGCTATAACTGTATTCGCCAAATCTTCCAGCGTATTAGCCCGTGCTATGTTTCGTATTAAAACCTCCGAACCTTTATCATTGTAAAACCCGCCCGTAGTGTTTTGGTTGGTAAGTTGCAAAGCATTGTCCACCTCATCAATTCCAATATTAAACTGGCGTAGTTTTTCTGACGAAACCAACACCTGGTATTGCAGCCTTTCACCACCAATCGGAATTACCTGGCTTACCCCTTTTATGCTCATTAATCTTCTGCGAATGGTAAAATCTGAAATCGTTCTCAACTCTGAAGGTGCAGTGGTATCAGCTGTTACAGCAATCATCATTATCTGCCCCATTATAGAACTTATAGGACCCAACTGCGGTGTTATTCCTTTCGGTAATTGTATGGACTGTAATTTTTCTGCGGTCAATTGCCGTGCCCGAAAAACATCTGTATTAAAATCAAATTCAACAAATACCAAACCCAAGCCAGGGGATGCAACAGACCTTACAACCTCTACCCCCGGCGCACCATTTAAAGATGTTTCTACAGGAAGATTTACCTGAGATTCTATTTCCTCGGGAGCCATGCCATTGGCTTCTAAAAAAATGGTAACCCTTGGCCGGTTCAAATCAGGCAACACATCTACCGGAAGATTTACCAGCGTAAAAATTCCGTACACCATTATGAGCGCAGCAAAAGCTACCACAAATAATCTGTTGCGCAGCGAAAATTGAATAAGTTTATTAAGCATGTTGGTATGGGAATTATAACTTCTTTTTTAAAATACCAGGGTGAACTTATCAAACATATTTAATAAAAACATTTTGCTTAATAAGTTCACACTGATAATTTATTTTGTAACAATTATGATCATTTCATTTTTGCCAGCATCACTTCAAATTGTTTAATTTCTTTGCTTTGATCTTCAATAATTTTTTGTGCCATTTTCTTTAATTCAAGATTTTTACCGTGCGATAATTCGTCTTCACCCATTGTTACAGCACTTTCATGATGAGGTATCATCATCATTAAAAAATCTTTATCTGCATTCCCTGTCTTTACCATTCCTTTCATTTTAGCTTCCATTTTCTCCATGGTTTCGCCCAATTCATTGTGTGCTTCATTACCTTCTTTTTTCATTTCGGGCATTTTATAATTGGTCGTAAAATTTTTAAACTGCGCAATTTCTGCTTCCTGTGCCGTCACAATATTTTGAGCCATTGTTTTTACTTCAGCATTAGATCCTTTTGCAATTACTTCTTTTGCCATGTCTACCGCACTCTGGTGATGCATAAGCATTGTATTGGCAAAATCATAATCAAAATCCCCGGTCATTTTCATACTATTCATACTGTGCATTCCTTCCATGTTTTTTTGATCCATCTTAACGGAATCTTTGTTGTTCATACCATCCATTGTAGTGGTAGTTTCTTTTTTACTTTCTGTGTTGCAGGATTGTATTGCTACGGCAAATACCAAAGCTGCTGATGCGATGATGTACTTTTTCATGATGTTTTTTATTGTTTAATGATGATTAATGTGATGTAAAATTGAATGATTGTAAAATTTTAAAATAATAAGTTGACTCAAAAAATAAATTATAACAGGAAGTAAAAAAAATTGTAAAAATGGAGATAACCCGACATTTACAAAAGGTATAATGGGCATTGATTGATCATAAGCCCAGCTTCCTAATAACAAATGCCGTTTCTCTGATAATACAGCACCAACAGCACCTGTAAGCATTACTACAAATATTTTAAACCAATTTCTTTGTGCTATCCAAAATATATTTTTATATATAAATGCAAAACTGAAATAAAGGAGCAGCACCATAATCGTATCTGCTAAGGCACCAAGCGTGCAAAAAACAATATGGCCTAAATTGTAAAATGCACTGTAGTACAATGGCATTTGTACTAGTTCCCATACTTCATTGAATATAAAACTGGTTACTACCATAATTAAAACATATCGTTTAAATATTTTTTTATCATCTGATTTTTTTAATAGAAATATGTAGAATGTAACAGCGATTATAATTGCTACAACAGGTATTAAAAAAATGATTGGTTTCACTTTATTTTATTTTTAACATGCTTGCATTAATTGCAACAACGACTGTACTCACCGTCATTAAAGCTGCACCCGCTGCTGGACTCAGCAAAACACCTTGGTTATATAATACACCGGCAGCCAGTGGTAGTGCAATGATATTATATCCCGTGGCCCACAATAAATTCTGTATCATTTTGCGGTGAGTTGCTTTACCAAATAAAATTAAATTCACTACATCTTTGGGGTTGCTGTTTACCAAAATAATACCTGCAGTTTCTGCAGCAATATCACTGCCACTGCCAACAGCAATACCAATATCTGCCTGTGCCAATGCAGGTGCATCGTTTACACCATCACCCGTCATAGCAACAAACTCACCTTTGCTTTGCAGTTCTTTTATTTTTTCTAATTTTTGATGTGGCAGTACTTCTGCAATAAAACTTTCCATCCCCAAACTGTCGCTTACACTCTTCGCCACTTTTTGGTTATCGCCGGTTAATAAAATTGATTTTATTTTATTTTCTTTTAGAGTTTTAATTGCATCGGCAGATTCAGGTCTAATCTCATCTGATAAAGCAATGTAACCGGCCAATGAATTTTCGACAATTAAAAAAACAATTGTTTCTGTATCATTAACAACAAAACTTTCTGGCAATGCAATTTTATTTTCATTTAAATAACCCGGACTTACCACCAATATTTTTTTACCTTCTACAGTAGCTTCAACACCCTTTCCCGTTATGGCATTAAAATTTTCTGTAGATGGAATAGTGATGGACAAATCTTTTACTTTTTGTAAAATACCGGTGGCAATAGGGTGTTCTGATTTTTGCTCCAAAGCAGACGCCAAGCGGATGATTTCGTTTTCGCTTAGATCTTTTTGCAGCGATACAATTTTTGATACTTCAAATTTACCAACCGTGAGTGTACCTGTTTTATCAAATACAATTGTTGTTATTTTTCTTGCATTTTCAAAGGCTGTTCTGTTTTTTATGAGCAAGCCACTTTTCGCTGCAAGCGCTGTTGATTTGGCAACCACCAACGGTACCGCCAAACCCAATGCATGCGGACAACAAATCACAATAACGGTTACCATTCTTTCCATTGCAAATGCCAGCGTTTGTCCGGTGAAATACCAATATAAAAATGTTGAAATACCCGAAACAATTGCAATAATTGTCAACCATTTTGCTGCAGTATCGGCCAATAATTGTGTGTTCGATTTGGAGTTTTGTGCATCCTGTACAAGTTTAATCACCTGAGACAAATAAGAATCTTTTGCACCGTGTGACACTGTAACTTTTATGGACCCGTTGCCATTAATTGCGCCAGCTATAACTTTCTCTCCTTTTATTTTTTGTACAGGTTTGCTTTCACCAGTAAGCATACTTTCATTTAAATATGATTCTCCCTCTGTAATAATACCATCAGCAGCAACTTTTTCACCCGGCTTTATCATAATGATATCACCTTCCTTTAAAGAAGCAGTTTTTACTTCTTCCACTTGCTCACCATTTAATTTGTGGGCTTCTGCGGGCATTAGCTGCACAAGTAATTCCAACTCTCTCGATGCTCCGGCTACTGAACGCATTTCTATCCAATGTCCTAAAAGCATAATGAGAATTAATGTTGCCAACTCCCAAAAAAAATCCATGCCCTTCAAGCCAAAAACAACCGCCACACTGTAAGCGTATGCTACAGTAATTGCAAAGCCAATCAGGAACATCATACCCGGATTTTTGGCTTTTGTTTCATCTACCAAACCTTTTAAAAATGGCCATCCACCATAAAAGAAAACAATAGTAGATAAGGAAAGCAACACATATTTTGAACCCGTAAAAGCTATATTAAAATGCAGCCATTGCTGTATCATTTCTGATAACAACATAATGGGAATGGTTAGTGCCAGCACAACATAAAAACGTTTTTTAAAATCAGCAATCATTCCGCTGTGCATATTATGTTTGCCGTGTGTGGTATCAGATCCAACACCTGCCACAGGTTCAAGTTTCATTCCGCACAATGGGCATTTGCCGGGCGCATCCTTTATAATATGCGGATGCATGGGGCAGGTATATTTTTGAAATGTATCTTCAGCAACATCAGCAACCGCTTCATCATTTTTATCAAAAGATTTTTCTTCTTTTTCCATTTTCATTTCCACAAGTGTCATCCCGCATTTGGGGCAATTACCAGGCTTATCCTGTACAATTTCAGGGTGCATTGGGCAGGTAAAATGAAGAACTTTTTTTTCTTGAAGGTCGTGCTGATGTTCCATACTTTTTTAATGATTTATGCTTCCCGTATTTGTAATAAATATTATAGAAGGTTGATTTTACTAACGGTTCATATCCTTCATATCATCCTTCTTCACATCACTCATTTTACCCTCTGCAACATTCATTACAAAATCACTTGTATAAACTTTTCCTTTGCTTTGAAACTGTATCCAGCCTCTGTAAACACCCGGATTATCAAATGTTGTATGCAAATCAAACTTTCCTCCTTCCACACTCGGGTGCACATGTAAATACTTTTTATCAGCCAGGCTTACAACAACCATGTGGGCTTTAGCACCAAGGTAATCTTCAAGCGTATTTACATCTACTGCTTTACCATTCAGCAATACCACGCCATTAATATGCGTTGCGGCATTGGTCGCAAATTTTCCACCATCAGGTGTAAGAGAAACAGAAAAACCATCACCTGCAGTACCGGTTAATTTATCAGCTCCATAAACTTTTGCTGTAGGTACTGTACCTGCAACAGTTACATTTAAATTGTCTACAGTGTGGTTTGCACCACTTGGTTTGTAATCTGCAAACAGTGTATATTTTCCTGCTGTTGGAAATTTTTCTTTCGTTGTATAAGCACCGTCAGCGCCAATTTCAGGATGTATATGATCAAACCAACTAAGGTCTTCACTTACTGCAATAAGATGTATTTTTTTTGTATGCTCCACATCAAGCGGCACCTGCTCAGTAGGCTTGTCTTTTAATTTGGGGGTTAAACTAAGTGTAACCTCTTCATTTGGTTTTGGCGATGTTGGTTTAAAAGAAAATTGCATAGTTACATTGCTTGGTCCGCCTGCATTATCATTGTGTTCCAGCTTCATGCCGCACTTTGGGCAAGTATCGCCTTCTTTGCCAGTAACTTCAGGGTGCATGGGGCATGCATAAATATGTTCGCTGCTTTCATGTGCAGTTGCAGTACTGTCCGTAGTAACAGTTTTTGTTTCTACTTTGTTGTTATTGCAACTCAAAAAAAATGATGATGATGCAAATGCAATCACCATTAATTGAACACTAATTTTGTTCG
>JAYTCO010000062.1:0-2360 GCA_043736415.1 Ferruginibacter sp. | reverse complement strand
TTGAGATTTCTCATTTTAAATTGAGTGGGCAGCAGAATTGGGGGCGCAGCAAGCAAACAATTGCTTTGATAGAAGCTTCACGTAAGGAAGGAATAGACGTAACAATAGACCAATATCCATATACTGCAAGCAGCACCAATTTAGGTACATTAATGCCCGATTGGATTATGGCGGATGGACAGGATTCTATTGTTGTTAGGTTAAGCAATCCTGCAATTCAAAAGCAGGTTGCCAGCATTATGTTGAAGAAGCTTGCTAAAAGAAAACAGTCTCATTTTAGCTATCCGGTCGTGGCTTTTTTTAAAGCCGATACCACTTTAAATGGCAAAAGCATAGAACAGGTAAATCAGCTAAAAGGTAAAAAACATACTGCAAAAGAGGAGGCTTATACGGTGATGGAAATGATAAAACAAGGCGGTGCACAAATGGTATTTCATGGTATGGGAGATGAAGATGTAAAACGGATTATGCAATATCCCTTCAACATGTTTGCCAGCGATGCAAGCATAAGACAGCTTGGTGTAGGTGCACCGCATCCCCGTGGTTACGGCACCAATGCAAGGGTTTTGGCAAAGTATGTAAGAGATGAACATGTAATCAGTTTAGAAGAAGCCATTAGGCGCATGACCTCATTGCCTGCGCAAAAATTTCAACTAAAAAATAGGGGCTTACTGCGTGAAGGTTATGCAGCAGATATTGTGGTATTTAATGACGCAACTGTGCAGGATTTATCTACCTATGAGCAGCCCCATCAATATTCTACAGGCTTTAAATATGTATTGGTAAATGGACAGCTTGTAATTGAGAATGAGCAACACAATGGGATTAGGAGCGGTATAGTATTGAGGAAATAAAACTTTAAAGGATGTGTCATCCGACTAAAAAAGTAAGTCAGCCATTAATTTAGTAGCTTTCGTTTCCTATAGATTTCTTTACGAAGATTGTTAAAAAACCTGACCCTTTCTTTTTCCCCAATTTTACTAATCATGGTGGACTTTCCAATTAAGTTTTGCACGTTATTAAAGATGGCAGCATTAAATTTTTCATCTTTGGTTGCAACGAAATAAAGCACACTGTGATTTAAAAATGTGATTTTTGCACCATCCAGCTCCGCTACATAAGTGTTATCACCCAGTATAAGTTCATTTACAAAAAGTCTGTATTCTGCTGAATTATTGTTAGGATCTTCTCCGATATTAAATTTAACTCCCAGTTCTGCCTGTCTTTCAATATGGTTAATCAGTTCTTCCACCTTTTGATAAAGCAAATGAACATCTTCGATATTTTCAAATGATTCGGATTCATAATAAAAATTGATTTGTCGCAGGGTAGTGTTTATACTTTCAATATTCCATATTTCTGTCATTGGAATTTTATTGTAAAGGTTGATGATCTTTTTACTGATATCCTTATATTGATCATATCTCGGATCAATGAAAGAAAATTTTACCTTCTTCATACTATCATAATGTAGGATAGATTTCATCCAGAAAAAATACTTAAATAATGCCAGTTCCGGTATTTGAAAGTGCACAAACGGCGGAATATCCTTCATAAGAATATACATATGTTTATCCTCATGGGTGTTGAAAAAACTAAAATTCTTATATACATTTTGAAGATAATCTTCAAATGCAGTATCTGAATTATTTTTTAGTTGCCCGGAAAAAATAAATGTGTCGGATTGAAGATTTAAAAAGTTATCAAGCGATACTTTATAGTGGATACTCAATTTAGCCATTTCTTCTAAATTGATCGGTTTTTCACCTCTTATTCTACGATATGCGCTATCGGTACTTATGTCCAACACTTCTGCCAGATCATCAACCATAGAAATATGAACAGGTAAATTTCCTTTTATATGCTGAAAGAAAAGCTGCTGTATACCTGGTGAGTTCATAGTGTTTAGTTTGTTAATTTATACTAATGTGGTTTAAATATTTTAGTAATAATTGCAAATGAATATAGTTCAATTAACATTATTTGCAAAATATACTACAATAAAAGAGACAGAACGATCAGTAAAGGAAAATATACCGGTTTTCAATTCCTCTACAGATTTCTCAATTAAAAAAATATCTGATAACTGATTATTTTTGAACTCAAAATTTTTTGAGATGAATCAGATGAAATTGCACACAGGTAAAAAGTGATTGATTTGTAGTGCACTTCTGGAAAGAAATGATATCGGCAATAATGATGTTAGTTATTTAATCTGTAGGTATTTGTGGGCTTTTTAAAGTTGCTTAAAAGTCTATTTGTAGAAAAGAAAATTACGCTTGATTAATATTATTTAAGACTTTTTATTAGATATCTAAGTCTTCAAAAGTTGTTTGGGGATTCAACTTATTGAAGACTTT
>JAYTCO010000061.1:0-2363 GCA_043736415.1 Ferruginibacter sp. | reverse complement strand
CAAGGTTTTCAGGCCCCTGAAAAGTATAAGAAGTTCCACCCGATATTTTATTTTGTTGTTGCCTTTCTAATATTGCACTGGCTTGAAGTTTTTCATTTGCGAAACTTCCTTCCGGTATTTTACCCGTAACTGGATTTTTAAGCATATTAAACTCATATTCAACAGCACCCTGGTAATCAGAGCTTGCTTCATTATCAGTTTTTTTTTCACGGAAATTGTTGCAACTAATTATTGTAATTGAGATAAATAGACTAACATTTATTGCGAAAGTAGTAAATACTTTTATGTGGTTTTTCATTATGCAATCTATTAAAGTTTTACATAATCTAATACAGATAAAGGTTTTTTTAAAATTATTATTTCAAAAAGGTTTAAATATATTTATCACCCTTATTTCTTTTTACTTCTGCTACATAATCTTTTATTTCCTGTTCTTTATCTTTTTTGCAAATGAGCAATACATCTTTCGTATCTACAACAATAAAATCATCTAATCCTTGTATTACAACGAGCTTGTTCATAGGGACCTGTACCATATTTTTAGTAGCATCTATAATTACTACTTCATTGCCGCTCACTGCGTTTTCCAAATAGTCTTTTTCAAAAGTTTCATAAGCACTCGTCCATGTACCCAAATCGCTCCAGCCAAAGGAGGAAGGTATTACATAAACGTTATCTGCTTTTTCCATCACAGCATAATCAATTGAAATATTTGTGCAAAGAGGATAAATACGGTCTATCATTTCCTGTTCTTTATCCGTATTGAAGAACTGTTTTTCAGCATCAAAAACTTCATGCAGTTCAGGCACATTATTTTCAAATGCCTTAATAATATTTTTTACCTGCCAAACAAATATGCCAGCATTCCATAAAAAATCGCCACTGGCTAAAAATGTTTTGGCAAGTTCTTTATCAGGTTTTTCTGTAAACAGTTTTACTTTATAAATATTTTCACCTGCCGCCAGGGATTCGTACTGTATATAACCATAACCTGTATTTGGATTGGTGGGCATTATGCCAAGTGTTATTAAAGCCTTTATGTGAGATGTAAAATGGAGTGCATGTTTACATATATCGATAAAGGATTGTGGCTCTGTTATAAGATGATCTGCCGGGGCACATATTAAATTGGCATTGGGGTCGAGCTCGTGTAATTTATAAGAAATATATGCAACGCAGGGTGCTGTATTTTTGCGGGATGGCTCACAAAGAATATTCTTCTCAACCATATCCGGCAATTGTTCTTTTACGATATGTAAGTATTGGGTAGAAGTAACAATATAAATATTTTCGGGGGGAATAAATTGTATAAACCGATCGTATGTTGACTGTATTAATGTGCGTCCAATATTTAAAATATCCAAAAACTGTTTTGGCATATCTGTTCTGCTCATTGGCCAAAACCTACTACCTATACCACCAGCCATAATGGCTACATAATTGTGTTTGTTCATTTATAATGCTTAATTTTTGAGTTAGAAAAGCTTAATGCTTTATTTATTTTTTTAAATAACAAAACAAAAGCCGGTCCTAATTAATTTGGAAAGTTGTTTTATATAATACCTTCTTTAATTAAATCGTGCAAATGTAAAATACCGGCGTATTCTTGATCATTCATAACTACTATTTGGGTAATGTTAAAAACCTTCATTATTTCCAAAGCTTCAACCGCAAGCAAATTTTCTTGAATCATTTTAGGATTTATAGACATAATATCTTTCGCTTTTAAATTTATAAATTCATTATATTTTTCAAACATCCTGCGCACATCACCATCAGTAATTATTCCAATCGGCTTTTCGTGTAAATCTAAAATTACTGCAGCCCCCAAACGTTTTTTTGAAATTTCAACAATAACATTTTTGATACTTTCATTTTCGCTCACAAAAGGTTTTTCGTGCAATTTTATTAAATCTCCGCATTTTAAATACAACTTTTTACCAAGAGCACCACCTGGGTGAAACCGTGCAAAATCAACAGTTTTAAAGTCTTTTACTTCTATAAGGCAAATAGCCAGTACATCGCCCATCACCATTTGTGCTGTTGTGCTTGTAGTTGGTGCAAGGTTATTAGGGCATGCCTCTTGAGAAACAGTTGTATTGATAACAACATCCGCATGTGCTGCAAGGTAAGATTGCATATTGCCTACCATACCTATAAGTTTATTGCCAAAGTTTTTTACCAGCGGGGCTAACACTTTAATTTCAGGACTGTCACCGCTTTTGCTTATCACAATTACAATATCATCCTGCTGTATCATTCCCAGGTCGCCGTGTATAGCATCGGCAGCGTGCATAAACAATGCAGGCGTTCCTGTACTGTTCATTGTAGCAACAATTTTTTGTGCTACAATGGCGCTTTTA
>JAYTCO010000060.1:0-2364 GCA_043736415.1 Ferruginibacter sp. | reverse complement strand
TGCACCACTTTCACCATTTCTTGGGTAAGCCTGCTTACCATCCTGTTGTCTGCAGTATTTTGCAGCAATGCCCTCAGTGCCACCCTTAGCATTTTACCTGCTTTTCCTGCAGCGCCAAATTCGTTTCCGTTCTCACGGGTACGCTGAAACGCAGGATCACTTGCAATTCGATTGGCGTCAATTCCGCCTTTTTCTCTGGCTAAATAGCCGTCCTGCGATTTGTAGAAAGTAATATCTCCGATAGTACCTTCCAGTTTAATAATACCTTTTTGTTTTGCCATTTTTAATAGGATTTATGATTTACAGATTACAAAAGCAGATGGTTACAGATATCATATAACTGTTTACTTTTGCATTATCACCACAATTTTAAAAGGTTTAAATCATCATTAGAAACAGACGTTCCGTCTGTGCAGGGTTATGCAGTATATGGTACCAAACAGAATTGTTATTTATGCAAAAGACATCATGAATATTACCGGCCGCAGAGAGCGGGCGGCACGTAAGCTCCTTGCCCGGATTAGGATAACGTACAACAAAAAAGATGGAGCTTTTATTTCTATAAATGAGTTCTGCGAATTCACAGGTTTAAAAGAGGACCTGGTAAATAAGTTTCTGCATACTTAATCAAAAGTATAGTTATGCTTAAAGCATAGATAGAGTATGAAAGCAACAGAATAAATATAAAGCCTTACAACTTTATTATTTTATCAAAAATTAATTTTAGTTTATTTTGATAGATTTTAGGTGGTGAACAAGTCGGTGAACAGGTTAATAAGACCCTCGGGAAACTCAATGTGGTAGGGCGTTTAAGGGATTCAGTATAATCCTAACGCGGTCACCCTACAGGACTTTTCATTTTTAACAATGGTAAGTCCTGTTTCTTTTTCCCTCAAACCATTACTCCCACTGCATAACAGCGAAAGTATCTCATTCGGTTTTGTGGTTTGAAAGGTCTTATTAGAATACACCAATTTTTCAGGGAATATCAAACCAATCATTTTTAGTTTATTGTCAAGGCTTGCAGCTGTGTAATACTCATTCAAATTATTTAATAAAGAGATTCCAAACTTGCAGTATTCTTTATAGCCAGTCTCCATTTTTTGGTAATCAGAAATTTGTCTTTCAATTTCTCTGTTATCTTCATTCACACTTTCCCTGACAACATTGAATACAAATTTCTCTACATCTCCTTTCGCCAGCTTTATTGCAGTGTTTTTTAATAAGAGAGTATTTCCTTGTTTCTTTTCATTCAGCTTTTTTATTTCCTTATCCCTGTCTCCTTCATTCGTTTTATAAATATCTTCCATCACTGCAAGATATAATGCAGCCATACCATCATCCATTTTTATTGTATGTAACCAATCATTGAAGTAACTATGCATTACATCACTTTTGTGCCTTTCTTTACAGCCTTTTGTACAGTGGTAATAATAATACTTTCCACCATTTCCCTCAGCAGAACTGCCGGTTAGCGTTTTGCCGCATTGAGGGCAAACCAAATGTCCTCTTAATGGGTAAGCATCATTTATTCTCGAATAGCTTGTTTTTGCTTTCTTTTTTCCATCCAATACATCCTGTACATCGTAAAATAATTCCTCTGAAATTATTGGCTGATGAATGCCTTGCACAATTTCTTCCTCTTCATCACCCCAGGCTTTCACTCTTATTTTACCACAGTAAATAGGGTTTCTTAAAACAGTATAAAAATTACTCCTACTGCTTTTTAAACCTTCCTTAGTTAATTTTTTTCTTAGAATTTCAATTTGATAAAGCCCTGTAGCCATTAATTCAAAAGCTTTTTGTATTAGTGGAGCTGCGGCTGTGTGTATGATTATTGGTTTATTTCCACTATCCCTGCTATTTTTATAACCAATAGGTGCAGAGCTGACACACCTCCCTTCTTTTAAACCCCGGCGCATACCATTAAAAGTGTTTAATGAACGCCTTCTATTTTCAACCTCAGGTGAAATCAAGTAAATTGCTTTCATAAGCATATTTTCCGGTATACTATCATCCAATGGTTGTTCTATTGCCTCTATTATAACTCCAAGCTTAAGTAAGTTTGAAATCATTGCATAGGACAATTCTGCATTCCTACTAAACCTATCCCATTTTACAACGAGTAACTTTTTTACCAAGCCTTTGTGGCATTTTATAAAATCCAGCAGTTCATTAAACTTTGGCCTGTTAAATGTTTTAGCAGAATATCCATCATCTTCAAAATGCTGTATAATTTCATAGCCCTTGGCATTGCAATACTTTTCAAGTTTACTTTTTTGATCTAAAAGGCTAAAACCTTTCTCTGCTTGGTCATCAGTGCTTACCCTTGTGTAAATAATTACGTTTTGCATCTGCTTGTTT
>JAYTCO010000059.1:0-13422 GCA_043736415.1 Ferruginibacter sp. | reverse complement strand
GGTTGCCATTGGCATACCGCTTTCTTTACCCATTCTCTACATTGTTCATTTATTAATGGAGCAGCTATCATGAAAAAAATATTCACCAATCTTACTTTCTGGGTTTTAACAGCTATTACAAGCGGAGCATTGCTCGGTCATTTTGCACCAGATACTGCTGTCCAAATGAGGCCACTTGGCACCTACTTTATTGATGTGGTAAAACTGTTTATTAATCCCATTATCTTTCTTACAATTTCGTTAGGCATCAGTGGAATGGGCAACCTAAAAAAAGTAGGAAGAGTAGGTGGTAAAGCTTTATTGTATTTTGAAATTGTAACAACCTTAGCTCTAATCATTGGTATTATTGTAGCATGGATTATACAGCCGGGTAGTGGCGTAAATACAACTGCTGTTCAGGGTGGCGATGTTTCAAAATATACAACCGGAGCAGCTGAATTTAGCTGGTTAAAATTTTTAAAAGATAATCTTACCATACAGGTACTCTTGCTATCAATTGCCTTTGGTATTTTTTTAAGTAAATACAATGGCAGAGATAAATTTATAAAGCCGCTAACCATTGCAAGTAAATATGTTTTTAAGGCATTGCATTGGGTTATGCTTTTTGCGCCCATCGGTGCATTTGGTGGAATGGCATTTACGATTGGTAAATATGGTATTGCAACTTTAATGCCTTTGGGCAAACTGATGATAACAGTGTACATCACCATGGCAGTATTTATTTTTTTAATACTGGGCTCTATACTTCGCTATTATAAAATAAGTCTTTGGAAGTTTTTAAAATACATTAAGGAAGAGTTACTGATAGTATTGGGTACTTCATCATCGGAAGCGGCGTTGCCATCGCTGATGGAAAAACTGGAAAAGATGGGATGCAGTAAACCTGTAGTTGGGCTGGTGGTTCCGGCAGGATATTCTTTCAATCTGGATGGGACCACAATTTATCTATCAATGGCAGTTCTTTTTCTGGCCCAGGTTTTTAATGTTGAGTTGAGCTGGGCCCAAATATTTACTGTTATTGGAATTTTAATGGTTACATCCAAAGGTGCTGCAGGTGTTACGGGTAGCGGCTTTGTAGTGCTTGCCTCTACGCTTAGTGCTGTTAAAGTTATTCCTATCGAAGGGCTCGCTTTGCTCTTGGGCGTTGACAGGTTTATGAGCGAAGCCCGCGCCCTCACCAACTTTATAGGCAATGGCGTAGCAACTATTTTTCTTGCAAACAACGAAAAAGAATTCAACAGAGAACAGATGGATGCCGCATTTGCTAATGAAGTGTATGAATATGATTTAGAAAAATTAGAAGAACTTGTGGGCTTGGAGGAGGTGAAGAATAAAGAAGAAGAAAAAAAAGTAGAAATTTTATAAATTCACAATTACCATAACATTTAGAAAGGATAATGATAGTATTGATAAATTACCGGATCGGAAAACTATTTTTTTTTAGACATTTTAATTAATTGTTTTACCGCATTAAAACGTTGCAAAACAAAATCCATCAACTGAAAAATGTTTAAAAACTGAATTGATAAAACTGCCAGAATAAAAATACCTTGCAAATTTCTTTATTGCAAGATTAAAAGATTAAATATGGGTACTTCAGCAATAAGCAAATTAAAAAGAAGCTTTTTTAAAAACTTTTCGGCAAAGTCAAACAACGTATAATATTATAACACTAGTATCAGTTATCAAAACTTTAAAAATGTTTAGTTAAGAAAAATGACTTTTGTAATATTTTGCTGATTATATTATTTTTTATTTTCCTAACCATATCTTGAATTTTTAAATTATTACGCTAAATGAGATCTATTGCATATGATGTATTAATTTTAAACATCTTGTTTTTCACCATAATAATTTAAAATAAATATTTTCACCATGCCTTTACTTACAGCAGAAAGAACCCATGCAGATTATGGAATGACAATCACTGATGCAACCGGCAACACTATGATGATTGATATTCCCATAAGTGAAGGTGGTACGGGAAAAGGTATGCGGCCCATGCAGACATTGCTTGCCGCTTTCTGTGGCTGCAGTGCTGTAGATGTTGTGAGTATTTTAAAAAAACAAAAACAGGAAATTACTGACCTGCAAATATTGGTTGATGGAGATAGAGAAACTCGTAAAGAACCTTCTGTATGGCAATCGGTAGAACTTACATTTAAATTTAAAGGTAATATTGATAATGCCAAAGCTTACCGGGCCGTAGAATTATCAGTGGATAAATATTGCTCTGTTGCAGAAACATTGCGAAGAGCAGGTGCTATAATACATTTTAAAGTATTTGTAAATGAAATAGCATGCAGCAATAAATAAAATTATTTTTTTTAAAAAACTACATCCAGTTTTTTAAAAGCGTTTGTGCTTCTGATTTTATGCGGGGATCATCCTCTGTGTAATTTCTTAGGGTAAGCAAATAATTTAACTGCGCCAATGCTTTTTGTTTATCACCATTTCTTTTATATGCTTTAGCAAGCTCCAGGTAATTTAATGTAAATGTTGGACTAAGCTGTTTGGCTTTTTCATAGCAGGCAATTGAATTTTCTAAGGAAGCCGGTGGCAAACCGCCATAAACAATTTTTGCTCCTATTCTTTCAAATACATTTAAATTACTTACTTCATAATTCCATTTACCTAAAACATGCCATGCTTTAAAATTTTTTGGATTTTCAGCTACAGCTTTGTCTCCGTAATCCTTTAATTCTTTAACAGCATTAATTTTTTCTTTACCGCTTTTTAATAAAAGACTTCTTGCAATTGAAAGAGCCATTACAACATTTGCATCATCACTTTTTGGATAAAGTTTTAATGCGGTTTTTGCATAAATTAATGCAGTGCTGTAATAATCATCCCTAGCTTTTGTGTCATTTTCTCTGGCCCCTATTCTGCAACAAAGTTCACTTGATTTTGTTAAGGCGTACAGACTTGTAGGCTGTAACTTAAGCGCTTCTTTAAATTTTATAAATGCTGCTTTTTCACTTGGAATAGCTTCCAATCTGTCAGCTTCTAATATAACCGTTCTATAATCTTGTGCACAAATTTCAGTAATTGAAAATACGAAAAATAATAAAAAAGAAAACAGTTTCATTAGGGATAGGATTTTGAATAATTAATACCAACGGTACCGGTAAAATTACAGATTGGTGCATTTAATTTATCTATTGTAATGTTAATTGATGATACTCTATTGTCAATTTTATAAATTTCTTCTGAAATTTTTTGAGCAAGCGTTTCTAATAATTGCTCAGGAATTGCGAACAGATTTTTTACTGCATTAAATACTTCAACGTAATTTAAAGTATCATGCAATGCAACAATTTTTTTACTTTCTGAAAAAGATATCAGGATAGAAACTTCAAATTCGTTTCCTACAACAGCTTCCTCAAAATGAACACCGTGGTAGGCAAAAAATTTTAATTTATTTAATCTTATGGTAAACATTAATGCAAACCTTTTTCACTTAAATAACGCTCGGCATCAAGAGATGCCATACAACCACTGCCCGCAGCTGTTACAGCCTGTCTGTATATTTTATCCTGGACATCGCCGGAGGCAAATACTCCTTCAATGTTTGTTCTTGTTGTGCCGGGAATAGTTTGTAAATATCCCGCTTCATCCATATCTAGCCAACCTTTAAAAATATCGCTGTTCGGCTTATGGCCAATAGCAACGAAAAAAGCACTTACGGAAATTTCAGTCTTTTCGTTTGTCAGGTTGTTTAAAATTCTTACGCCTTCTACTTTTTTATCTCCTAATATTTCATCTGTCTCGCTGTTCCAGTAAATTTTAATATTTGGTGTTGCAATAACCCTGTCCTGCATAATCTTACTTGCACGCATTTCACTTTTGCGTACAATCATATGCACCATACTGCATATTTTTGATAAGTACAAAGCTTCTTCTGCAGCAGTATCCCCTGCCCCTACAATAGCCGCTACTTTTCCTTTAAAGAAAAAACCATCGCATACAGCACAGGCACTAACGCCATACCCATTAAGCCTTTGCTCACTTTCAATGCCGAGCCATTTTGCAGCTGCACCCGTACTGATAATAACTGAATCAGCTTCTATCCATTTTTCTTCATCAATTTCTACCCTTAAAGGTCTAACACCAAAATCTACTTTTGTTGCAAGCCCGTAACGAATATCCGTACCCATACGTTTCGCCTGGTTCTCAAAATGCTCCATCATTTCCGGACCCTGAATCCCATCCGGGTAACCTGGATAATTTTCTACTTCTGTTGTAATGGTTAACTGACCGCCGGGCTGTATACCCTGATACAGCAAAGGTTTCATATTTGCCCTTGCTGCATAAATGGCTGCAGTGTAACCTGCAGGTCCTGATCCTATAATTAGACAACTTACTTTTTCTGTTGTTGTATTTTCCATCTTTGTATTCTGTTTAAAAAAATTATTTTTATTGTGATATTATTGTCTTGTATTTAACAGCATAGCCGCAAAATGAACCGAGTGCTCCGTTGGAAATATTTCCTAAAACTTTGTTTGGTTGAGCAAATGGGTTTCCTATTCCCTGAAAAGCAAATTCCCAAGTGCTCCAAAACCTAAATGCAGACTGGGAAATGTTACAATATTTTAAAGTTATAGTATCACCACGCTTAAAAAAACTGCTATCAGCTTTTGTTGGATTGTTTCTGTCAATGCCTTGTGGCAACTGTATTGTAAATGTTGATCCATCTATTACCTGGTCATCAAAAACAGAATTTTCTCCCGGTAAAAATGGACCGCTGTTTTTCTTTGTAAAATACCTTCCAAAATTACCAAGGCCGGGTGGGTCTGTGGACCTCAATAACAAAACCCTTTTTGCAGTATCAGTATTTAAAGGAGCTATTCGTGTATAAATAGAATCCAGTGTTATGGCATTAGTAGGTATAAAGGTAGAAGATGTGTATTCCTTACCTTCTGCAACAATTCTTAAAGTATAATTTTTATTAAGCTGGCCTAAAAAAGCAGTTGACGGATTTAAATTATCGTTGCTGTAAAAATAACCTGTAAAACCCGGTGCAAGTGGCGTGGCGTATTCTTTTAGTTTGTGCGTTGTAATGCCGTTTGAAACAAATACATCAGCATTGCGTAAAAATGAACCTGCCAAAGTTTGGGGATCAATCTTACTAAAATAACCAAGGCTTTTTGTTAATACAATCATGGGTGGCTGTCCGTCTTCAATCTGTGCATCAACGACAACCAGAGGCACCGCATCATTTAATTTTAATGTAACATCTTTTTCACAGGCAGAAAGAAAGATAACAGCTAAAACACACACACAAAATTTGATCTTCATTCTTTTATTTTCTCTTAAATATTGATACAAATTTACAGCAATTCATTCAAACGAAAAGGGCCGCTAAAAAGCAGCCCTGATCTAAGTGTATGAAGAAGAAAATGTTAATTTAGTACAACACGCTGTGTGCTGTTGAGTGTTGGCGTGCGAACCTGAATAAAATATGTTCCTTTTGCATAACGGGAAAGATCGATCTGTATTTTATTTCCCGATATAGATGCAACTCTGTATTGGTTTACAACTATACCTGCTGCGTTTGTAATATTAATTATTTTTGCTTCGTTTACGTTGAAAGAGGAAATTTCAATATTTAAAATTCCATTTGTTGGGTTTGGATAATACTTTACTGTTGCAGCATTAAGCCCATCAAACATTACAACCCTTGCAGGTGAGTAAACAACTCTTCCATCAACATCAATTTGTTTCAGTCGATAATAATTCATTCCCTTTGCGGGATTATTATCTGTAAAAAAATATTCAACCGGTATTAATGAATTACCTGCTGCATGCACGAGCCCTATTTTTGTAAAAAAGATAGCATCTACGCTCCTTTCAACATCAAAGCTGGCAGAATTTATTTCCTGAGAAGTTTTCCAATTAAGCAAGGCGGAACTAACAGTATTTTTTTTTGCCGTAAAATATAATAATGTTACAGGTAATGGACCCAAAGGGCGATAAGCGCTTGCCCAACCATCTCCGTTACCACCTAAAAATATGTTATTTCCTGACTGTGTAAATCCTGTTTTATCCCACCCATCTCCTGAGCCTCCAATAAAAATATTATTTACAGATTGTGTAAAAGCAGTTTTATCCCAACCATCTCCTGTGCCTCCACCAAAAATGTTGTTTACAGATTGTATAAATCCTGTTTTATCATATCCGTCTCCTGTACCTCCAATAAAAATGTTGTTTGCTGCCTGTGTAAAGTTTGTTTTATCAAAACCATCATTATTACCTCCTTTAAAAATTGCGCTGCTTGGTGGCTGTGCAAATAGAGTTGATAAGGTTACCGAAAACAGCAGCATCATAAAAATATTTTTCATAATTACCTGTTTAAAAGTCAAAAAAATTACTGGGCTGTTCTTGCTAACCGAATACCTATGTAAGAGTATGCGTTGCCCGCATCGTTCTGGCTTGCTTGAATTCTATCAGAAGTTCGTGCATATGCCACCGGGTTATTAAAAGAAGAGCCACGCCACCCGTATGAAAGAGAATTCGTCCAATTGGTTATATCGGTATTCCCGCTTGCATTAAGGTATCCGTCGCCATTTATACTTCCGTCAAAAGCAAGCCCTGTAGCATTTACTGTATTAATACAAATTTCTTGTGCATTATCGGCCATATTCATTACGCCGTAATAAGATGAGCCACTTAATTCTCTTGTAGATCCGGTTGCTCTTGCAAAAATACCTGCCCTCGTTAAAAAATTATATGAGCTTAGAATATTTGTATTTGCAGTTGCTGGCGTGTTAACAGTTTCATTGGTTAACCCGGTATTTAAAACAGTTACTAACGGACTAATTGTGGTACTGCCCCAAACATATTCGTTAGGTACCGGAGGTATACTAGCACCTCTGCATATTTTTTCAAACTCCATTTCGGTATATGGGCGTAAGCCGCTCCAATCAGCTAAGGCAGCAAGTCTTTGAGAATTAATAATACTTACAGTTCTTTCAGGTTGCGGAGCTACTAGATTTGGGTGAACACCTGTAAAAATACCTGGGGTATTATTTGTTGTTGCACGTGCAAGATCCAAATGATTTAAAAAATCTACGTATTGCTGCTGGGTTGTTTCATATTTCATTATCCAGAATGCATTGTAACCCGTTGGGTAAGCTGCCGGGAGGGTACCGGTTGTGGGTCCTTTAAGGTTTGTATTTAAATTGCCAACTGTATTTCCAAAGGTTATAGCTGCAGCAGTTACGTTGTATGGTACAGAGTTTGATCCTGCAGCAGCTGTTGGCCCTGTTTGAAAAGCATTATTTTCAGAACCACCACTACCTAATTGAAAAGCTCCGGTCGGTATATATACCATTTCTAAACCAAATACATTTATTTCTACTGTTTCGTTATCAGCCACACCATCTGCACCGTAATTCCATACCAGCTGGTTACCTGTAAAACTTACATTCCCAATTCCATCTGCATTTCGGTTAATGAATGCACCCTTTAAATCGTTTTGTACTGTCATTATTCCCCCTGCCCCTACAACAGAATTTGCAACAGTTAAAGTGCAATGCCGCCAATCAGCGGTACCGGTAAGTCTCCTAAACTTTACAAAAATCCAAGCCCCATCATAATTGCTTTCGTTGATGGAAGTGCGCCAACTGTTTTCCCAACCCACAGTAAAGTTTACAATTTCTGTGTGGGTTGCTACATTTTGTCCGCTCAGTGTTGCAGCAGTTACCGTGATATTGTTTGCCATGCTGTTCAGAGCAAAAAAAGCTACAGTAATTGATAGTAATATCTTTTTCATAAATAATTTTTAATGTACCGTAAAATTCAACTTTATAAAACTTGTGTATATACCCTCCAGTGGGTATTTTTTTTATAAATTATTTATTGAATAAACATTTAATATAAATAAATTTGAGATGAATATTCACTGCTGATAAATTTGCTGAATTATATGAGAGTTGTAAATTTTAAATGTATAAACATATTTGTTTTTACATTTATTTGTCTGTTTTGTACGTTAAAATCTACTGGACAATTTAATAAAGACAGTTTTAAAATTTTGCATAAAAGTGAAAACTATTCTAAAAAAATAAAAGCATATTTGGCTTTTGGAGAAACAATTGGAAAACAGCATTTTGACGACGTAATATATATTGCTAATGAAGGGATTTTAATAGCTAAAAAAAATGGAGATTCTGTTGCGGTAGGGAAATTAAAAAGAAAAATTGGCGAGTCTTATTATTTTAAAGGAAGTTATAATGAGGCAGCAGAATATTTTTATCGATCTATAGAAATATTTGAAAAATTAAACGACCAGCAGAATCTGGCAGATAGCTACAATGCTTTGGCTAAGTTATACCGCAAAACAAGAGATCTTTCCCGTTCACTTCAAAATTATGATAGGGCAATGTCAATTTTTGAGTCTTTAAACGACTCTACAGGAATGGCAATGATATACAACGAATCAGGTGTAGTATTTGAATATCAAGAAAAATACAAAGAAGCTGCCAGACGTTATACTGCCTCTTTAATGATTGATGAAAAAAGAAAAGATTCTATAGGCATTTGTTATGCACTAAGTAATCTGGCCGGAGTTTATACCATCCAAAATAATTTTATTTTAGCTGAAAAATATTTATTGCAATCATTAATTTTTCGTAAACAAATGAGTGATGCGCTTTCCGTGGCATTGAATTATTCTGACCTTGGTAGCACCTATTTCTCAGCAAAACAATATGAAAAATCAAAATTATATGTTGATACAAGTAACAGTATTGCTTTTAATATGGGCTATCAAGGATTAAAAGGAAATAATTTTGATTTGCTTGCAAAAATTGCAGAGGAACAGGGTGAATACCAAAAGGCACTTAACTACAATAAATTAAAAACATCTATAAATGACAGTATATTCAATATAGAAAAAACAAAGAAAATTGAAGAATTAAATACCCGTTACGAAACTGAAAAAAAAGAACGAACGATTCTTGAACAAAAGAATCGCATTGTACTCCAAAATACAATAATGATCGCTGCAATTGTATTTGTCATTTTAGGGTTACTGCTGCTGTATGCACAATACCGCCGGTATCAATGGCGGCAGGAAGCTAAAATGCAGGCCGAAAGTTTACGGCAGCAGGATAATGCAGTTAAAGCTGTGATAGATGCGGAAGAAGCCGAAAGAAAACGGATTGCTACAGACTTACACGATGGGGTTGGGCAAATCATGAGTGCAGCAAAAATGAATTTATCAGCCTATGAACATTATACCAAGTTTCAAACAGCAGAGCAGCAACAATATTTTCAGAAAATTATTTCTCTGGTAGATTCCGGTTGCAAAGAAGTGCGCTCAGTTTCTCATAACATGATGCCAAATGCTCTATTAAAAAATAATTTATCAGAAGCAATTAATGAATTTATTAACAAACTTGATAACAGAACATTAAAGGTTTATTTGCACAGCGAAGGTTTTGAAAATCCTGTTAATTCTAATATTGAAACAGTACTTTACAGAGTAATACAGGAATGCGTAAACAATGTAATTAAACATGCTGAAGCTAATGTGTTGGATATTTCTCTTGTAAAAGAAGCAAATGAAATAACTGCAACGATTGAAGATAACGGTAAAGGATTTGAAGTAAATAAAACCGCTTACAAAGATGGAATTGGTTTAAAAAATATTTTTACAAGGGTGGAGTTTTTAAAAGGCACTGTAGATTTTACCAGCGCTCCGGGGAAAGGTACATTAGTGGCAATTTACATTCCCCTTTCGTAAACATTTAAATTAAAAAGTCCCTCTAAAAATGAATTCAGAGGGACAATTATTATTCTAAAATTTATTTAGCCTAAGTAAGCCTTTAAGGCACCACTATATCTTGCTTTTTGTAAACGTTTAATTGCACGCTCCTTAATCTGGCGAATTCTTTCTTTTGTAAGATCATACTTATGACCGATCTGTTCAATGGTTACTCCATTTTCGCCATCCAAACCAAAATATGCATTAACAATTTCTGCTTCTCGGGGGCTTAAAGATTTAAGAACTCTGCGGATTTCATTTTTCAATGAATCATGCATTACATCTTCATCTGTTTCAGAACCGCCCTTAAGTAAATCTCCCATTGCAACGTCTTCAGCTTCATGCACCGGTGCATCTAATGAAGTGTGGCGGGTGTTACTTTGGAATATATTATTAATTTCAGTTTCACTCATTTCCAGCAATTCTGCTAATTCTTCTGTGGATGGTTCACGCTCATGCTCCTGTTCAAAGGCCATATAGGCTTTGTTTGCTTTATTGTAAGTTCCAATTTTATTTTGTGGTAAACGAACCAAACGACCTTGTTCGGCCAAAGCCTGTAAGATTGATTGGCGGATCCACCAAACTGCATAAGAGATAAATTTAAAGCCTTTTGTTTCATCAAAACGTTGTGCAGCTTTTATAAGACCTAAATTACCTTCATTAATAAGATCTGATAAAGAAAGTCCCTGATGTTGGTATTGTTTTGCAACAGAAACTACAAAACGTAAGTTTGCCTGTACAAGCTTATCAAGTGCACGCTGATCGCCCATTTTTATTTTTTGAGCAAGAATGGTTTCTTCCTCGGGAGTGATCATTGATATTTTAGAAATTTCCTGCAGATATTTTTCAACAGCTTGAGAATCACGGTTGGTAATCTGGGTTGCGATTTTTAATTGCCTCATTGTATGATTTATATTCTAGGGTGAATTACATTTTATACAAAATGCGAATGCAAAGTTACAGAATTAAACCTGCCCTGCAAAAAAAATGACGGAATAAATTTTGTTTTTTCGATTATTATATTTATATGCAAATATCGTGCTAAATTTTTTTTATAAAGTATTCATTTCTTAAATGTATAAACGAGATTTTATAATACTATAGAAAAAAATGTTATTAACAATTTGAAACAAAATTTTTTCTACTTTACTCTTTCTCTTTTTTACATTTGTCAAATGATAGATTTACGTTCAGATACTTTTACCAAACCTTCTCCCGATATGTTGAAGGCAATGTTTGATGCCCAAGTAGGCGATGATGTTTTTGGCGAAGACCCCACAGTAAACGAATTAGAAAAATATTGTGCAGAACTGTTTGGCATGGAGGCCGCTGTATTTTGCCCAACAGGCACAATGACAAATCAGATTGCTATTAAATGCCATACGCAGCCTGGCGATGAAGTTATTTGTGATAAGGTTAGCCACGTATATATTTATGAAGGAGGTGGCATTGCTTTTAACAGCGGCTGCCAGGTTAAAACAATTAATGGTACCCGAGGTTTAATAACTGCCGAAGATGTTGTTGCTTCAATAAATCCTGATGACGTACATAAAGCACATACATCGTTGGTTGTGCTGGAAAACACGGGCAACCGTGGCGGAGGAAGTTGTTATGAAATTGAAGATATTTTACAGATACAGGAAGTGTGTAAAGAGCATGGCTTAAAACTGCATTTAGATGGTGCCCGGCTTTTTAATGCTTTGGTTGCAAAAAAACAAAATCCCTTACAATATGGTGATATGTTTGACAGTATTTCAATATGTTTAAGTAAGGGCTTAGGCACTCCTATTGGAAGTGTATTATTAGGAAAAACTGATTTTATAAAAAAAGCAAGGCGTGTAAGGAAAGTTATGGGCGGCGGCATGAGGCAAGCGGGATATATTGCTGCAGCAGGTTTATTTGCTTTACATAATAATGTGGAAAGATTGGCTGAAGATCATCAGCACGCAAAGCAAATTGCAGAAGCTCTGCTAAATAAAGATTTTACAGGTAAAATGATGCCTGTGGAAACTAATATTGTAATATTTGAAGTGTTGGGAGATTACACTGCTGCCGAATTTTGCAAAAGAATGAAAGAATACGGTATTTTATGTTTGCCGATTTCACCCACTCAGGTAAGAATGGTAACACATTTGGATGTTACCAATGAAATGGTAAAAGAACTTTTACAAACGATTGCTACCTTTTAAAAGTAACCGAATTAATTGAATTTTTATTACCTCAAAATGCCTTTTATGTTTCCAGAAATAAATCCCACAAAAACAAAAGCATGGGGAAAACTTACAGCAGATTATCAAAATAAAAAAAATATAAAGATTGCTGATCTGTTTAAACAAGACGGCAATCGTTTTAAAAACTATTCTATACAAACCAATCACATTTTATTTGATTACTCAAAGAATATGATTGATGAAACAATACTTTCCAATTTACTGGAACTTGCAAATGAATGTAAACTTGCGGATGCTATAAGTGCCATGTTTGATGGTGAAAAAATAAATCAAACAGAAAACCGTGCAGTATTACACACCGCTCTTCGCAATTTTTCAGGCAATCCTGTTTATAATGATGGGAAAGATGTAATGCCTGCAATTAAAGATGTTCTGGAACAGATAAAAACCTTTTGTAACGATATCCATTCCGGCAACTGGAAAGGATACACTGGAAAAAAAATAAAATACATTGTAAATATTGGCATTGGTGGTAGTGATCTTGGTCCCGTAATGGTAACAGAGGCATTAAAACCCTATTGGATTGAAGGCATACAACCCTATTTTGTAAGTAATGTAGATGGAACACAAATTGCAGAAACTTTTAAAAAAATTACTGCTGATGAAACTGTTTTTTTAATAGCCAGCAAAACGTTTACCACACAGGAAACTATGACCAATGCACATACTGCACGAACCTGGTTTTTGCAAAATGGCGGAAGCGAAAAAGACATAGCCAAACATTTTGTAGCACTGAGTACCAATAAAAAAGACGTGGTGGATTTTGGTATTGATGAAAAAAATATGTTTGTATTTTGGGATTGGGTTGGCGGCCGTTATAGCCTTTGGAGTGCAATAGGTTTAAGTATTGCTGTAACAATTGGTTATAACAATTTTGAAGAATTGCTAAAAGGTGCTCATGAAATCGATAATCATTTTAAAGAGACTTCCTTCGATAAAAATATACCTGTTTTAATGGCGCTTGTTGGTATTTGGTACAGAAATTTTTATGGTACAACCAGTGAAGCTATTTTGCCTTACGACCAATATCTGCACCGCTTTGCTGCTTATTTTCAGCAGGGGAATATGGAAAGTAACGGCAAACATGTTGACAGAAATGAAACTGTTACAACTTACAACACAGGCGGCGTAATATGGGGTGAACCAGGTACAAACGGACAACATGCATTTTACCAGCTCTTGCACCAGGGAACTGAATTAATTCCTGCAGATTTTATAGCTTCAGCAGAAAGCCATAACCCAATTGGCGATCACCAAATGAAATTAATGAGCAATTTTTTTGCACAGCCCGAAGCTTTAATGAACGGCTCAGACAATGAAAATCCTTACCGGGTTTTTGAAGGAAACAGACCAAGCAATTCTTTTTTAATTGATAAAATAACACCGTTTACATTGGGCGAATTAATTGCCCTTTATGAGCAC
>JAYTCO010000058.1:0-13438 GCA_043736415.1 Ferruginibacter sp. | reverse complement strand
GCCATCAGTTCGCTTGTTACGGTAGAGCCCACCAGTACTTTTGGCAGTGTAAAACGTAAGAATCAAAAACGACTGATTACACTTCGCTCGAATGTATTAACCACAAAAGGTTATAACGCAACAGCAGTAAACGGGGTACTTACAGGCTACCTAGCCTCGTTTACAAAAAAGGCAGACGGGGTAACTATAAAGCAAACAGGAGAAGGAGAACAGCAGGCAGAAACCGGTGCATTTTTAGGCAAGGCATTATTGATTGCACTTGCGCTCATTTTACTTACCCTTGTGCTTCAATTTAACTCAGTAAGCAAATCAGTTATTATACTTACTGAAATTGTTTTTAGTGTGATAGGTGTGTTGCTTGGCTTTTCTATATTTGGAATGGAAGCATCTGTATTAATGACTGGACTTGGTATTGTGGGTCTTGCAGGTATTGTAGTGAAGAACGGTATTTTGGTAATTGAATTTGCTGAAGAGTTGCGCAGTCGTGGTATGAAAACCCGAGAGGCGGTAATACAAGCGGGCAGAACACGTATTATACCTGTATTACTTACAGCACTTGCGGCCATCCTCGCATTTATACCCATTGCAGTAGGTTTCAACATTAATTTTGTAACACTGTTTTCTGAATTAAATCCGCATATTTTCTTTGGTGGTGATAATGTAGCGTTTTGGAAACCATTAAGCTGGACAATTATTTTTGGGCTAGCATTTGCGTTTTTTATGACGCTGATTATTGTGCCTGCCATGTATTTAATTGCAGAAAGATTACGCCGCCCCATGCGCAAAATGTTTGGTGGTAAATGGATAAGTTTTCTTGGTATACCACCACTTATTTTCTTATTTATTCCATTAATGATAGTGGCAGCATTTAAGCAAATTAGTAAAGTACATAAAAGAAGATTGAGAATGAAAGATGCTGACAGAACCTTTACGGGAAGCTGGTTTTAAGAGAATAATATTAGATAATGATAAAAGGCTGCTATGTAAATGGCAGCCTTTTTTATTGTACTGGAGTTATTTTGTAGGATTTATATTTGATGTATTTATTTATGTTTATAAGCAATACTATCTATAAAAATTCAACACTAGTTGTTTTTTAAAAAGTCTGAAATTATGATGATAGTTGTTTCGAAAAATTGCTTTAAATCTAATAGGTCTTTATCGCCTGTAAGTAAATAATCTGCATTGCCATCTACAGATAATGAAAGTAAAAAATTGTATTTAGGGTTTCTGCAAGTTTCTATTTTGGTTTCTATATTTATGAATAAAGCATACTCCTCTATAGTTTCGAGAATTGATTTGATGTCAGAAGTTGAAAAGAACCGTCTTAATTTAGGACGTTTGGAAACATCTAAAAATTCATCAATCAATTCCTGACTAAAAACTAAAATACATTGTTTGGAAAAAAAGATCCTGTTGCATAAAAACTTTGGCACATTTATTACAAATAAAAACTAGCATAAAGTGGATCTGACAAATATCCACCATTTAATTAATTTTATGATTGTATTATCGCATCAGCAAGGTTGGAAAATTATTACACAAAGATCACACGGGTTGCTTGCCGGTATGTTAGCTTATGAATACGATATTGATTTGCCTGTAGACATTTTGCTGCCTACACTCGTTGCAATTGCCGAGCATGATGATGGAGTAATGGAAATGCTTGCTCCGCAAAACCTCACTGATGCCGGCGCTCCCCGAAGTTTTGTAGTTGCAGACTGCAACAATAAAACTGATATTAACCCCATGCTCAGCTTAATGGAAATCGCAAAGTCTAAAAGCCGCCTTAATGGCTTACTCACTTCTTTGCATATTAAATTCTTATACGACAGTGAAAAAAGAAACACAGACAAAGTGCTGGATAAATTTTTAAAAGACCTTGAAAAATACCGTACAAGGGTTTTAAAAGACTTACAAATTGATAAAGCTTATGAAAACAGGCTTAGTAGGTTTTTAGAATGGGGTGATGCTTTCTCGCTTTTAATCTGCCTGGATAAAATACAGCACGAAGGCAAAAAAATGGACATTTCCCAAAGCCCTGACGGAATAATGAACACGGTGCATAACAAGCCCAATAAAGAAATTTGTGTAGAACCGTGGCCGTTTAAAAGTAAATCGTTTAAAGTGTTTTATGAGTATAAAATTATAGAACAATTAAAATTTAAATCCATTGAAGAATTTAACGATGTTTACAAAAGAGCCAAAATAAAACAGGATACCTATACCCTTTCCAAATAAAAACTATACTGGTTTTTTATGTTATCTTTTTAGTACCTATATATTTTGTAACACAAAGTGTTTTGTATTTTAATCTGCCAGCATCTCTTTCATCTTCTCTACCAGTTCTACTTTGGTAAATGGAATACCCATTATTTTATTATAAGGCATGGCATCCGTTAAATAAACATCTCTTATTATTTTTACCAGTTGGCCGTTGTTTAATTCAGGTATTAAAACACGCTCGAAGTTCTTAATTATATCACCAAGGTTTTTTGGGAAAGGCCTTATGTAACGGATGTGCGCATGCGCTATTGATGCACCTTCTGCCTGCAATTGCGCACATGCACTTTTAAGCGAACCATACGTGCTGCCCCAACCGAGTACCAATACTTTTCCTTTCTCCGGACCGCTATCTAATTTTTGCTCGGGAATATGATCAGCAATTTTATCAACTTTCTCCTGTCTTATTTTTACCATCAGCTGGTGGTTCTCGGGGTCGTAACTGATGTTACCAGTAATGTTTTGTTTTTCCAGGCCACCAATGCGGTGCTCCATTCCCGGCGTGCCAGGTATTACCCAAGGGCGTACGAGTTTTTCATCTCTTAAATACGGTTGAAACTTTTCTTCATGGTCGCCTAGCTGAGTTTTAAACTCTGTTTTTATTTCAGGCAAATCAGCACTCTGCGGAAACTTCCATGGCTCGGCACCATTGGCAATATAACCATCACTTAATAAAATAACGGGCGTCATGTGCTGTACCGAAATGCGAACCGCTTCAAATGCTGCAGTAAAACAGTCGCTTGGTGTGCTCGCTGCAACAATAGGCATTGGGCACTCGCCGTTTCTGCCATAGTATGCCTGCATTAAATCGCTTTGTTCTGTTTTTGTTGGTAGCCCTGTGCTTGGGCCGCCACGTTGCACATTTATTATAAGCAAAGGTATTTCCAGCATTACTGCAAGCCCCATGGCTTCTGCCTTTAACGCCATACCCGGGCCGCTCGTTGTGGTTACACCGAGCAGTCCACCATAGCTTGCGCCAATGGCACTGGTTATAGCAGCAATTTCATCTTCAGCCTGAAAAGTTTTTACACCAAAAGCCTTGTGTCTGCTAAGCTCATGCAGAATATCTGACGCCGGTGTAATTGGGTAAGAACCTAAAAATATCGGTAAGCCACTTTTTTGCGATGCAGCAATAAGCCCATAACTCAAAGCCTGGTTGCCCATCATAGAACGATAAGTGCCGGGCTCCATAATGGCTTTTTGGACGGAGTAGCGTGCAGAAAAAGTTTCGGTAGTATCGCCAAAGTTGTAACCGCTTTGCAGTGCCTTTACATTACTCTCCAGTATCTCGGGTTTTTTACCAAACTTTTCTGTAAGAAAACGAATGGTATTGTCCATGCTGCGGTTGTACATCCAATATAAAAAACCAAGTACAAACATATTTTTTGCCCGGTCTTTTTCTTTGGTGCCCATGGTAATTTCCTTCAATGCCTCCCGGGTCATTTTGGTAACATCCATTTTTATCAGTTCATACCCATCAAGGCTATGATCTTCAAGCGGGTTTATACCATCGGGATAATTGGCAAGCCTTAAGTTTTTTGTATCAAACCCATCGGTGTTGGCTATTATTTTTCCGCCTTTTTTAAGGCCTTTTAAATTTACTTTTAATGCTGCGGCATTCATGGCAACAAGTACATCGCAATCATCGCCGGGTGTAAAAATTCGGTCGCTGCTAAAGCGCAACTGAAAACCGCTCACGCCTGGCAGCGTACCTATCGGGGCTCGTATTTCTGCGGGAAAATCTGGAAACGTAGCAAGATCAAGGCCCATCATAGCGCTGTTGTTGGTAAACTGTGTGCCCGTAAGCTGCATACCATCGCCACTATCGCCGGCAAATTTTATCACTACCTCCTGTAATACTTCCTGTGTAACTGCCATGGTTATTTGTTGTGTTGTTTTGAGTTGGCAAAGGTAAGAAAGTGTAAATGGAATTGGAAAGGATGAATTACGAATTGCGGATTAGGAATGAGGGTTATGCAATTTTTATACATTACCATAAGCTTCGTGTAAAGTAATGTACAGGCTTCTAATGGCTTGTAGTAGGGTAACCACCGAAGGATGGTTGGGTAAGCCTTGGGTGAAAAGTTGGTGATGGTAAGTATAATGGAGAATAATACACAGTATACTATCATGTGTTTCGTGAGAACGATACAAGTCATTGGAGTAGGGAAGAAGTGATGTGTCTTGTATTTAAATTATAGTTTTTAACTACGTTGATAAAAAATACAGGTTTTTATTCCGAAAATTTAAACATTTAAAAAAATAAACCCATATTTGGATAAGACATGCTTATGTTATAAAAATCTGTACCAATACTTTTGCAATAACTGCTTAGTTATATTTAACTAATAACGGTGTGTAAAGTCTAACCAACCGAATGAATATTCTAAAAGAAAAAATAATTATTTTATTATTTGCTCCATTGTTTTTTTGCCTCAATACGGTGCAGGCACAAAATGATACTTCCTCTATAAAAATGAAGCATTTTGATACATCCCAAAATAAAGATTTGCTAGATGTGTACCATAAAATTTTTAATAACCACAAGCAGCAAACAGTAAAGCAAACGACCAAAAAAAATCATTACAATATATCTATTGTGCCGTCTGCAGCTTACACAATACAAACGGGGGTTGAAATAGATTTATCGGGTAATATTGGGTTTTATACAGGTGATCAGAAAGAAACAAATTTGTCCTCCATTGTAGCCAATATTGCCTATACAGCAAAGAACCAAATACTGGTTCCCGTACTAACAAATATTTGGACAAAAAAAAATAAGTTTATCCTTCAAGGGGATTGGGGATACTATAAATTTCCAGAAGACACTTATGGACTGGGAGGTTACACAACAGAAGATCAAACCAATCCTGTGGATGATTCCTACCTTCATTTTTATGAATCGGTTCTTAAAAATATTAGCCCGAATTTTTTTTTAGGTGTCGGCTTTCAGACAGATTACCATTGGAATATTGTTGAATCAGGAAATTACGACAGCACAGTTTCTGATTTTTCAAAATATGGTTATAATAGAAAATCAATATCATCTGGTTTGACTCTAAATTTTTTATACGATAACAGACGCAATTCGATTAATCCAGAAAAAGGCTTTTATGCTAGCGGGGTTTACCGCAACAATTTTTCTTTTTTAGGGAGTGATAATAAAGCAAAATTGGTAAAAATAGATGTACGCAAGTACATTAAGCTAAACAGGCATAACAAAAATGTATTGGCATTTTGGAGTTATAACTGGCTTTCGTTTGGCGGCAAAACCCCTTATTTAGATTTGCCGAGCACCGGTTGGGATACGTACAACAATACCGGAAGAGGATATGTGCAAAGCCGTTTTAGAGGCAAGAACATGCTTTATTTTGAATCTGAATATCGATTTGGAATTTCCAGAAACCAACTTTTTGGGGGCGTACTTTTTGGGAATGTTGAAAGTTTTACCGAGCCCATCAGTAATAAATTTGAAAAGGTTTTACCGGCGGTTGGCGCAGGTTTGCGTATTCAGTTTAATAAACTTTCCCGCACCAATATAGCCATTGACTATGCATTTGGTGCAAATGGTGCAAGTGGGTTTTTTATAAATTTGGGGGAGGTTTTTTGAACCACTAAAGGGGGCAAGTTGCATTTCTATATCTCAATCATACCGCAGGTCTTCAGGTATATAAAAAGTGGATCATAAAATTCAGGTAATCCAGTTTCATCTTTCTCATCTCCCGCAGGAACAAAAATGATCATACCTTCTCTTGCCCTTGTCAATAAAACCCTATAAGTATTTAAGAGAAATGTTTGTTCCGATAATGTTCTTGTATTATTCCATTTTGTCCCCGTAAAATTTTTATAATCCCAACCCGTACTTGTTTTTCTTAAATCTGCATCCCAACATATCCCTATCCAATCTAATTCAAGACCTTGAACTTTATATTCAGTAGCTACAATCTCTAGATAGAAGGAAGATCTTACATCGAGTTCATTGTTTAAAAACCATTGAGCTTCATCTACTTCCTCCCTTACATTTATACCATATGGTTTTAGTCTTAAGCCGCCCGAGCTAGCAACAAGACCTATCCTTTTATTTCCAGATTTCCTTTGTTTTAACCATTGCTTCGCCTTGTTTAAATCTCGGGTTAAATAAAGAGGATAATTATCTCTTACCACAACCGATAACTCAAAGGCTCTTTCTGAATTATTTTCTAAAACAGCATTTACCCAATTATTTAAATCATTTGTTTTAAAGGATCGTCGACTAACATTTAAATGAAGATTGGCATTCTTATGAATTGAAACATTAAATGGTATTGATTTAAAAAGTTTTTGATTTGATGTAGTTTCATCACCTTTCAATAACTCATCGGATATATGTATTTCCCAATGTTTAAATTTATTTGATATTGCTATGCCCCATTCTGCTATGCCTCCTTCACCTGTATTAATCTCCTGCCCTCCTCCCACCAAAGCAATAATGACTGCCCAGTCTTTATGCCTATCCATGAACTCAAATAATAACTCTGCTTCTGATTTATTTTGGATTTCAAACGGATTCTTTTCTCTGTTTTGATTCTGTTTAGTTTTATTGAAAAATTGAATAGCATCCCAACAGCGTTGAGCTTCATCAAAAACTACTATTTTTTCGTTTGGTGGTGAAGTAGTTCTAATTCCTTCTTTTATAAAATGATGGAGGTTTTGAATTTTTGATTTTACTTCTCTAATGGAATCTTTTTTGGAAGGTTTTTTAAAATCCTTATTAAGTCTATAAAGATTGGCTTGTCTTTCAAAATGATCTCTAGTTAAGGCCTCTTTTAATACATTTATAAGTGGACCATTGCCTGAAAAATAAGCAGTATTAATTTCCTCTCCTCCAAACTGATTTTTTTCATGGACTATATTAAGTCCGACAAGCGTTTTTCCTGCACCCGGAACTCCGGTAACAAAACAGACTATTTTCTTATTATTATCTTTTGCAGATTTTATGACATCAATTAAATATTGGGAAGTATTATTTAAGTCAATTTCTTCTGCTCCGAATTTACTGATTGTTTCTACTTTTTGATCTGCGAATAATGCTTTTGCAGCTTGAATAATTGTAGGTGTTGGCCTATATTCTCCATGCATCCATGTAATAGGATTGATGAGTAGATTTAATGAATTGTGGTTTTGTAAATAGAAATTCAACAAG
This sequence comes from Ferruginibacter sp., assembly GCA_043736415.1. GTDB lineage: Bacteria > Bacteroidota > Bacteroidia > Chitinophagales > Chitinophagaceae > Ferruginibacter. Next base: position 5,973 of record JAYTCO010000058.1, on the reverse strand, counting down.
TCAGAAGAGAGGCTCTTAGAATTTGATTTTATACAATTATCCGTAGAATGTAAAAAAAGTTGGTTAAGGATAGAATCTGCAAGAGGTGCTAATAACAAAGGAACAATAATTCTACTTTTACTTTCAGAATGAAAATCTATAAGGTCATTCGTATAATCTTGGACTTGTCTAATATCTGCTAATTCATATTTCCTACGATCAAGTTTAAATTCGATTACGAAAATTATATCTTCTGCAATAATAACTGCGTCTATCCTACTCGATAAACGAGGAATTTCAAACTCAAATAAAATGTACCAGGCATTTGATTCTTTATAAGCATCACCGAGTTGTGTTAACGAGTTTTTTAATATTGAAATACAGCTATTCCAGGAAGTCGTTGCTATTGTAAATTGGGATGTAAAAGTGGTTCCACCTTTATTTAACATTCCAATTACCTCATTTTTATTTGTTACTAAAAAATCTTCTATTCTTGCATGATAATAAGCTTGACTCATTTCTTAAATTCTTTAGAATTAAAAAATTCAGAAACAGTTACTTCAAGTGCATTTATTAATCTTTCTAATATTTCAACAGAAACATTTCTTCTCCCGTTTTCTACATCTGTCACATAGGTTCTGTCTACATCTGCTTTATTGGCTAAAGATTCTTGAGAAAGCAAAATAATTTTTCTTAGTTCCTTAATTCGTTGCCCCACTTTAATCTTAATATCCATAAATGTAATTTCAACCTATGTGACTTATAATACAACGGACTTTAAGGGTCATTTAGTAATTTGCATTTTGTAAAAAAAAATTATTCAATAAAATTTAATATGCTAGACAGCAATTTTATTCACTTGAAAAATCTCCACTTGGCAGACTATAACTTTGTTTATGAGCTAAATGAAAATTGTTATAGATCAGATATAAAAAATATAGAGAATAAGGAGCTACTAAGATTTAATGGATTAGAGAACACGACACAACAACTAAACCTAATGATGATAGAATCTAGTTTGCCAAATATTCTATCAAATATTGTTTTGGGAATAATTCAAGAAAGGAATAAATCATTAAATACAATTCTTTTAAAACAATCGTTTGAAAATTTAGTTTTGAAAAAGAATGGCGATTATTACATAAAGCATCAACTAAAAAAGTATTTACAATATTTGCTTTTTTCAAATATTGGGTCATCAAATGTTTTTGATGGTAAAATGGAATTTGAAGATATTTATTATTTTAAAAGTCAAAATGGAGTTTTGCAATACTGTTCTGTCTTTCAACTAAATGATTTGTTAGGTTTAGTTTTTGTAAAAAGTTTCTTTCAAATTGATTTGAATAAATCTTTTATTAAGAATGGATACGTAACAATAAATCTTTCAATTAAAATTAAATAATCATTTACTCAGCAGTAGTATGCGTAAAAAGATGTAATGTATTAATCGCCGTATTATAAAAATTATCAGCAATTAATATGGTCCTCTAAATCATTATCTCCTCCACACCTTCCCACACATATAATTCATTCTTCGCTTTTTCATCTGGCCTTTGTTCTGTAGTGCGTATGGAATAAACAGTTTTGTAATGCATGTTGTTAACGGGCATTTCGTAAGCAAGTATTGCCTTGTAATCTTCTAATGTTATTTCATCATTTACCCACTTTTTAGAAAGCTCAAATGTGAGCATTAATGGCATACGGTTTTTGTTTGTGCCGCCATTGTGTATTTGCGCCATCAGTTTATTTGCCGCACGGGTTATTAAAGTAAATGTGAATCGTTTTTCTACCTCGCCGGTTTCTTTGTTGGGCAGTTCAGTTACAGAATACAGACCGGGTAAAAAGAATGTTTCCTGATCTTTTAACCCGATAAAATAAGGTATTTTCTTTTTTAATCCTTTCACTTCTCGGTGTTCATAAAAGCCCGTTATGGGTATTAAGCAGCGCCTGTTTTTTATTTTATACCAATAACTTTTAGGGTCTTCCAAAATCTTATCGCTGCGTGCATTAAGCATGGTTGCACGTTGCTTTTTAAAACCCTCTTCATCTTTTATATAAAAAGGAATGCAGCCCCATTCCATTAACCGGCAATGCAGTAATTCATCTTCTCTGTTTTTATAAATAATTGGATGGTTGCCGTAATTATGCCCAATGATGTGCACGGGTTCAAAATTCATTTCTATCTGTTCATCAAATATTAAATCAGGAAAATAATCAGCTAACTTTTTAATGAGAACTGTAAAAGAGATATCGTAACACATGATTTAAGATTTTTCTATTTCTTCAAACTTAACCCGCAATTCCTGTGCCCCACGTTTTAAAAAAACAAAAAGCTCTCCGAATATTACGGAGAGTTGTGGCCGTATAATTTCATTGCCGGCAATACGCCAATTGGTATTTTTTAAAATGTACCGACGTATGTTATCGGTGTATTTTACATCTATGGTTTTTTTAATTGCAGCCATATCTTTTACCACAGACCAGTATATTTTATATTCCGCATCTGGCTCAAGCATGTCTTTTAATTTTTGCAGATGTGCAGGATTATTTAGGTGAATGACAGCTGCGTATTTATCTGTTTTTACTGCTGCCTTGTGAATATTGGCTAAACCGATATCATCATAATCTGTAAGTAAAATGGATGCATTTTTTCCTTCTTCAAAATCACTGATACCTGCTTTGTAACTCTGAGAAACGATATATATTTTGTTTAGCTTTATAAGTCTTTTTATAAACAATGGCTGAAACAGTTCGAATGGCTGAAACATTAGTTTTTAATTCTGATAATGTGGTGAATGTTTGTGGTGTAGCAGGGTGATAAGTGCGCTGCTCTTGCTTTAAAACTTTTTTGAAAACCCTGTATGCCAAACCTTACCAGATCTTTACCCATGGCTTTGTTTACCTTATCTAATGCCATTACAGCTTTTTTATTTTTTGTATTATCTACACCGGAGAACAGGTTTAACTGTACGCTTTCTTCGGGTACAAAACCTCTTAATTCAACACCACATTTCATATATTTTATTCCTTCTTTAAAAATAACTTCAAAACCCTTTAATGCATATTTTATTATTTCGGTTGTACTGTTGGTAGCAGTTTCAAAACGGATAACTACGGAGCGAAAATATTGCTGGTCCTGCGTGCGGTGTGGGTTGGTATGTACAAACACTTTTACCTCCTGTGCTGCACTTTGCTGGTTTCTTAATTTTAGTGCGCAGGTAGCAGCATAATTGCTCATGGCTTGCTGTATTATTTTTTTATCGGTTATCATAGAGCCAAACGACCTGCCGGTGCAGATATTTTTTTTGGCAGGCGGCTCAAACTCCCATGCAATAGATGGTATTCCTTTTAACTCATTGTGTAACCTTAAACCTACCACACTCATGGTGCTGCGTACAAAATCTTCGGGCGCATTAATAAATTGCATGGCTGTTTTTATACCGTTTCTGTTAAGCATTAATGCATATTGTCTGCCAATGCCCCATACATCGCCAACCTCGGTATACTCAAGCATTTCATCTATTAAATACTGGTTGGCTGCCCAATGCACACCTACTGCTTTGTTCTTCTTTTTTGCGTACCTGTTAGCCATTTTTGCAAGTGCTTTTGTAGGTGCAATGCCCACACAAACAGGTATGCCTGTATTCTTAAAAATTGTTGACCTTATTGTTGACCCAAGCTGTAGTAAATCGGTAAAAGGCATATTGCCCATATCCAAAAAGGCTTCATCAATAGAATAGATTTCTATGCGTGGGACAAAGGAAGCAAGTGTTTTCATTACCCTGTCACTCATGTCTCCATACAGGGTGTAATTAGAACTGAACATTTTTACGCCATGCTGCTCAATTTGTTCCTTCATTAAATGTGGTACGGCGCCCATTTCAATCCCTAATGCCTTAGCCTCATCACTGCGGGATATTGCACAGCCATCGTTGTTGGATAAAACAATTACAGGCTTACCAATTAAGCTGGGATTAAATACTCTTTCGCAGGAAACATAAAAATTATTACAATCTACTAGAGCGTACATAGTCTTATATATTTTGTATCAATAACTACATTTGTTACCACTCCCCAAACAATCATTTCCATTTCTTCTATAACTTCTATAACAGGATATTTTTTCTTTTTATTTGCAGGAATTAAATAGCATTTACCGGCTTCAAATTTTATGTACTTAACCGTGTAACCACCATTTAAAAAAGCTACAACAATATCACCGCTTTTTGCTGTGAGCGATTTATCGATAACTAAAATAGCATTGGGTGGAATGCAGGCATCGAGCATTGAATCGCCTTCGCAATAAGAATAATAGGTAGATAGTGGATGGGGTGCAAGTTGTTGGGCAAGGTCTATTCTGTCTTCAATATAATCTAATGCAGGTGAAGGGAAACCTGCAGGAATTTTAAAGTCTGATAAGGGGATTAATGTAGACTTCTTTATTATAGCTGCTTGCAATTTCATACTGCAAGCTAATATATTTAGTAAAGTAAAAGCTAAATAATTTAGGAATTAGGTTAGCATGCTTTACGATTTTTTTGTATGTCACAACCTGTATTTCTTTTAAAGCGGATAGGGTACCTTGACAATCCTCAATTATTAATGGCAAATTCGTAAACTGTTTATCCATAAAATTCCTAAAATCGCTAAAGAAAAGAAGTTATTATAATTTTTAAGGTAACGTTATTGAGCAAGCAGGTTTATGTGTAACACTTTCATTATTTTTTAAAATGGTAATTGATAAATACCCAGTGCTGCAGATTATCTCTTTACTTTTATGTCGACGCTTCACAAATAAATCTTTTAATACACTCCATGAACAATAAACCTACCATTACCATTGCCCCGAACGCTAAAAATCCGCTAACTGTAAACCGTTTAGGTTATGGTACCATGCGTTTAACAGGCGAAGGAATATATGGTGAGCCTGCCGACAGACCGGGCGCACTGGAACTTTTAAAAATCGCCATCAGCAGTGGTGTAAACTTTTTAGACACTGCAGATTATTATGGTGAAGATGTTACCAATCGCCTGATTGCAGAAGCGCTTTACCCATACAGCAATGATTTGGTTATTTGTACCAAAGTGGGTGCTGCAAGGCTACCTGATAAAAGCTGGACTTTATTTGACACACCTGAAAACCTGCGCACAAGTATTGAGAATAATTTGCGCACATTAAAACAAGACCAGATACAACTTGTGCATTTTAGGGTAATGCCTCACACTAAAACCCCCTTTGAAAAAAGTATGCAAGCCATGTATGATATGCAGGACGAAGGTAAAATATTACATGTAGGTGTTAGCAACGTAACACCTGAGCAATTGCAGACTGCCATTGCATTGGGCGATGTAGCTACGGTGGAAAATATGTATGGACATGCGCAGCGTACAACATTAATTAGTGAACATGGCGAAAACCGTGGTGGCGAAGAAATACTCAACATTTGCGAGGCAAATAATATTCCGCTTATTCCTTATTTTTCTTTGTTTGCCTCTATGCCCAAAAACGATAACCGCATTGCTGAAATTGCTGCCAAATACAATTTTACAGAAGCACAAATAAATATTGCGTGGCTGCTGCATAAGTCTCCGCTTATTTTACCAATACCGGGCACATCATCCCTGCAACATTTTAATGAGAATATGAAAGCAGGGGAGATTGTGCTGACTGAAGAAGACATGGAATTTTTGAATTAAATGAATTAGGATGATGGGTTGTGCTGTAACGATTTTCTCTTTTGGTACAGGCATGGCTTTTATAATTATCTCTATTGGTATAACTTTGTTGCCTAAATTTTAAACAATGAGTGAATTAGTAAATGAGTTTAATGATTACCGCACGAAGATGAACGAGGTAATTTTAAGCAAAGAAAATCTTGTAATAAAAAGATTGTGGAACCTTGATACCAATACCTACGCTGCAGGTGCATTAGATGTAAAAACAAAAGAATTGCTTGGTCTTGTTGCCAGTATGGTGCTGCGTTGCGATGACTG
>JAYTCO010000057.1:0-5628 GCA_043736415.1 Ferruginibacter sp. | reverse complement strand
CCAAAAATAATGGTATGGCATTGATGGCCTTAAGACCAGCTTTTATTTCCCAGGGAGCGAAAAATCCTGTAACCAGATGTGTATAACGACCGCTGTCTTGAAACAGGTAAAAGTCGTTGTACTCGCTATTGGTTTCCAATAAAATATTAACTGGATGACTCAGAACGCTTTTTAAACGATATCGAATCCAGTAAATGCCCTCAAGTTTTTTGCCCCCTTGCTTTATGTCGTTAAAATGAAATGCCGTAGCGAACGCAGGTTTGCTTACATCTTCAATATGCCATTTGCCTTCTTTGTCTTCCAGTATCTGATAATTGTTAATCGCTAATGCCTGTTCAGCAGAGGTGTCCGATGTAATCGTGTATAGCGGCGGTAGGTTGTTTTGCTGGGCAGGTAGCGTTAGCCAAAGCAACAGCAAAGCAAAAATATAAAAGACTTTATGTATTGCCTTCATGCGTTGATTTGGTTTTTAGATGATTTTAATAGAATAGCATTTTATTACCATGTAGTCCAATCACTCCCGTTCATCTAACAGGCAATTGAATAATAAACTCACTTCCTTCTCCCTCCTTCGTTTCCACTTTTAACTCCCCGCCATGAGCTTTAATAATATCATAACTTAACGATAAACCTAACCCTGTGCCTTGCCCTGTTGGTTTGGTTGTAAAAAAGGGTTGAAAGATTTTGTCTAAAACGTTTTGCGGGATGCCGGGGCCGTTATCTTTTACTACTATTTCTACCTTGCCGTCCGTTCTTTTTGTGGTAATTGTAACTAATGGTTCAAAGGTTCCGTTCAGTAGTTTCTTCTTTTCATTTACCGAGTAAAATGCATTATTAAATAAATTCAACAATACTCTTCCTATATCCTGCGGAACAACTTCTATCTTACCAATGTGTTCATCAAAATCTGTTTTAAAGTTCGCATCAAAATCTTTGTCTTTAGCTCTTAGTCCATGATAGCTTAAGCGCAAATATTCATCTGCCAAAGCATTAATATCAGTTGGCTCTTTTTGCCCGGTATTGGTTCGGGAGTGTTGGAGCATTCCCTTTACTATAGCATCTGCACGTTTGCCGTGGTGGTTTATTTTTTCTTCGTTAGTAATAACGTCATTTATAATATTTGCTTCCAAACTTTCATCTCTTTCTGCGTTCGGCTTTAAGCGTTCGGCCCTAAGCTCTGTTAGCAGTTCTGTATTAACATCAGAGAAGTTGTTGATAAAATTTAATGGGTTTTGAATTTCGTGCGCAATGCCGGCAGTGAGTTCGCCAAGGCTTGCCATTTTTTCGGCTTGGATGAGTTGGCTTTGGGTGGCTTTTAATTCTAACAATGATTTATTTAGCTGAGCAGTGCGTTGGGCAACTTTTTCTTCGAGCACCAGGTTTTCTTTTTTTAAACGGGCAGAACGGTATTGCGAATAAGACCATATTACAGCGACTAACAAACCCGTGTACAGAAGATAAGCCCACCATGCTTGCCACCACGGCGGGCTGATTGTGAAGCCCAGTTCGGCGGGCTTGCTCCATAAGCCATTAATACCTTTGGTACAAACCCTGAAGGTGTATTTTCCAGGCGCAAGGTTAAAATAACTCTTAGAGTTGCTTTTACCTGTTGCATTGCTCCAGGCAGTATCCGCACCTTCTAAAACAGAGCGGTACAATATTTTTTCTCTTGCATTGATATTGTTGTTTGCAAAAGAAAAATTAATTGAGTTTTGGTTGTAGGGCAGCACCAGGCCAGCCGGTATATTAAAGGTGGAAATTGTACTATCCCGGTGAATACGATTGTTTACTGCATAGCCGGAATCTTTTGGCAGTGTATTCTTAAGATAATACTTTGATTTTGTTTCATTCCAAAGCGTATCGCCCCGGTTAATTTTATATGAAATGTCTGCGTATGAATTAAAAGATCCAGCCTGGTCCATAATATTTATGCCGGTAATGTTTACGTGGGGCAACCCGGTGTCTGTTACCGGTATTTGTGTAATAACCGTAAGCACGGGTTGAATACCCCACCATAGCTGCCCGGTGCTGGTAGCTATACCAACATCCTGGTTATAATCACTGTAAGGAAACCCTTCTCTTTTACTGTAATTGGTAAAGTTCCATTGCCCATTGTTATTGATAGTAGCTACTGGTCTATTTATAACGACCATTCCATCAGATGTTCCGGCATATACGATGCCCTTTCTTTCAACCAGGTCGTATACTGCTTCGGGCACCAATCCATTTAAAGCAGTAAGGTTTGTAATGGTAAGTTTACCTGTATTTATAAGTGAAATACCCTTTTGAGAAGCAGCCCATATTTCGCCATTAGTGTGCTGAAGCAATTTGTATATTATATTGTTGCAAAGCCCTTCCTGCTCTCTTATATATTTTACCGTGTTGTTTGCAGTATTTACAATACTGATACCGCTGTCGGACCCTATCCAAAATTGTCCTGCCCTGTCGGTAATAATATCCCACGATAGATTTGATGTCAGCCCGGATTTTTTATTGATCGTTTTAAAATTATTTTTCTCCACGTTATAAATAATAATTCCATTTACATAAGTATTAAACCATAAGTTACCTGCACTATCCATTGCGGAAGGAAGCAGGTCGTTAGGCAGGTGCTGTGCTATGCCATAATTGGTTATTATTTTTTTATCGGGGTTGATTATAGAAAAGCCACCCCCCGTTGCAGCTATAATATTTCCGTGTTTATCATCCATGAGCTTTCCCGACCCGTTGCCCCCAAGCCCCTGTGCCACTCCCAAAAATTTCATTTGCCTGTTTACCGGATCATAGATATTGATACCCTGCTGTGTTCCGATCCATATATTCCGTTTTTTATCTTCAAGTAATCCCCACACGGCGTTATCTACTAATCCAGATTGTTTATTCAGGTGTTCGGGCAAGGGTCCCCTGGTATCAATAATCACAACACCTTTGTCTATTGAACCTATCCATATATTTCCATTCCTGTCCATGGTAGAAGTGCCTTTAAGATCCTGCTGCATTTTAATACCCACCAGCACTTGTTTGAAAGCAGTCCGTTCTTTATTCAATACGTAAGAGGTATCTCTTCTTAATATCCAAAGTTGTTTGCAGGCATCTTCCTGTATTTCAACACCCATGCCGTCAAAACCATTTTTACTATTAATGGTATTGATCGTTTTGTTTTTTAATGAAATAAAATTCAAACCATTACCATAACATGCCATCCACATATCTCCGTTACTGTCTTCTAAAAATTTAAACATCACGTTTTGCAAGAGACCTTCTTTTTTGGAAATTATTTTCAGTCGATGGCGGTCTGCATCAAGAATACCGATATGATTATAATGGCCAATCCAAATATTCTTGTAATGGTCTTCTGCAATTGCCAACATTCCATTTTCCGGGGTTTGAATGGGAGAGTTACCTAAATTTTTCACTGTTCCTTTGGTGAGGTCTATAGCCAATAAGCCTTCCAGAAAAGTTGTTATCCATATAATGCCTGCATGGTCGCAAATAATATCCGAACTGAATAGTTTGGATTGATCGTGCATTAAGATGTTTGTACTGGTATTGAACATATAAATACCATCGCCCCCTGTTACTGCCCAAATGTTACCATTGTTATCCATGGTCATTCGGGTGATGGTATAAAAACCTCCCTGTATTGTTTTATTAACAAATGAATATATGTACAGGTATTCACCAATGTACCTGCAAAGCCCTTTGTCAGTAGCAAGCCAAATACTTCCATCTTTATCTTCAAGGGATGCTGTTACCGTTACCCCGGGTAGGCCTTCTTCTTCACTGAACTGAAGCACACCCGATGTAGTATTGGCAACCAGTTTAGGCAAACCCGCTTTTACTATAAGAGGTTTTGGCAAAATTGATTTTTGAAACCGGAATGTTTTTGCTGGAACTGCATCCATGTTAATGATGCTATCAGGTATATTATCCCAGTCTAATTTTGTTTGCTGCACCGGAATTTTCAGCGGCTTGAAGTCATTAATTGAAAATGGTTTGGATGGAAGCCTGTCTAAATCAAATGGGATGGCTTTGGGCATTTTGACACTGTCAGGATCAACCTCTATGGCCTTCAATTGTTGCGCTTCACCAAATTTAAAAGGATGAGCAACAGGCTTTATATAGTCATCTTCTGGCAAGGATATGTGGTCAGGCTGTAGCCTGCAGCCCATACACACGATGCTAAAAATTGCTGAGAAAAATAATAAGTGTTTGATAGTATTTAGTTTTATTATTTTGAATAAGAAGATCGTTCATCTAACCTTATCTTATTGGTGTGCTATTATGGTGTGGACAATTGAATAACAAACTCTGTTCCATCACCCTCCCCGTCCGTGCCGGCTCGGGCGGGCTTCGTTTCCACCATCAACTCTCCACCATGAGCCTTAATTATATCATAGCTAAGCGACAGACCTAAGCCCGTACCCTGCCCGGTTGGTTTGGTGTTAAAGAATGGTTGAAATATTTTATCGAGGATAGCAGCAGGTATGCCGATATTTTTAGTGCAAATTTTATAGGCTTAATTTTCATCCATAATTAATTTAATTCTTTTCTGTAACAGCTTTTTATCCGGCAGGTAAAGCTGGTATTTTGATACAAAGATTTTATTGGAGATACCGCCCTTGGAATACTCCACCATTACTTCATCTTTTTCAGCACTCAGAATGATGCCAATAGGCTCACCGTCTCCTTCTGTATTTTCTTCAGCTTTGAAATAGTTAAGATATAAATTCATCTGGCCAATATCACCATGGTTCACCTTTTTAGTTTTCAGATCAATCAATACAAAGCATTTTAAAATGCGGCGATAAAATACACGATCAACAGAATAGTGTTTGTTGCGGATTGAAATCCTGAATTGCCGAGCTACAAAGGCAAAGCCTTTTCCCAGCTCTAATAAAAATTGCTGGAGGTTATCAATTATTTTTTGCTCAAGATGCTTCTCTGTCATCCGGTAGCTTTGTGGAATTTTCAGAAAGTCCAGTACATATGGGTCTTTCACTGCTTCATAAGGTTGCGTAATAATATTCCCCTTTTTTGAAAGCCGCAGAACTCCTTTTTTATCTTTACTCAAAGCAAGCCGTTCAAACAGTGAAGAATCAATTTGCCCTTCCAGTTGACGATAACTCCAGTTTTCATACACTGCTTGTTTTTCATAAAACTTTCTCGCGGTATCGTCTGTAATGGCAAGTAATGTGATAATATGTGTCCAGCTTAATTTGGCAGGCACTGCCTGCCATTTTTGATAACAGAGATAAAACCTCCGCATATCAAGAATAGTGCGCCTGCCAAATCCTTTGCCAAACTGCAATCTCAGATCTTTTGAAAGCCTTGCCAGCAAGGCACTTCCATACTCTGCCCTTTCATTTCCCTGTTGTTCAAATTCGACAATGTGCCTGCCAATTTCCCAGTTGGCTTTTACCAGTCCAGTATTAATAGCCATAATAGCATTTTGCCTGGCTGTTTCTATAGCAAGACCAATGGCTACAAGTAGCTTATTGTAAATTGGATTGGCTTTTACTGATTTCATTTGCCTGTAAAATTTAATTTTTATTGCGGCAGTTGAATAATAAACTTACTTCCTTCTCCCTCCCTTGTCTCAACGTTTATCTCTCCTCCATGTGCCTT
>JAYTCO010000056.1:0-2380 GCA_043736415.1 Ferruginibacter sp. | reverse complement strand
GTTTGGGCTTTTTTATTTGGAGAATTTTATATCATTAATTATTGATATTGAGCATCAAATTCATATCCGCCTATTCGGCGGACGGCAGTTCAAGTCTGGTTCCCGATACCGAAACGGACTCCAGTGAGAAATCACCTAGGAGTCCGTTATTTTTTTGTCCTGAAACCTTGTTCAGGCTTGCATTTAATAAGAAAATGGAGTTTATTTTAGTGGTTCGAGTTTGCTCTTTCTGTTTATTATAATAGATACCCTCGCTAAATATCAATCTCTGAAGTTTTTGCTTATCGTTGAAATTGCTAGAAGCCCACAAGGATGGGAGTTTTGTGCAAAGTTCTAGTGATCTTGAGATGTAATAATCCAGGTTCGAGGCACTTATTGGGCAAGCATTAATATTTTGCATAATCTCTGAAGATTCAGCCTTAAATTTTTCACTAAATTTCTCATACAGCTCTGTCTTTATCTCCTCGTTTATATACCTCTCCTCCAATCTTTCTACCTTATTTTTTAAGTCTATCAGTTGCTTTTGTAACTCCTCATTTTGCTTATCTCTATTTTCATTTAATTCATTATACAGTGTCTTTAATTGCAATTTAAAAAGAGGGATATATTTTTCCTGTAATGAAATTTCACGCAACATGTTTTCAAAAACTTTGTGAAGTTGATTTGCATTCTTATTGCAAGAACATTTTTTCTTATTGTCACACTTATAGTAATAAATGTTTTTTGCCTTAACCAGATAACCTCTCATATACTCTCCACAAACATCACACTTCATAAATAGTTTTAATGGAGTGGCTTCGAATTCTAAGCTGTGTTTGCTTCCCGTACTGCAATACTTTATTTCATTTACTTTTAAAAATATTTCCTTAGAAATGAGTGCCTCGTGTTTGCCCTTTACCATTTCTCCTCCTAAGGCTTTATGAGACAGTAAACCGCAGTAAAACGGATTTCTTAATATTTGCCCCATGAATTTTAGACTTGTTTTATATCCATGTGCAGCTAACCATTTTACTATTTCAGTGTTGTTTGCCTGTTCATTTGCTTTCCATAAAAATGCCTTCCTTAATAGATGCCCTGTAGGGTTTATTTCAATACAACTTTGCCCATTCCTTCGAACATTGTCATAACCAACAGGAGCTTTAGTGCACCAATGACCACTTAATAATTTCTCTCTTGTACCGGCCATAGATTTTTGTTTACGCAAATCGTTATCATATTGCCCAAATAGGAAAAGAATATTTTGCTGTAAAATGCCTGAAGGGTTTGAAGTATCTATAGGCTGAGTAACAGAAATTATTGATATGCCTAATTCTCTTAATTGGCGTGATAGCCAAATAGCATTGTCTCCTGTCCTACTGAATCTCTCTAGGCTGTAAACAATAATGTAGGAAACTTTTGTTTTTACTTTTTTTGAAAAGTCAATCATCTTTTGGAATTGCTTACGCTCGTCACTTGCAGCAGATTCATAGGTACCTCCAAAATATGATAATACATCATACCCATGTTTTACTACGTAAGCTTCACAACCCTTACGCTGTGTTTCTAAACTTAAATTATTATCTGCCTGCTCCTTTGTAGAAACCCGGGTATAAATAACACAATTATTTGACTTTCTGAGTTTTGCTACTTCTGCACCTTTTGCAAATTTTAAAATAGAATTTTGGTCTGTCATACACAATATTTTATAACACAAATATATTGATAGTCAACATATTATGTAATATTTTTTAAATTAAGCTGCTTCTTTCTCCAACATTTGTTGGTTAAGTTCACCGGTGACGAATTCGTAGGTAATTAGAGAGAGAACGTGGAGGCTGCTGATAATGTTTTGGACTTCATCATCTGTAGCATTCTCAAAAAGAGGAAATGACCTAACCTGCTTTTCTGTAAGAAATAGTTGCTTGCCTTTAACTGCTTTATTTTCTGCAAGCCATGTGTCCATTTTGATAATATTTGCCATTGTACATTTATTTCTCACAAACATACAATCACATAAAATCGAACTTTATAGGTTTGGGACGGTTTGGGAAGGTTCGTTGCAAACAATTCATCTTTGGATCAATAATGTTTTTTGAATCTTATAGGTAATGATTTGCAGTTAACTCGAATAAGATTGAAGCGTATTTTTTTAAGTTTTATATTCTTTGGATTTCATTTGTGTAATTATAATGCTTGCGTTAGCCGAACTGATTTTATTTATTCAGTAATTCGGATTCAGAAGAGGAAATGTAGCATACATTAACTTATATTGTATGTATTATTCTTATTTAAAAAGTAATTATAAATCATTAGTGTCCCGTTAAATTAATTCAAATTTTAATTGTTCACATTTTTGTTCTTTGACATTCTTATTGATAGGACTCTGTAATAACTCATTTAG
>JAYTCO010000055.1:0-5639 GCA_043736415.1 Ferruginibacter sp. | reverse complement strand
CTGCTGTATCATTAACTAAAATGTATTTAAAGCGAATAAAAGAAATTGATAAAAATGGCCCGAAAATTAACGCTGTAATTGAATTAAATCCAGATGCTTTGAAGATTGCAGAAGCTATGGACAAAGAGAGAAAAGCAGGACGGATTAGAGGTCAGCTTCATGGAATACCGGTGCTTATTAAAGACAATATAAATACCGGTGATAGCATGATGACTACCGCAGGTTCTTTGGCAATGAAAGGAAATATAGCAACCAAAGATGCATTTATTGTTGCCAAATTAAGGGAAGCCGGAGCGGTAATAATTGGTAAAACAAATTTAAGTGAATGGGCCAATTTCCGTTCGAGCAGATCTACAAGTGGATGGAGCAGCCGTGGCGGACAAACAAGATGCCCATATATCCTTGATCGCAATCCATCAGGTTCAAGCGCAGGTTCTGGCGCAGCCGCAGCAGCAAATCTTTGTGCAATTGCTATCGGTACCGAAACCGATGGTTCTATCGTTTCGCCTGCTTCTATAAATGGATTGGTCGGCATAAAACCTACCGTTGGTTTATGGAGCAGATCAGGCATTATTCCAATTTCAAAAACACAGGATACTGCAGGCCCAATGGCAAGAACTGTAAGAGATGCTGCAATATTATTAGGTGCATTAACAGGTATAGATTATGCAGATGAAATAACTAAAGAAAGTGCTGGAAAAAGTTATAATGAATATACAACTTTTCTTGATAAAGATGGACTTAAAGGAAAAAGAATTGGAATAGAAAAATCTCACCTTCGGGGACATGAAGGAATTGTTGCTGTATTTAAAGAAGCTATTCAACAGCTTACAAATTCAGGTGCCACAATTGTTGAAGTCGATTTAATAAAAAGTTTAGAAGAAATTGGAAATGCTGAATTTCAGGTATTGCTGTACGAATTTAAAGATGGCCTAAACAGTTATTTGAAATCTGTGAATGGTAAAATGAAATCGCTGGAAGATGTAATTGCTTTTGATAAATTAAATGAAACAAATGCAATGCCTTATTTTAAACAGGAAACTTTAATAAACAGTCAGGACAAAGGTGATTTAAACAGCAAAGAATATACAGATGCATTGGCTAAAACACTTTCGTCAAGAAAAATTATTGCTGATTTAATGAGCAAAAATAATATTGATGCATTGTGCGGCGTAACCAATGGCCTTGCAGGTTGCATCGATTTAATAAACGGAGATTATGATACAAGGTTTTCATTATCTCAGCCTGCAGCTATTTCAGGCTTTCCTCATATAACTGTGCCCATGGGGTTTGTACAGGAATTACCTATAGGAATTTCTTTTATAGCAACTGCATACACTGAATCAAAATTATTAAGTATGGCATATGCTTATGAGCAGGCATCTAAAAAAAGAAAGGCGCCAAAATTTATTACTTCTTTTAGGCCGTAATCTTTTACTATCCAAAATATACAAGTAATGCGTTGCTTTTTCTGCTACAGTTGCAACGCATTAACTTGTAACCCAAATTAACTTTTTTAATTTATTAATTGCGGTTTGTAATTTTTACAAAACAACCAAACCATTTTCTTCCACAATTGTGTTTTCTATCATTTTTGTTTTTGCAGAAAATATTTTGGTAATTTCTTTAGAGCCCGTCTGTAAATTAAAAATTAATTGTTGCCCGTCTTTTTTCTCAATCTTAAAAACCTGGTAAGGTGATTTAACTTTCCAGTTTTGGGTATACAATTCGCCTTCGGTTTTATCGCTTATTTTTAGAACACTGTTTTTATACATGTCTTTTATTTCTACCTGAAAACAAAGGTAATTATCCTGAATACCTGTAAACTTTACAGAAAAATTATCTTCATTTTTTACTGCGCTGCCAATTTGAGCATTTAAAGTTGTTGTTATAAAAAACAAACAAATAATAGCTAACGATACTTTTAAATTTTTCATTTTATAAATTTTTTGAAGTTTGTAATTAAATATCTTTTTTATAAAGTATTTACTAACAATGTAAAAATAACAACCGCTGAAAGGGAAATAAAATTAAGTTTGAGGTGTTTTTATTATTTCAAATAATAAAATAATTGTCTGAAACCCTTTATTGTAGGTAGTTTAAAGGAATCTATACAATTATTTCCAAGTATTTTTTTACGGAGATTTTATTTATAATTACGCTTGCGGCTTGAATTATATTTTTCTGACAAAATAGTACCCATAGATTTTTTGTACACTTTTGCCTCAAGCCACGAAATAATATCGAGATAAGCAAATGTTCTGGCTTCATACCTGTTATTTTCCAAAACTTTTATTTTTTCTAAAAAAGTTTCAAGTTCATACTGCATTTTAATTCTTGTAACATGAAATGATTTGCGTAAAAATTTAAACATCTCTTCTTCCACCAACGTAAGATTATCTTTTTTTGACATAAATCTGTATACAGATTTTGTTAGGTATTCCATCAAATCATAATTACCAATTTCATAATGTGCAATTAAATGCATCAGTCTTGCATAACCCTGTAAATCACTTTCACCACCAAAATTTTCATTGATAATTTTTTGCAGATAATCTATACAAATATCATAATCACCGTTACCAAAATAAAGGCTTGCTATTTTATAATTAAAAACCATTATGCGATGTTCATCAATAAATAATTCATTCTTTTTTAAGACCTGTAAAATATGAGGCACGTCGGCAATACCCTCTTTAAATGTTCCCAACATACAGTGCTGGTTTATCTTTGCGCTGTTTATATAAATAAAAGCCTGCATGCGAAAATTATCATGTAGCCTGACTCTGTCTGATAAAGCAAATTTTTCAAACTGTTTTAGTACTTTATTAAATTGCAGATAATTCCGTAAATCAAAATGTGCATTTAAAAGAGTGTGCAATCCTTTTATATAGTGCCCTGTTTCAACTCGCATCATTAGTGGTTCTTCACCAAATATATCTACCCATTTTTGACTGTATCTGTAATACTTTAAAAAATCAAGTTTAATATATGCATGCCAGCTCAGGCTTTGATACAAAAATAACTTTTCATAAAAACCATTTGGGCTCAATGCGTTTTCGGGTAAATGTGCTTTAAGGTATTTTTCCAGTTTATCTTCATCCCTATAGTTTCTTGCATGGCCATTCTGTATAAACCAACTGTAGAGCAGCATGGCAAGATTACTGAGTTTTGTAAGCTTGTTTATTCTGTCATTAACTTCATTAACTTCCTCTGATAATTGTTCAGCCCGTGTTTGCATTGTTCTAGTGATATGCAGAGTTTCAATACGCTTTTCAAGCGTAATAGCTGCAAGTAAAAAATTTACTTTTTTATTAGTCTTTGCTGTTTCTTTTGCCTTGTCAAGAATTTTAAGACTTTGAGAAAACAGCCCCTTTTTATAAAGAATATGTGCAAAATCAAACTGTTCATTTAATTGCAGATCTATACTTTCTGTACTTTTAAGCAAACGTAAACTTGCAAGAAGCTGTTTGTATAAATGAACTTTAATATTAGCTAGCTGTGGCTTTTCAATTGTTTTTAATTTTTTTAAAAGCAATGCCTCATCGTACTTAGTAAGCTTATCCAGTGCGTCAAACAATTCAATCACTTTTAAATCTTCATTGCCGGAACTGCGTTTTATGTACAACTTAAAATGTCGCTTTTCAGATTTTTCCAAAGAACGAATAAGTTGAAATAAAGTATCAGTAAAATTGTTGGACATAATTGATTTACCATTTTAAAATTCAATACAGTAAAGGATTTCAGCAATAAAGAGTAAATTTTAAGGTAATAAAATGAAAGTAAAGTTATTTATACCCATAAAACTATCAACACTACTTTTAATGTAGAAACAACAAATTAAACAGAAACAAAAAGGGAAACATTGTAACAATCTGTATTTAGCCACAGCTTGTTTTATGACAAAGTAAATAATAATAAAAATAGTTTAAAAATTTCGAATAACAAGCAATCGTTAAAGCCGCTCTGTTTCTACAGAGGGGCTTGTTTTGTATAAATTATTATGTAAATTTCACCCTTACTTTTATAAAACATTCCAGCATGCTTACTGTTGCAATTATCGGCTTTGGTTTATCAGGAAGATATTTACAGGCACCGTTATTTGAAGCCAATAAAAATTACTTTTTAAAAACTATTCTTTCCAATCATCAAAACCCAAAACAATTTTTTCCTTCAGTAAATGTGGTAAAAAATATAGAAGATATTTTAAATGATCCGTCTATTGATCTTGTAAGCATTTGTTCTCCAAACAAAACACATTATAATTATGCAAAGCTTGCTTTAAATGCAGGCAAACATGTATTGGTTGAAAAACCCTTTACAGCATTTAGCAAACAGGCTATGGAATTGATTTCGTTATCAAAATCAAAAAACAAAATAATATCTGTTTTTCAAAACCGCAGATTTGACAGTGATTTTTTAACTGTAAAAAAATTAATTGATAGTAAAAAACTTGGTGAAGTTTTAAACTTTGAAATTCATTACAACAGATTTAAACCCGAATTAAATTTAAAAAAATGGAAGGAAACAAATGACGAAGGAAGTGGAATTATCTATGACCTTGGAGCACATATAATTGATCAGGCCATTGCGCTCTTTGGTATTCCATTAAACATTTGGGGGCAATCGTTTACGCAACGAAAAAATTCATTAATACAGGATGCTTTTGATATAAAACTGGATTACGGTAAATTAAAAGTTACCCTGCGTTCCAGTTTAATAGTTCCCGAACAATCTGCCCGTTATATAATTCATGGTTCTGAAGGTTCATTTATTAAATATGGATTAGATGTGCAGGAAGATAATTTAAAAGCGGGTATGCAACCAACCGATAAAGGTTTTGGCATTGAGCCGATAGAACAACAGGGAACAATGTTTACCCACCATGAAAGTGAAACCACCTCACAACTAATAAATACGGAACGGGGAAACTGGGCATTACTTTTTGAAAATCTTTACGAGGCAATTGTATATGGAAGAGAATTGCTAATAAAACCGGAGGACGTATTACAACAACTAAAAATAATTGAAACAGTTATTAATAAATAGCCGCTTGTTCTTTGTAAATTCAATAATCTTAAACGCATAATAATGATAAAAAAATATTTACCTACATTTTTAATTCTGATAATATTATTTGCATCCTGCACAACTAATAATCCTAATGATGGATATAATCAACCCATATATTTAGCGCCGGGTGTTGGATTAGGTACTATAATAGCAGTAGTAATATCTTGGTCAAGAAACAAATCTATACTGTGGGCAATTTTACATGGCATATTAGGATGGTTCTATATAATCTATGCAATCATTGTAGGTAAAAAATAAAAAAAGCTATCGTTCACCACAAACGATAGCTCTTTTTGTTATATGCCCTACCCTGAAACTAAACTACAATCTTTGACAAGCGACAAATCTCGCTTTTATTTATTTTTATTATTTCAAACTCACCATTAAATTCTTACTGAAAGTATAATTACCATCATTATCAATTTGCTTTAAGCGATAGTAAATAATTTCTTTATTCTTTAAAAGACCGGAGTAATCTTTAAAAGCATATTCTTTTTTTGTACCGTTTTCAAATCCGTCAAGTGCCAATCCAATCTGCATAAAATCAATCCCATTAAAAGATCTTT
>JAYTCO010000054.1:0-5647 GCA_043736415.1 Ferruginibacter sp. | reverse complement strand
TCAGGTACAAAAACGGTAAATGTTCAAAATAATATAAACAGTACGTTTAGCAACATAGTAACAACCGATGATAACAAAACAGCTACGGCAACAACAACATTTTTATGGCAGAATAAAATATATGCTGGATTTGTAACGAGTTCAACACCTACAGATGCAGATATAATTAATGCATTAAACGGAAATGTAGGGGGTGTTTTTTCGCCATCAAGAAATCAAAGCGGGAACTTAAGCACACCAGTAAGTTCAAAATTTGTTGTGTTTGCAAGTCCTGCAAGTTATGGTATACTTAATATAGTTATAAATGGGTTAGGTGTAACATACAATCAGACAACAAGAAGTTTTACTAATGCGAGTGGTGGTATAAGTTCATACACAATAGCAGTTTCACCATTCCCAACGTTTGGAGGTATTGATACATACTTAGTAAATTAAATAAAATGGAAAAAGAAATATGGATAGATGTGAAAGGTTATGAAGGCTTTTATAAAGTAAGTTCATTTGGTAATGTAAGAAGTTTAGAGAGGATTGTTCGCATGAAGAAAATAATTTTTATAGCTTGTATGTTTTTTAGTTTTGGTAGCTTTGCCCAGACCAAAATTACCGCAACTTTAAATCGTAACAGCCCAGCAGATAATTACCCTGTAACTTACGACAGTTTGCAGCGTGGGGGTATGCACGTTTACGGTACGTTATCAGAAAGAAATGCCATACCAACAGGGCTGCGTAAAAAAGGAATGTTTGCGGCAGTTGATACTATTGTTTATCAATTAAAAATAGGTATAACAAATGCAGATTGGATGATTTTTGCATCAGGAACACAAGGACCGACTGGCGCTACTGGTATTCAAGGAATACAAGGGAATACAGGTTCAACAGGAGGGCAAGGAATACAAGGCATTAAAGGGGATATTGGTAACACAGGGTTAATAGGTCCTGCTGGACAAAATGGTGCAGCAGGACCGCAAGGGATTCAAGGTATACAAGGTCCAATTGGTCCAACTGGCGCAGCAGGAGGAGGTACAGGAGGAACAACAGGTGCAGCAGGACCACAAGGTATTCAAGGACCACAAGGTATACAGGGCATACAAGGAGATATAGGGGTAACAGGAGCTACAGGAGTAGCAGGTACTACGGGAGCTACGGGCATTCAGGGTATTCAGGGCGTGAAAGGCGATATTGGGACTACAGGTAGTACAGGGGCAACAGGAGCTGCTGGTCCTCAAGGAGTAGCAGGAAATACAGGTTCTCAAGGAGCAACAGGAAATACAGGCGCTACTGGTCCACAAGGACCAGCAGGAGCAGGGTTTGGAACTATACTGGAGTATGCTAATAACGCAGCAGCAATTGCGGCAGGAAGAGTAATAGGAGATGTTTATTCAGTCCCTTACAATAATGGTATTTATGCATTAGCAATAGTACGTGGAATACCAACACCAATAACAGGGCTTACTAATGAAAATGGAACAACTTTATTAAACGAAAACGGAACAATATTACTTATAGAAACAGTATCTACTATACCTGCTAATGCGTTATTAAATGAAAACGGACAGGTGCTTTTAAATGAAAACGGAACAATTTTAACAACATAATAATATAACCAGATGAAAAAATCAATTTTAGCAGTGTTAGTATTTTTTGTATACAACAGCTATGCACAACAGATTTCTCAATTACCAATTGCAACTGGAAAAGGACAAGGGATGTTTGTTCCTGTAGTAGATGTGGGCATCACAAAGAAACTTTCAGTATCTAATATTCTATCTTATTCTGACAGTTTAAAAGCTGTAATAGATGCAGCATTGGCTACTAAACAAGCAACAGATGCCGCAGTTGCTAACGTAAAAGATTACGGTGCAACGGGTAACGGCACAACAGACGATTTGGCGGCTTTTAATGCAGCCGTAGCAACAGGTAAAATTATATATGTACCCGCAGGAATATATAACATTACAGGTGCAGTTCAATTACTTGCAAATCAAAAAATGTACGGACAAGGCAGAAAATCAATAATTAAACAGCTTACAGATAATAGGGCGGTAATAACGGCAGTAAATTGTGAAATCTCAAATATCCTATTTCAAGGCAAAGGCAGAGATATAAACTTCTTTGGCAGTAATGCGGGTATATATATATCAGCAGGTTCAATAGGTTTTAAGATTTACGACTGTTGGTTTGAAGATTTTGCAGGTGCTAACTTTTCCTCTGGCGGTGGTGGGGGAATTTATGGGGAACTTATATCTACTGGCTTTTCAAATGGCGGGCAAATAACTAATTGTTATTTTACTAATAATTCACAGGGTATTAACTTAGGCGTAAGGTCTGAATATATAACAATTACGGCTTGCACTTTTGGGCAGAATAAGATAGGGCTACTTATACAAACAGGGAATATAACTGTAACAGGTTGTGTTTTGCAAAGCAATGATATAAATATAAAGTTAGATGCAGGTCCTAATAATGGGCATAATATTATAGCCAACACAATTTCAAACCATTCGGTTAATCATAACTTATACATTCAAGATACAAATAACGGAATGGCGTTTATAGGTTGTGAATTTAATGTTGGGAATATTTTTATTAGCAATTCACCAAAAATGAGATTTATAGGATGTGGTTTTATAAATAGTCCTTCTTATAGCTTAACGGTAAACGCCTCAGATATTTATATCTACAATTCAAAATACCCAGTTTCACCAACGGCAACAGCGTTTGCCGTAACTCTTGGTGCAGGTGGTACTATTACACAAGCAAACAATTTAGATTTTTAACATGAGAATAATTATAACCATATTTATAGCAATACTTTTATCAGGCTGCAATGGTTGCAATGATACTACTGTTGTAACACCTCCAATTATAACAGATACGGTTGTAATACCACCAATTATAATTGATACAATCATAACGCCTCCTTTAGATACCACAGTAATTGTAGTTCCTCCAACAGATACGGTTATTGTAACGCCTCCTGTTGTAATATTAGTTCCATTTGAAGTAAGTGCAGACATTGAAAACGAAACTACTCAGGATTTAAAAGATGTTTTAAAGGACTATAAAGATGGCAGAAATATCAATATTGAAAAGGTTGCATTAGGAAACCGTACAGGGCAAGCATTTTATATATCAGCAAATAATAGTAAGGTAGAAATTAAATACACTACAAAGCAAAGTTTAGAAAATGCTGTGTACACCTATTTAGATATGTTGGGTATTCATTGGTACGGTGCAGGTGAAAATTGGTTGCACAATCCTACGGTTTTAAACAAAGTAAACATTGCAGGGGAATGGAAAGAGCCAACGTTTAGGAATAGAATATTTGCAGGAACGGGTGGATTAGAAACACCTTTACCCACTATTGACGCAAATTATAACTATAAAAATAATTGGAATGCATGGAAGCGCAGAATAAGAATGAATGCTGATTTTTACGATATAGGGCATTCGGGTGCTGCTTTTTATTATGAAAATAAAGACATACTTGATGCAAACCCTAATTGGTTTAACAGCGCACAAGGCAGGTACTCAGGCAGGATAAAAATAGACAGCGCAGCAGCAGTACAGGTTTATAAAACATGGGCAAAAAAACAGTATAATCCTGCAAACAATTTTACTACCATAGGTACAGACCCCGAAGATGGCAGGGGCGGAAATGATGACCCTTTACCACATGATGGATTTGATGGTATACCTAAGTGGAATAACTCTGATAAAACTTGGTGGCTTACAAATGAGGTGGCAAAAATGTTTGATGAGAATAACAGTAAAATACAGGTAACGGCTTACGCTTATGGCGATGGATCTACTGTTGCACTCGTTCCAAAATTTAGGTTAAGAAAAAATGTTTACCCTATCATAATCCCGTATGCTTTTCAAACATCTTATTTGCCTGACCAAATGGTTAAAATATGGGCAAGAAATATAGAAGGGAAAATGGGTTTATATGACTATTGGAATATAACACAATGGTCTTTAGGTTTACCACAATTTAATATTTATACAATCCCTTTTAGATTGAAACTTTGGAAGGAAAATAAAGTGGATGGTGTAAATATAGAGACTACAGATGCAAGTGGTCCAATGGGTCATGTATGGTGGTTAGCGGGACAATTAGAGTGGGATTTAACTAAAAATATTGATACGCTTTTTAATAAGTATTTAGCAGATTGTTTTGGCGCAGCAAAAGCACCTATTAAAAAAATGTATAAAAGGTGGTCTTTAAATTATCAAGGGAAAGCGGAAGTCAATTTAAGCCTTAAAGATTTAAACGATGCTACACAATTAGTAAACGAAAACAGCATAGAATGGAAAAGAATAAATGACGTAAAAGCCTATGTACATTTTATGAAAATGATGGCGCATAGAACAAGCCAAACAGACAATAATAATATCTATCAATACATTTATTCTATACATCAAAGAATGCTTGTGCAAACAACAGCATTTACAGGGCAAGGTTATTTAGGTTATCCCGTACCCGAACCCATATCTACACACCAATTAACAGAGCAGGAAGTTGAAAATAACTTTATTGCAGACTTAGCAGACTTACCCGTTCAATATTCTATATCAGATTTTGTATTTGATTTTGATAAAGTTAGTTATACAGAGCCAATGTCAAACGGTTCGTGGAATAGTTCTCGTGGTGCAGTTGGAGTATTTAAAGCACCATTTACAGGAGTAGTTTCTATTAATGCAGGTCCTGCAATAAATGCAACAAAATTAAAGGTTTTTTCTTCTGATTCTCTTTATTTAGACGAATCAATAGATGCTGATTCAGGATATACTTATATTGATACTTTAGCCAACGGTAATCTGCGATATATGAAAACTTTTAATTTCAATATTGTTGAAGGACAAAAGTATTTAATAAGTACAAAGGGAGGGCTTGGCAGATTAACTTTTAATACACCCGGTATAGTTTTATTTCAAAATACAGAGCCTGACGATTTTGACAACTTTGCCTATCCCTTAAAATATTTTTACGTGCCTATTGGGACAAAAGAAATAGCATATTTTGATAATCAAACTGATAACGATGGAGGGAGTATTAGGCCTCCAACTGGTGAGCTATTAACAAGAATGCGTACAAATATTATTGGTACTTATAAAGTAGTAGTCCCAACAGGGCAAGACGGTAAATTATGGGTAGCTGCATTTGGGCATACACAATGGGGGTTATTAAGTATTCCGAATCAAACATCATTACAAAAATTTTTATACACAGAATAATTATGAAAAAAATATTGATACTTATTTTATGTATCCCATTTTTAGCAAAGTCGCAAGTACCTACCTTAAATCTTGATACAACCTATAAGGCAAAAGCAAATGAAACAGGAGTATTACTTGTAAAAGATGCAGCATACTTTCAAAAATTAGCTAATGCTGATTTAACCTTGTTTGCAACATTTGACAAGGATGGTAAGCTAATAAAAAGAAAGGTTACAGAAGCATTATCAATTAAGTTTATCTATGATGAAAATACAGAGTGGGTAACATCTGCAACTGTATCTGGAGTAAATTTTAATGATACAACTAATCCATTTAATAATAAAAAAAATATATCCTTCCCAAATGGGGCTATTATAGGCAATATGTCTTTTAGGAATTTAAGCGCATTTAATATAATAAGTTTTAC
>JAYTCO010000053.1:0-2390 GCA_043736415.1 Ferruginibacter sp. | reverse complement strand
ACCTCTTGTAAGTTCTTTTAAAGCTTCGTAAGGTTTTGGATAATTTTCACGACGCAAGATTGTTTGAATGGCTTCTGCTACTGATTTTTAAAAACTTTACAAAATACAAGTAATCAGATATTTCAGAAGACAAAGATGGCAACGCTGTTTACCTTTCTTAAAACGAATGCTTTTTAAATACAGAAATAAGTAATCATCCGGATATTACTTTTCATTTTACAAGTGCAATAAATATGTGTTGGTGTTATGTTTATCTTATTAAAATTACATTCCCTTTTCTAATGATATCTCCACAAGTTGTTTTGGCTGTCACGTAATAAACGTAGTTTCCTGCTTCTACCGGTTGTCCTTTATACCTTCCATCCCAACAGGAATTAATGTCGTTGTTTTCAAACATTTTTTCGCCCCACCTGCTGTAAATAATAAAATAAACTTTTTGAGATCTTCCAAAATTTTTCAACCCAAAACAATCATTTTTTCCATCCCCATTTGGTGTAAATGCATTTGGTAAATCAAATTTATTATTATCTAAACTAACCAGAACTGCAATCTTATTTTTGTTTATACATCCGTTGCTATCAATTCCTGTTACTATATATTCAGTTGTAATTATGGGGCTGGCTAGCGGATTGGGTATAACCAAACTATTTAATGAAGAAGCGGCATCCCATATATATTGTGCAGCTCCTGATACATTAAGTTTAGCAGTATTTAATGCACAATTAATGTCATTCGATTTGGTAAGATTTAATATCGGTAGTGGGTTTGCAGTAACTATTACTGAAAAATTACTGTCGTAGTTACAAACCAAATCTTTAATATTTACCGTGTATATAAAATTTACAGGTGGGTTTGCTGTAGGATTAATTATTGAAGGATTGCTTAAATAAGTTGATGGGCTCCAATTATATTCATAAGAATTTCCGTTGTTGCCATCCAGTATTACACTGCTGTTGGTACAAAAACTTTTGTTTGGTGGGGGTGATAATGCGCTTGGAACATTAACCGAAACTTTTACTGTATCTGTTGCACTGCAACCGTTGCTACCGGTACCTGTAACGAAATATAAAATACTGGAATCTCCAAAAAATGTTGGATTTGAAATAGAATAGCTGTCAAGAAAATAATTAGGTGTCCAGTTGTAGCTCAAAGCTCCCGTTGTAATCAAATTAATTGTTTGATTGCTACAGATTAAAGTGTCAGGAATTGATTTTACAAGTGGAGAAGGCTTAATATTTATAGTAATAGTATCTTTTGCAATACACAATCCATTACTGCCCTTAACGATTAAAATTCTCGGTAAAGAATCAATAAAAAAAGGATTTGATATTGTTGAATCACTTACAAACAAACCATTGGTCCATTGGTATGAGTTTAGTCCTGCTGTGGTAGTTAACTGCAGAGTTGTTCCTCTACAAATCGAAGTGTCGTTCAGTGTTTTTACAATAGGAATTGTATTAATAAATACTTTCATCGAATCGTTACCAGAACAACCTTGAGGATTAGTAATAGTTACATAAAAAGTAGTGTTTACACTAACTGCCGCCGTTGGGTTTTGAGAAGAAATATTGGATATAGTTGTTGAAGGATTGCTAGACCAAGACAAAGTACCGGTTGCAGGCGTATTGGTGTTTAACTGAACACCGGTTTGGCTACCACAAAAAGTTTTATCTGCACCTGCATCAATAGAAATTGAATTTGAAATTATGTTTGTTGAAATGCTGTCTTTACATCCATTTATATCGGTAACGATTAACTTAATTAAATAAGTACTGGCTGTAGCATAACTGTGAGAAGTATTTTGCCCTGTAGCTGTTCCTCCATCGCCAAAACTCCATTGCCAAGAAGCAATTGGATTTGTATTTGTAAAACCAAGTCCATTAAAATTAAAAGCAGTACAGGAGCTTTGAGCCGTATTAATTCTTACGGAATCAATATTTGGTTTAAATACAATAGTAGAGATAGGAACCGTTAGATTAAAAATATTTAACCCGTTTGTTCCGGGTGTTGCACCCCAATTTGAATTATTATCTAGGACAAGAATACCGTTTTGACCACCGAGATTTAATGAAGTTAATTGTGGGGGTAAGATCGGTTTGCTCAAAAACATAAACCCACCAGCACCACCGCCACCGGGTCCAATTTTTCCTGCTGACGCAACAGTACTCGAAACATTTGCCCCATTGCCACCATTTGTTGATACGATTAAATTATCTACAAAAGTATTTACGGTTAATAAAACCGTACCACCGGCACCACCTCCTCCCATGCCATCATGACAATCTGATCCTGGAGCTTCAAAACATGCCACACCTCCAAAACCATTTGAAATTATTTTACGTGTATTTGCCTGTAAATTATTGCAGGATATAATTATCATACCGCCACCA
>JAYTCO010000052.1:0-2393 GCA_043736415.1 Ferruginibacter sp. | reverse complement strand
TTCCTGATAAATAATGAATAGTCAATTGAGATTTTGCAATTTGCAGCCCAAATGAGAAAACTGATGATGAAAAAGCAAATGATGATAACGGTCGCATTGGGACTATGCGTTTTACTAAATGCTGCAAATGCACAAATTGTACAAAAAGACACAAACCACATTAAAAATTTACCCGATATAACTGTAGTAGGCAAAAACAGTAAAAGCGATTACCAGCAAATGCCCGAAATAGTAGGGACAAATATTTATGCAGGCAAAAAAAGTACTTTAATAGTATTGGATAATGTGCAGGGAAATGTGGTAACAAATAACATGCGGCAGGTATTGGCAAAAGTGCCCGGTATACATATTTGGGAAAGCGATGCAAGTGGAATACAGATAGGAATTGCCGCACGTGGCCTTAGCCCAAACAGAAGCTGGGAATTTAATGTTCGCCAGAACGGCTACGATATTGCTGCCGATCCTTTCGGTTATCCGGAAGCTTATTACAATCCTCCACTGCAGGCAGTGCAGCGTATTGAAATAGTAAGAGGACAAGGCGCATTGCAGTATGGACCGCAGTTTGGTGGATTGGTAAATTATATTTTGCGAAATGGCAGCGAAATAAACAAACCTTTTGAATTTGAAACGCAACAAACTGCAGGCAGCAATAATTTAATAAACAGTTACAATGCCATTGGTGGTAAAAAAGGCAAATTGAATTATTATTCATTTTTTGATCATAGGAGTGGAGATGGATGGAGAGCAAACAGCAGATATTTTACTAACAGTGGATTTGCAACCCTTACTTATAAAATATCTGATAAATTTTCGCTTACTGCAGAAATT
The DNA here is from genome assembly GCA_043736415.1 of Ferruginibacter sp. Taxonomy (GTDB): domain Bacteria; phylum Bacteroidota; class Bacteroidia; order Chitinophagales; family Chitinophagaceae; genus Ferruginibacter. Next base: position 1,565 of record JAYTCO010000052.1, on the reverse strand, counting down.
ATGCATGCGCAGATGCGAAGCCAGCAAGCGGGCGGGCTTACCGATGCTCAATTAAAAAATGATGCCAGACAAAGTTTTAGAACCCGCAATTGGTTTGATATAAAATGGACTACACCTGCATTAATTGCAAACGTAAACCTAAACGATAAAACGGTTTGGAACACAAAATTATTTGGAACTATTGGCGACCGAAACAGTGTTGGATTTTTACAACCCATTACTGTTAAAGACAGCATTAATGCTGCTACACAACAATATAACAATCGTATAATAACCTTGGATAGTTATAGAAACTTTGGCCTGGAAAGCAGAATTTTAACGGCTTATAATTTGGGTAAAATGAAAAATACCATTTCAGGTGGTGTGCGTTTATACACCGGCACAACTTACAGGCAGGCTGACGGTAAAGGCACAACAGGAACGGATTATGATGTTACAGTTATTGGAAACTATCCACGGAACATAGAATTTAAATCAAAAAATGCGGCTGTATTTGTTGAAAATATTTTTCGGGTAGGTAAAAAATTATTAATTGTCCCAGGTGTACGTTACGAATGGTTGCAGGGAAATGCAAAAGGTAGAAATGGTTATACTTCTAACGGTACAGAAATTCCTTTGCAAAATATTGAACGCAGCCGAAGTTTTTTATTGGCAGGCTTGGGTGCAGAATACCATCTAACAACATCAACAGAAGCCTATGCAAATTTTACGCAGGCATACAGACCTATACAATTTGCCAATCTTCAGGCACCGCCAACAACGGATATTATAGATCAGAATTTAAAAGACGCTAAAGGATACAATTTAGATTTGGGCTACAGGGGAAAAGTAAAAAATTATTTACAGTTTGATGTAAGCAGTTTCTATTTACAATACAACAACAGGGTTGGAACAATTACACCCACAGGCACAACTACAAGGTTTGTAACAAATGTAGGAGCGAGTACCAGCAAGGGTATTGAGACTTTTGTAGAGTTTAGTCCTGTAAAAGCATTTACAAATAAACAGGATGTAGATGTTTCTGTTTTTAGCTCGTATAGTTATACAGATGCAAAATATAGCAGCAACCATAAAGATGCCAATACAAAGGGTAAAAAAGTTGAAAATGCACCAACAAATATTTTTAGAGGTGGGATAAACTTTACTTATAAAGAATTTGTTTTTACAACGCAATTAAGTTCAGTTGGCTCTTCATATAGCGATGCAAATAATACAGAAAAGCCATCAGCCAATGCGCAGGTTGGTTTAATTCCTTCATACAATGTGACTGACTTTACCGGTTCTTATAAAATAAATAAATCAGTTAAAATTAAAGCAGGTTTAAACAATGCTTTTGATAAAAGATATTTTACCCGTCGTGCTGGCGGTTATCCGGGTCCGGGTGCATTGCCTGCAGATGGAAGAACTTTCTTTATAAGTTTAGGCGCAAAATTTTAATCTATCATCTCTTTAAAAACCGACAATTTTCTGTCGGTTTTTTTGTTTGTTTTTTAAGTTGCACAATTAAAGATGAAAAAAGGTATGACGTACAAGTGAGTGACACAACGATGTTGCACATAGCTGCT
>JAYTCO010000051.1:0-5656 GCA_043736415.1 Ferruginibacter sp. | reverse complement strand
CCCATTACTTTACCCATATCTGCTGCAGAAGATGCGCCTGTAGAAGAGATTATTTTTTTTACTTCTGCTGTAATTTCTTCGTCTGTCATTTGTTTTGGCAAAAAGCGTTGTATAATTTCCAGCTCTTCTTTTTCTTTTACAGCCAAATCTTCTCTACCCTGCTGTTCAAATATTTCCAAAGAATCTTTACGCTGTTTTACCATTTTTTGTAAAAACTTTTGCTCTGTAGTTTCATCAATTTCTCCACCCGCACCAGGTTCTGTTTTTGCTTTTATTATTTCTGCTTTTATTGCACGCAAGGTGCGAAGAGCTGCTTCATTCTTAGCTTTCATGGCATCTTTCATCTCTGCCATTATTTGAGTTTCTAAATTCATAAAATAGTATTGAGTATTGAGATTTAAGTATTGAGATTTGCTTATTAATATTTAATAATTTGGTATTTACTTTTTACTATTCACCATCGAAATTATTTTTAACAACCAAATCTAATTATAATTTTTCCGTCGTCCGTCATCCCTTGTCACTCGTCTGTTTTTAAATTCTACGCCCCGTTTTCTGTTATCTGCGCAGCCCTAAACTTTTTAATAAATCCTTCTGAAAAGGTTTTCATTTCCAGTGCGAGTTCTGCATTTTTAGTTGCTCTCAAAAAAGTATCAGACATGGTAAATAACATCTGGTAAAAAAACTCTCCCATTTCATCAACCATCATGTCTTTTGTCCACAAATCTATTCGCATGGCTGTTTTATCTGAAGGGTCCCAAAATGCCAAACACATTGCCTTTGCTTTCTGTGCCATTTCTGCACTGCTGTCTGTTGCATTCCATTGTATACTTTCAGGAACTTTATCAGGATCCAGAAGAATATCTATGCTTATCGATGATTTGTGCATGCTCATATTTTTGATTTGCAAAGTTAAACCGTTTTTATGTCAAGAGAAGATGAAAAAAATTTTACAAAACATAATTTTGAAAAAATATTTTAAAGAAAGAAAAAGAAAAACCGGGTTTGTATTATTTTAAATTTTTAAAAATATTAAACTCAAATTTATCAACTCATAAAAGTAGATAATTTCTAAAAGCCTTTATTCATGAGCGTTTAAGCTTCTAAAAAAAGTAAATAATAAAAAGTAAAATAACATTTTTTAAAAAATGAGGAATTAAAATTCGGTAAAAAGCAACTCCTTATCCACACCTAAAAAATAAATGTGAATAAAATAGTTAATGATAATAATCATTGTGCAAAAATTATTTTTAATATTGTGAAGGGAATTTACTACTCCCTGTACTTACTAACCCATCTTTATAAAAAGCTCGACTCTTGAAAAAGTCGGGCTTTTGATTTTTTATCTTTTTTTTAATATTTATCTCTATTTTTTTTACTCTTTTTTTTTGTTCCGAATCAACCTTCAAAAATATTTTAAAGCGCAATAAAAAGTTATATTGCGAACAAATATTTATGTATGTTGAGATCTATGACCGGCTTTGGCAGAGCAGAACAAACAACAGGAGATAAAACTTTTCTTGTAGAGATAAAAGCCCTTAACGGCAAACAGTTTGAATTACAATTAAAACTTCCTCCGCTGTTAAAACCGTACGAATTTGAAATAAGAAATTTATTGCAGGAAAACCTTGTAAGAGGCACCATAGATTGTTATGTAAATCTTAAACAAAATGGAACGGCAAAGCCCGTAGTAATAAATACAGATTTAATTAAAGCGTATTATGCTCAGATAAAAACACTGGCGCACGAACTGGACATTGATACAAATGCTGTTCTAAGTTCTTTGCTTCGGCTTCCCGAAGTTGTAACCCCTTCAACAGAAGTTATAGACAAAAAAGATTTCGAATTATTTTGTGAAGTGTTGATGATAGCAATTAAAGAATTAAACAAACACAGATCTGAAGAAGGTAAATCTTTAAAAAAAGATCTTATACAACGGATAGCAAATATAAATGCAGAAGAAGAAAATATTTTAAAGCTTGAGCCCGCACGAATGCATAAAATAAGAGCTGAAATAAATACCCTGCTGGAAGAAAATGTTGGTAAAGAAAATATTGATAACAATAGAATGGAGCAGGAACTTATTTACTACATGGAAAAGATTGACATACATGAAGAGCAAATAAGGCTTCGCCAACACTGCGAATATTTTAAAGAAATTATGGAAGGTAGAGAAGAAGAAGGTAAAGGTAAAAAGCTTTCATTTGTTCTGCAGGAAATTGGCAGAGAAATAAATACAACAGGCAGCAAAGCCTACGATGCGGGCATTCAAAAATGTGTTGTTACAATGAAAGATGAACTGGAGAAAGCCAAAGAGCAGGTATTAAATGTTTTGTAGAAAAGTAAATTACATAAGATGATAAAATGCTTTCAAAAATTTTTTAAAAAAATTTTATTACCGCTTTTAATATTGTGCGCTTTTGTAAGTTCCTGCAGAGAAATAGATTTGTTTGAAAAAAACATTTCTATTCCCAACATGCAGTGGTACAATAATTTTAACGCTGCAGGTTCTTTTATAATAAAAGATACCAACAGTACCTATAATGTATTTTTAGTTTTTAGGCACACTGATGCTTATCTGTATAATAATTTATGGCTCAATGTAGGATTGCAGCCTCCGGGAGCAGAAGCATTGCAATACCAAAAAATAAATCTTTCCTTAGGTAATGATGCGCAGGGTTGGCAAGGTGTGGGTATGAATGATATTTGGGAAGTAAGAAAATTAATTTCAGGTGTTCCTAAAAAATTTATAAAAGCCGGTCAGTATAATTTTAGTATAACTCAACTTATGAGGGATAACCCTTTACTCCATGTTATAAATGTAGGAATGAGTGTACAGAAAGCTAAGTAATGTTAAGAAGATTTAACGAAGTTGATTTTTAAAAGTGCATTTGTAGCTGTTAAATAGCAAACATTTTGTTTATTTTGCACACAATTAATCACCCAATACATCGTTCTCTGTATATCCAAACAATAATTTAAATCATCACCGTGAAGAGACTAATCTTTAGCCTGTCAGCATGTTTACTTATTTCTGCAGCATCAAAAGCGCAAATGTATTATGAAACTGTACAGAAAGGTGAATTTGGTATCACTGCCGGAGGTGCTCATTATTTTGGCGATCTTAATAACCGTGCTGCCTTTAACAGGCCAAAACCTGCATTTGGAATATTCTTCCGTAAACAATTCAGCGAATACATAAGTGCACGGGTATCGGCTCATTTTGCACAGGTTGGCTACAGTGATATTTACAGTAAAAATGAGTACCAGCGTTTAAGAAACTTAAGTTTTAATTCAAATATTTATGAATTTGCAATTCAGGGCGATTTTAATTTTTTTAAGTTTACCCCTTACAATCCTGCAAACTCTTTCACTCCTTATGTAACGTTAGGGGTTGGCGTTTTTAATTTTGATCCTTACGCTTATCTTAAAGGGCAAAAAGTTTTCCTTCGTCCTTTGGGCACAGAGGGTCAAACCATTGGTTATTTAGGAAGAAAACCATATTCAACTACTGCATTTTGCATACCGTTTGGAGTAGGTCTAAAATATAATCTTACCGAAAAAGTAAACATTTCATTTGAAGTGACACATCGTTTTACATCTACTGATTATTTGGATGATGTTAGTTCAACATATGTCGGAAATGGTAGGTTTCAGTCAGGACCAATAGACGCAAATGGTTTACCTACAAGCAGTGATGTTCAACTTTTACAGGATCGTAGTTATGAAGTAACAAAAGATGGTGCCCGATTTTTTACAGAAGGTCAGCAAAGGGGATTTAGCAAACAAAAAGACCAATATATAATTGCAGAAATAGGACTTTCATTTAATTTAAGCTCTTACCGTTGCCCCACAGCTAACTAATTTGTTTTTTTTTATAACAAAAGCGACAGTATATAAGTACTGCCGCTTTTGAGTTTATAGCAATAATTTGTTACTTTTGCGCCCCTGCAACGCATGGAGGATGCAGTATTAAACACCATGAGTTTACAACAACAAATTAATCTTCATTTACTTCCAAAACACATAGCCATTATAATGGATGGCAATGGCAGGTGGGCGCAGGAACAAGGCAATGACAGGCTTTTTGGCCATTTACATGGCGTAGAAAGTGTAAGAGATATTGTTGAAGGGGCTGCGGAATTGGGAGTTCAATATCTTACGTTATATACCTTTAGCACAGAAAATTGGGATAGGCCGGCATTTGAAGTAAACGGCTTAATGGAACTATTAATAGACACAATAAAAAAAGAGGTACCTACATTAAATAAAAACAATATAAAGCTTCATGTTATTGGGCATATAAATATGTTGCCACAATCTGCCCAACGCCAATTAGCAGAAGCATTAAAGGATACAGAAAAAAATAACGGGTTAAACTTAATAATGGCGCTTAGTTACAGCAGTAGAACGGAACTTGTAGATGCTGTAAAAAGAATAGCTGTAGATGTAAGCACAGGAACGCTGCAGCAAAATAATATTAACGCCGAAACTATATCCCAATATTTAAGCACCTGTAATTACCCTGATCCTGCATTGCTTATTCGTACAGGTGGAGATTACAGAATAAGTAATTTTTTATTATACCAAATTGCTTACACTGAACTTTATTTTACAGAGGTTATGTGGCCATCTTTTAGAAAAGAAGATCTTTACAAAGCAATTATTGAATTTCAAAAAAGAGAAAGAAGATTTGGAAAGACAGGAGATCAGATAAAAAACAATGAAATATAACTACAACACAAAATATTAAAGAATAATTTCAATCAATGTATAAGTTATCCTCGCATTGGCGGAACGTTTAACAAATACTTTTAAATATAGGGCTTAATTTCCCGCCACGAAAAAAACTATTGATGCTAAGGATTTACCAAACATTTTTTATTACTGCAACACTTTTTTTATCAAACATAAATTTGTTTGCTCAAGATACCTCTGTATCAATAAACCCCGCATTAAAGGAAATTTATAATTCCAAAGTTCCAAAAAAATATACCATCGCCGGTATAAACGTTATCGGAACAAAATCGTTTGATAGAAACCTTATTATCTCCATATCAGGACTTGCAATAGGCGATGAAGTACAAATTCCGGGTACAGATGTATTCAACAAAGCATTGTCAAAACTTTGGAAGCAAAGTCTGGTTTCAAATGCAGAAATAAATATTACGAAACTGCAGGATGCTAAAATATTTATTGAGATTTTAATACAGGAAAGACCTAGGCTTATCAATTTTAATTTTGAAGGAATTAAAAAGGGTGAAAGGGATGACCTCGGACCTAAAAGTGGTTTAGCAAAAGACCGGGTACTTACAGAAGATATGAAATTAAGCGCTGTAGAAGTTATCAGAAAATTTTATTATGACAAAGGTTACAGAAATGTAACCATTAATATGGTTGAACAACCTGCACCAGGTCAGGCCAACAGCGTAGTGCTTACTTTTTTTATAAATAAAGGCAAAAAAGTGCGCATCAATTCTATAAATTTTGCAGATAATGCAGAGGTTTCTGATGCAAAGCTCAAAAGGCAAATGAAGGGTACAAAAGAAATGTCACGGTTAACACTTTTCCCTGATAAAGTTATAAGCCCTTATGGTGATACAACAAAAGATAAAACGTTTAAAGAATATTTAAAAGAAACCGGTTACCTCTATCC
>JAYTCO010000050.1:0-13607 GCA_043736415.1 Ferruginibacter sp. | reverse complement strand
TATAAAATGTAGATCTTACAGATTTATTTTTTAAAACATCCAATGTTACAAAACCATAATCTCCTGATGCAAAAACTGTATTTCTGCTTTTTGATACCCTGGAATTTTTACTTCCGCTGCCGCTGACAATGTTTATGTAATTGGTATCTTTTATTAATTGTAAAGTATGTTCGTGACCACTAACAAAAATTACATTTTTGTGCCCTTTTACAACCTTTTCAAACGCAGTTATCATTTCCTGATAATGAGGATGCTTAAGATCTTGTGCTGTACCAAATACTGCTCTGGTTAAAGGATATCCTGAACCAATTATAGGTAACGGAATATAGAGTTTAGGAATGGCATCTGTAAAAGGAAAAATATGTTGCTTCAGCGTAAAAAAACCTCCGTGTGGGCCATAACTTCTTATGGGATGGTGCATAGCAAAAATGACAAATTTTTTGTCATTTTTTTCCATAATGTCTTCGAGCTGTGTAATAACTTCCGCCTTTGTTTTACATGGACAATCTGACTCAACACCTGGTTTTTCAAATTCCTGTAACCACCATTGCGAATCTACCATTACTAAAGTAACATCATCGTTTATTTTTTCTTCAACCGGTCCGGGGCAGCCATTTCGAGGCAATTGTCTTACATATTTATTACCCAAAACATCAATGTAATTCTGCACCCTCAAAATAGATTCATAACCAATTCGTGAACCATTTGCCCAGTCATGATTACCGGGTATAAAATAAACATTTACAGGAGCTTTCCCTGCTATTTCAATTTGAGAATCAAGCGGTGCTTTGGCAATTTCATAAGTAGGTAAAGTATTATCGGGTAAACCCGTTTTGTATAAATTATCCCCTAAGAAAATAACGGTGGTTTTACTGTTCATGGCAATCGTTTTTTTAACGCCACTAACAACCGGGTGTCTGCCATTTATTAATTGTCCACCATCTCCAATTAACACAATTGTTGCCTGAACACTGTCGTTGGCCTTCACGGTTTGTGCATGTAAGCCCGGTATGCATATAAACAATATTAAAATCAAAAGTAAATTCCTGATCATTTATTTTTTCGTTTTGTTTTTTAAAAGTAATAATGTGCCGTAACCTTCCAGATAAACTTCATTTGATATTATAAGATCTCCGGCCGGTGTAAATGCCATACCCTCGGGTTGCTTATATATTTTAGGGTCGAGTCTGATCACATCTTTTATTTTACCCTGCGCATCTCTTATAAACAGCATTTTATTTACAGAACAAAGCACGTACAATTCTTTTGTGAGTGGATTTATAGCTGCTGCCGAAGGTTTAATCTTTTCTTTTTTACTTCCTAGTTTTTGGAACAATGGTTCTGTTGCCATCGTTTGATAATTTACAAACATGTTTGCGGAATCGTTGAAATAGTAAGAGGAAAGCGTACTCTTTTTATCGTCCTCACATTGTTTACATAACATAATCAGCTTATTACTGTCTGTTGAAAAATACATAGATTCAAATTCGTTTACTTTTTTTGAAGCGTTTGGAAAATCAACTTTTGTAACAGCAATTTTATCATTTACAAAATTAATTTTATCAAGGTCCCCGTTGCTTACCATTACATAAAAAGTACTGTCTTTATAAACAATGTCTTCAAAATCTCTTTGCTTATCAAACCTCCACTCTTTTACTTCATCAGGCCTGTTTAAAGAAACTTTAAAAAGCAAACCATCTTCATCAATTATGGCAAAAACACTGGTATCTTTCGGGTAATAAGCAATGCCGGAAATTTCGTCCAGTGCCTGTGGTAAATTTATTATTTTAGGGCTCGTAAAATCAAAAGTTTCAGTATTATCAAATTTTTCTCTTTGGTCTTTGTTTTTACAGCTTATAATAAATATTGAAAAAAAAGCAATTGAAGCAATCAGTTTAATTTGAAACAAATATTTCATTCAGTGTATATTGTTGAAATGCCTAAAACCAACAAACATGCCAAGCCATTTTATAGCATTGGGGAATGAATGGGATAATATTTTAAACGCAAAAATTTGTAAATGGGTAAAATATGACACTATTATTCTATAAAACCCCATTGCTTTTTTAACAGGCTATAAGCTTCCATTGGTAGGTTAATATTATCAAAATGCCCCGCAATTTTCTTCTGTCTGTATGCTTCGTAAAGGCTTACTGCACATGCTACAGAAATATTTAAAGATTTAATTATGCCAACCTGCGGTATAAGAAAATTACCATCTGCCATACCAATAATATCATCACTTACACCACTGTGCTCGTTACCAAAAACAAGAGCGACAGATTCAGTAAGATTTAATTCATACAGGTCAACAGCATCTGTGCTTAAATGCGTTGTATAAATTTTAGAGAAATTTTTTCGCAGCGCTGCAAAACATTCTTCGGCATTTGTAAACTGGTACACAGTTAGCCATTTTGCTGCGCTGGATGAAGTTTTGGCGCTCCACATTTCGTGTAAACCAATTTTAGTATTTAAAATGTAAACATCCTGTACGCCAACTGCATCGCATGTGCGCATTACTGCACTTATATTATGAGGATCGCTTACATTTTCAAGAACAACAGTAAGCCCGGGTTGCCGTTTTGCAAGTACATTGGTAAGCCTTTCTGTTCTTTCAGGAGTCATAATGGCGAAAGTACGAATTTATATAAAAGCCTAAAAAATCTAAATTTTAAAATTTAATAAATACAACTTTTCTTCATCTTCATTACTGTTATTAAATGTTTTTCCTGTAATTATTTAAGTAGAAATTTTAAAAAACTAAAACATTTCATTGTGTTTAATATCCGGTATAAAATTTATTTTTAAGAAAGAATAAGAATAGATAATTTTTTAATTTCAGGCCTCTCATTAAACTATGAGTATTTCAAAATGCTTTAAAGTTATTTCCTCTTAAAAGTTTATTTCAATTATTCCTTTTAAAATAAAAATTCTTCTTGGTCTAAGTAATTAAAAAAAGCTACCATAAGGTAGCTTTCTAATAATTGTTTAATCAATTTACGGTTTCACTTTAATTACAGGTCTTAGCTTATAAGCTCCTGAACCGTTTTGACTAACGGACATTGCTGCATCAAAATCTAACAACAAAAGATTTAGCCCGGTAGAAAGCTTTTTACTAAACTTAATTTTTAAGCCGGAATCTTCACCACTTGGTATTGTAAGGGGATAAACAGTACCGTTATTTTTTACGGTATTATTTGTTCCCAATCTAAATCTAATCTCTTTTATTTGTCTCTCGGGTACTACCCCGGTAGCAAGCAAAGTATCTACACCATTTTGTAAAGACAGTAAATTATAAATACCAGCTGTAGTTTTTAAATCAACCCAGTTAAGTGTTGAATCTTTATCATCATCCCTGTATTTAATACTTACAGATTGTATATCAACATTTACCTGTTCAAGTGCAGTTGGTGCATCTGTCATTCGCACCTGTAACGTAGATTGTCCGCTGCTGTCATTGTTTTTTGAACAGGATACAAAGCCTAAAATACTTAAAGCAACAATAGCCAAAGGCAAAATATTTTTTTTCATAATATAGATTTTTGGTCGTATTAGAAAAAACTATGCCACAGTCAAATATTTTAATGCATCATATATTTTTGTAGTTTGAATAATTAATAAAATTTAAATAGCGCACAATTATTGGTTAAAAATAATTGTCATCCGCAACTCCAAAATTATTGGAACTAATTAATTGTAACTTACTGTTGTTTAACATAGCTAGTGTTCTTGAAGCAGTTTTCTATGTAAAAAAATATTTAATTAAGTAAAAAAATGAATGAAATAAACTATAAATCTTTTTTTGAGCAAGTACCTGTTTTAAAACTTGTTTTAAATACAGATTTTACTATTGTTACGGCTTCTGATTTTTTTTTAAGTACAACAAATACAACCATTTCCGATATTACCGGCAAAAATATTTTTATTGCTTTTCCCCAAAATACTAATAATGATCACGGAGAAAATAAAGTACTGGAATCTTTAAATAAAGTTTTAATAAATAAGATAACAGATACAGTAACTGTAGTAAAATATGATTTAAAAAAAACAGACGATGCCGGTGAAAATTATGAATTAAAATATTGGAAGCTCACACACGCTCCAATTTTTGATGAAGCAAATAATATAAAATATATTGTACAGGTTGTTGAAGATTCTACAGAAAACAAAAACCTGGCAGAAAAATTAGAAGCTGATAAAAGAACTTCATTACTTATTGAAACTAACAAAAACCGCTATTACAATATGCTGATGGAATCACCTTTTGCATTTTCTTTAATGAAGGGTGATAATTTGGTGATAACAATGGCCAATGATTTAATGAAGGAATTTTGGGGAAAGGGCATAGATGTAGAAGGCAAAACTTTTTTAGAAGTACTTCCCGAATTGAAAGAACAGTCTTTTCCAGAATTGATAAAAAAAGTTATGCAAACCGGCATACCCGTTTATTTTAACGAAATACTTGCCCAAATAAAACACAATGATATTTTACAAGATAGATATTTTAATATAGTTTATCAGCCCTATCATGAGGCTAATCAAACCATATCAGGCGCAACAACTATTGCCTATGAAGTAACTGAAATTGTAAAGGCACGAAGAAAAATTCAGGAGAGTGAAGTATTTAACCGCTCTGTGTTAGAAAGTAGCCCGGACTGTATAAAAATTATTGATAAGACCGGCAGAATTGAATTTATGAATGATAACGGTATGAGCTTGTTAGAAATAAATAATATCACTGAATATAAAGAAAAATATTGGTGGGATATGTGGGAGCATGATGATAAGCCAATGATAAAAAAATCAGTAACAAAGGCTTTGAATCAGGAAAAAGTACATTTTCAGGCATCAGCAAATACTGCAAAAGGAACTTTAAAATGGTGGGATGTAATTGTGTTACCCCTCAGGGTAGAAGAAGGATCCAATAAAATTGAGCGCTTGCTTACCGTATCACGGGATATTACAGATTATAAAAATGCAAACTTAAAAATTGTTGAAAGCGAGCACCGCTATCAACAAATGATTTATTCTTCTCCATATTTAATAGCAATTTTAAAAGGAGAAAATTTTATTATAGAAATTGCAAATGATGCAATTTTAGACTCTTGGGCAAAAGGTAAAAATATAATTGGCAAATCGCTGTTAGCTGTATTACCGGAGATTGTAGAACAGGGGTTTAATATTATATTAAGCAATGTTTTTAAAACAGGTATTACTTTTCAGGCACACGAAATGCCTGTCAATTTATTACGCAAAGGGGTTCTGGAATTAACTTATTACACTTTTGTATACCAGGCACAAAAAACTGCGGCAGGTATAATTGATGGTATTTCTATCATAGCACACGAAGTAACACCGCAGGTTATAATTAACAAGCAAATTAAAGCAAGTGAACAGCAATTTAGACTTTTGGTGCAGCAGGCACCCGTTGCCATTTGTGTTTTGCGGGGTAGGAATTATGTAATTGAAACTATTAATGAACCGATGGTGCAAATGTGGAATAGAAATATGGCTGATGTAATTAATAAACCCGCATTTGATGTTTTAACTGAGTTAAAAGACCAGGGCTTTAAAGAACTATTGGATAATGTTTTTGACACAGGAGTTCCCTTTATTGCTGAAGAACTTCCAATAAGTTTACAAAGAAACGGTAAACTGGAAATTGCTTTTGTAAAATTTGTTTACGAGCCTTTAAGAGACGGTATGGGAAACACAATTGGTATAATGGCATTGGCTACAGAAATAACCGAGCAGGTTGTTGCCCGTAAAAAAATTGAAGAAAGTGAAAAGCATTTCAGGCAACTCGCAGATATTATGCCCTCTAAAGTAAGTAATGCAGATGCAGATGGTAATCTTTTGTACCTAAATAAAAAGTGGATTGATTACACCGGGAAAAGTTTTGAGGAATTACAAGGATTGGGTTATTACAATATCATCCATCCTGATGAGCTGGAAGAATTTTCAGCGAAATTTTTGCATGCATCAGAAACTGGTAGCGCATTAAAAATGGAAATGCGTTTTTTAAATAAATACGACGAATATAAATGGCATTTAAATCTTGCGACACCCATAAAAAATGAAGATGGTAAAATAACTATGTGGGTTGGCACAACAACTGAAATACATGAACAAATTAAGCAAAAAGAAATGCTGGAAATTGCTGTAAAAGAAAGAACCATTGAGCTTGAAATTGCCAATAAAGAACTTGTTTACCAAAATGAAGAAAAAGAAAAACGAACTGCCGAACTAGGCATTGCAAATATCGAATTGGCATTTCAAAATGAGGAGAAGGAAAAAAGATCTGCCGAGTTATTAACTGCCAATAAAGAATTGCAATCATTTACTTACGTTGCCAGCCACGATTTACAGGAGCCACTTAGAAAAATAAAATTTTTTGCAGACAGAATTATTGAAAGTGAGCATGAAAATTTAACCGAGACAGGCAAAGATTATTTTAGACGTATGCACAATGCTGCGATGCGTATGCAGCAGCTCATAGAAGATTTGCTCGCATTCTCCAAGGTAAATATTATTGACAGGCAATTTATTGCAACTGATTTAAAAGAAATTATTGAGACAGTAATGGCTGACTTAAAAGAAAGTATTGAAAACATGCATGTAATTATTGAAATACAGTGCATGTGCAAAGTAAAAGTGATTGTTTTTCAGTTTAAGCAGTTAATACATAATCTGCTTGGGAATTCTATAAAGTTTGCAAAACCTGGTATAGCACCCAACATTGTAATTAACAGTTGTATTGCAAAAGGGAAACAGTTAAGCGAGGAACATTTAATACCTGAAAAAAAGTATTGCCATATAACTATTAAAGACAATGGTATAGGCTTTGAACCGGAGTACAACAAGCGCATTTTTGAAGTTTTTCAAAAACTGCACAGTAAAGAAATGTTTAAGGGTACAGGCATAGGACTTGCTATTGTAAAAAAAATTGTAGAGAACCATAACGGTATAATTACCGCTACGAGCAATTTAGGTGAAGGTGCTACCTTTAATATTTATTTACCCGTATAAAAGAGATTTTAAAACTCATTTAAAAAAAATTCTGCCTTAAACTTTCTTAACAATTAATTAATGGTTTACGGACTCGTGTACCTATTCGTTGGTCATAGTCAGAAGGTTGAAAAACTTCTATGTTTCCGATGCCATTGCGCCAACCTGACAAATTAATCATTAAAAAAATAAGGCAGAATTAATCTTTGTTGTTACGGTATATCGAATAAATAAATATGCCACTATGTTTTATTACCAATTAAAATGAATGTTTTATTAAGCTTATAACTACGTGGACCTTCTTTCATAGTACCTCTGCGCTTTAAAGTTTAGTGTACAACTTTTGGCTAAAAAAAATTATTTAAATAAAATTCTTCAACAACCGTATAATAAAATCTTCAATTATGGTTTTTACGGAAAATAATTCCCCTAAATGCAACTGCGTCAACGCTAAATATACTTTTGTAAGTGTCAAATTTTTTTCTAGCAATAGACTACAATTTTAAAATTGTATTTTTTACACTAATAAATCCTGCAGGTTTATATGTTTAAAAAAAATTCCAAATTAAAAAGTTTTCCATTTTCCAACTCTTAATGCAAATTTTGGGTACTTGAATGCTTGTAGAAAGCGTAAATTTTAAATCCGTAATGCGTAAAAGGCAGACTTATTTTAAAGGCAGAAGTTGTATTTATTTTTTATACAGTTAACCATTCATAAAATTTATTTTAATAAAGTTTCAAAAAATTAATTTTAAAACTTTAGTAAAACTTTAGATAAGGTTTAAGCGTAAATGGTTTTATTAATTAAAATAAAAAAAAATAAACTTATGAAAAAATCAATTATCAAAACATCCTTTGCCGTTATATGTATGATGTTTTCTGTAACACTTTTTGCACAACAAACCGCTAAACTGATTGCATACCGTAAAGGAAGTCCTTATGGATTATTTGCAAAGTTTCCCGTAAATGTAGATGGTAAAGAAGTTGGTAAATTAAAAAGTGGATCTGTAGTAACTACAGATCTTACAGTCGGCTCTCACAGCATTTCGCCAAAGCAATCTAAAAGAGCAATTACTTTAAATGCACAGGCAGGTAAAACGTATGTAGTTAAATATAGAAATATGCTTGGTCTTTTTGGTGTAAGATCACGCCTGAAAGAAGTAACGCTTGAAGAAGCAAAAGCGGATTATAGAAAAGTTATGTAATAATCTTTTGTTCAAAATATTAGGTTCGTTTAAGGGTTATTATACAACCTTAAACGAATTTTTTTTTGCGCTTCGCTTGATGTTTTTCTCTATCTAGATAGCTACAAAAAAATTTGAGGCAGTTGATGAGAGGATGTAAAATGGATCATTAGTAAATTTCTTTTAAAATAAAATTTATAGCTTGAAAAATACTTTGCTTTAATTTAAAATTTTATATTTCTACTTTGTTTAATTAAAAAACAAGAAGCTATGAAAAAAAGAGCCGTTATTTTTGATTTGGATAATACGTTGTACCCCGTAGATTCAATAGGCGATAAGTTATTTTCCGAATTGTTTAAATTGTTTGAGGATGATGGTTCTCTCAATATCGAACTTAAAAATATTAAGAGAGATATTATGCAAAAGCCTTTTCAAACTGTAGCTGCGCAATACTCATTTAGTGAAACTTTAATAGAAAAATGCATTACTCATTTAAAAATGCTCACCTATAATGGTAACTTATCCGCATTTGATGACTATAAGCACGTAAAGAAAATAGAGGCTGATAAGTTTTTAGTTACAACAGGTTTTACCAAATTACAACAGAGTAAAATTAAAAGCCTGGGTATTGCAAATGATTTTAAAGAAATACATATTGTAGATATTACAAACTATTACACAACAAAAAAAGAAGTTTTTGCAGATATAATATTGAGGCATAATTACAGTGTTGACGAGGTTTTAGTAATAGGTGATGATGTTGATTCTGAAATAAAAGCAGCACAGCAATTAGGGATTGAAGCTATTTTGTTCAACAAAAAAACTCCCAAAGAAATTAATAACTCCACAAAAATTATTTCTGATTTTAACGAACTTAATTTTCTTTATACATTTTAATTTTATTAAAATATTATTGAAACGTAAAATACTATAAGAATTAATTTTAGCTAAAGGCCCAAATAAGTTATAAGCTGAATGGCTGCGGGATTGAAGTGGAAATCCTTTTTATATCGCTTCAGCGAATAAAAAGACCTGCCTGCCCGCAGGCGGGTTGTAACGCAAAGCCCGAACAAGTGCCGAACATTGTTTATCTGCACACAGCCCCAAACTTTTTTACCATTTATGAAAATGCATTGTAGGCATTTGTTTTTATGATTACATTTAGCATACAAAACAACTTAGATGAAAAAAATATTTTTACCGGCAATGCTTTGCAGCTTTTTATTTGCCTGCAACACAAAAACAATCAACAACACAGTAACAGAAAGTAAAAACACAGGCGGTAGCAAGCCCGATATACTTGCCGCCAACATTGACAGCACCGTAAAACCGGGCGACGATTTTTTTATGTACGCAAATGGTGGATGGATTAAACGAACACCTATCCCTGATGCAGAAAGTGGCTGGGGCATTGGCAATATGGTGCAGGACGATATTTACAGCAAACTGAAAAAAATAAATGAAGATGCTGTAATTGCAAAAGCTGCAAAAGGAACGATAACACAAAAAATTGGTGATTTCTGGAAGAGTGGAATGGACTCAACAAACATTGAGACCGCAGGCTTAACTCCGCTTGCAGAAGATATGAAAAAGATTGACGGTATTACTACAGCAGATAATGTACTTGCTGTAGGCGCCGGGCTACAAAGCAAAGGTGTTGGTTGTTTGTTTAGCACAAACATTGAACAGGATGATAAAAACAGTGAAGTAATGGCTGTAAGACTTAACCAGGGCGGGCTTGGCTTACCAAACCGTGATTATTATTTTAATACAGATGAAAGAACATTGAAAGTAAAAGCTGCATATAAAGATTATATGCTAAAAACCTTTACACAGATAGACAGCACAACCGCTGCTAAAAATACAGAAGAAGTTTTTGCATTGGAAACAAAGTTGGCAAAAGCCAGCAGAAAAATTGCTGACTTGCGTGACCCATATAAAAATTACAACAAGATGAGCCGTGCAGGTCTCGGCAAAATTGCACCTTCAGTAAACTGGAATGCGTATGCTCAAATAGCTGGTACAGATAAAGTAGATTCAGTAATTGTTGGGCAGCCGGAATTTTATACAGCCTTTAGCAATGAATTAAAAACTACACCTATAAATGTGTGGAAGAATTATTTAAGATTAAGACTTGTAGCAGCATCATCAGCATACCTAGATTCAAAAACATTTAATAACCGCTTTGAATACAGCAAAACATTATCCGGCGCTACAAAGCCAAAAGACAGATGGAAGCGTGTATTAGATGCAGAAGAAAATGCCATAGGCGAAGCGTTGGGGCAACTTTTTGTAAAAGAATATTTTAGCGAAACGGCTAAAAAAAGATACGATGGTATTGTAGAAAATATTCGTGCAGCCTACAAAGAACGTATTGCAAAACTTTCGTGGATGAGTGACAGTACAAAAACAAAAGCTTACCAAAAACTTGCTACCATTTCTAAAAAAGTTGGATATCCTGATAAGTGGAAAGACTTTAGCAGCCTATCTATAGAAAATGGACCTTGGGTTTTAAATGTGCAGCGTGCTGCTGCATGGTGGCACAATTATGAACTAAATAAACTTGGTAAACCTGTTGACAGAACGGAATGGGGAATGACGCCACAAACATATAATGCTTATTACAACCCCAGCAACAACGAAATAGTTTTACCTGCAGGTATTTTTGCAGTGCCGGGTTATAAGGATGAGGATTTGGATGATGCATTGGTTTATGGATATGCAGCAGCATCTACCGTGGGGCACGAAATTACACACGGCTTTGATGACCAGGGGAGACAGTATGATGATAAAGGAAATTTAAAAAACTGGTGGAATAAAAAAGATGGAGAAGAGTTTTCAAAAAGAGCAAAATTTATTATAAACCAGTTTAATGAATTTAGCCCTGTAGATACTTTACACATAAATGGCAGTGCCACACAGGGAGAAAACATTGCAGACCTTGGTGGTATATTGCTTGGTATAGATGCATTTAAGAAGACAGACGCATTTAAAAAGAATGAAAAAATTGCGGGGTTTACACAAATGCAGCGTTACTTTTTAGGATATGCTTTGGGCTGGTTATATACACAGCGCAAAGAAAGACTGGCAAACCTTGTAATGACCGATGTACACTCGCCTGCAAAGGAAAGAGTGAATGGGCCTTTCGTAAATATTCCTGAATTTTATGAAGCCTTCGGAATAAAGCCGGGCGATAAAATGTACAGACCGGATAGTTTAAGGGTAAACATTTGGTAACAAATTATTTGATAAAATAAAAAAGCACACCATTTTTTGGTGTGCTTTTTTGTAATTAATATTATTATTGCTTACATAAAAAATCGTAAACATCTTCCCAATGTGTAGATGCAACCATTATCCAGTTTGTTTTTAACTCATCAATAGAATCTGTAAGTTCCGTTTGACCTCTTAAGTTTGATGGATTTAAAAACAAAGCTTTGCAACCCATATTTTTTGCAAACTGCACATCAGTTAGTCGATCTCCAATAACAAAAGAATTTTTGATATCAGCAGTTTCATCCGTTAAATATTTTGTCATTCTACCTGTGCGGGGCTTACGTAGCGGAGAATTTTCTTCTGGTAATGATTCATCTATAATAATATC
Organism: Ferruginibacter sp.; assembly: GCA_043736415.1. GTDB lineage: Bacteria > Bacteroidota > Bacteroidia > Chitinophagales > Chitinophagaceae > Ferruginibacter. The sequence goes on along the minus strand of JAYTCO010000050.1, from coordinate 1,811 downwards.
AGAAAAAAGAATGTCTTCATTTTTTAAAACCTCCAACATAAAATTTTGTGTAGGATAAAATAATTCTGTGGGATACATGGGAGAATTTAAACCATTTTGGTTGGTTACCATTACAAGTTTAAAAGGTAACTCACGAGCAATTTTACCAAGCCAGGTTATTACATGCGGGTAAAAATGTAATTTTTCAAAACTGTCTATCTGTCCGCCGGGTGGCGGGCTTTGAAGAATTGTACCGTCACGATCAATAAATAAATATTTCTGCATTTTATATTTTAAATGTGGCGCAAAATAAAGAAATAATTTTTAGAGTTGTAAATTGGCAAATTTTTCAAATAAAAAAATTATCACCACTCTCCCATTTCTATACCTAAACCATAATCATTGGTATAAATAATTTTGCCCTCCTTAAATGTTACACCTGTTGCAATATCTTCTGCTAATAGCAAAGGTCCATCCATATCTACATAATCTACAAGCGGTGCAAGTTGTGCAATGGCTGCCGTACCCACCGAAGATTCATTCATACAGCCAATCATTACCTGTAAACCAAGTTGTCGGGCTTTATCTATCATTCTTTTTGCAGGGGTTATGCCGCTGCATTTTGTAAACTTAATATTTACTCCGTGAAAATGATTGTGGCACATCAGTACATCTTCTTCTTTAACACAGGCTTCGTCTGCAAACAATGGCAGCACTGCATTTGCATACAATATCTTCATACCGTCCCAATCATCTTTTGCCAAAGGCTGTTCAATCAATTCAACACTAAGTCCTTTTAATAAAGGAATTTTATAGAGGGCTTCGTCTAAAGTCCATGCAGCATTTGCATCTACTCTAAAAACAGCAGTTGTATGTTTTCTTAATGCCGCAACCATTTCCACATCTCCTTCAAACCCAACCTTTATTTTGTAAATGGGCCATGGTTTTTCGGTCATTTTTTTAATCATCATTTCCACAGAATCAATTCCAATTGTATAATCTGTAATGGGTGAATTTGCAGTATCTAAACCCCACAACTGGTGTAATTGCTGACGTTTCATTTTACCATAAATATCCCACGCAGCCATATCAAGTGCACAAACCAAAAAGGGATTTTTAGGAAATAAATGATGCAGATAATGCCAGTAACGTTCAGGATCGCTCAAAGAAAATTTTTCTATAAAAACTTTTTTTTCTTCAATATCAGCAATCATTTTATCAACAGTAATGTCGTAGTAATTTATTGCAGGTGCTTCGCCATAACCTGTCTGCCCAAAATAATCTAACCTTACAATTAATGAGGGCTGGTGGGTTTTTGTACCCTTGGAAATGGTAAACGGATATTTAAAAGGAAGGTTTATTTTTTTATAGGAAACTTTAATCATGTACTTAATTTTTTGTGTTGGCAAACAAATTTATCTGCCACTTTCTTTTATCATTTCTTTTATCTGTTGGTTCAAATCATCTGCTCTCATTAATTCTTCAATGGTTACATGCATTCTGTAGTTCCATATTTGGTTTGGGTTTGCCGGATCGTTAATTCTTTCTTCTGCAGGAATTGCCCTTCTTATTTTTCCATCTACAGCCATTAAATCCTGCAATAAAAATACACTCCACATTGCGGGCGATTGAAGGTGTAGTTCAATTATTTTTTTGCAAACCCATGGTTCGCAAAAATAGGGTGCATCGCCGGGTTCTTTTAAAATTGTATTGAAAAAAAGTTGTGCTGATGCTTTGTTCTGCTCCCACCACAATCTTATTGGCGCCATGTCATGCGTAGCGGGCATTACAACGCAAGGGTATTTGGCATTGTGCGTATCAGAAAATTGTTC
>JAYTCO010000049.1:0-5666 GCA_043736415.1 Ferruginibacter sp. | reverse complement strand
CGTGGCTCGTAGTTGGCAAATTGTGTATTGCCATCTTTACTTTTTTTAACAATGATGGGAAAAAGGTGGCAGCTGATCGGTTTTTTCCAGGTTGTTTTGCCATCAAGATAAGCCTGTTCAATTCCACACTTTACAATACCATTTTTATCAAAAATGCCATACACGCAAATTTTACTTTGTATGGTTGGTGTAACCCAGCCAAACTCTTTGTCATGCACATATCTTCCCTGCCTGTTTATTTCATCTATACCTTCTTTTCTTAAATAAGGGAGTACTTCTGCAAACACCTCATCAACCTTCATTAATTCCTTTACATCCAGCGGTGCGCCTGCATCTCCATCTACACAACAAGCTCCTTTGCAGCTGGAGAGATCGCACACAAACTGATCGTTTATAATCTGATCACTCAGTAAAACATTTTCAATAGCTATCATTGCTGCAAAAATACGTTTTTATAATTCTTCTGTTTATGAATGAAGGAAATGGTACAATCCATAAAATAATTTTTAATACCCTAATAAAAAAATCATTTCCAGCGAAATGTAGTAATGAGATGATCAATATCTTTTTGAATAAAATCAACCACCGGTTTTACAGAATCAGCATTAGGGGAAGCATAAAAATATAGTGCACCCCTTATAAAATTTTTTGTGGTATCAGTCATAAAAAACTGGCGCTGCGTGGCTGCATTCCCACCCAGTTTAAAAAGTAATCCTGAAACATTATTTGCGGTTGTAAAAAGACTGTCTTTTTTTGAAGTGGCTACATCATCATTTTTATTGGTAAGATTAAAAGCATCATTTATCATTTTATCATACCTATTAACCCCTGTAGAATCTTTGTAAGAACCATTTGGCTGCTTTATTTTATAAAGGGCTTTTCCGCCTACAGCTTTATAACTTAAAAATATTTTTGCATTCAGGTTTTTAAAATCAATGTTGCGCCAGTAATCATTTTCGGGGTTAGCATCAAAGTAAGTACTGTCTTTTACAATGTAAGCATATGCGGGATACTCAAAACTATAGGGGATACCGGGTTCGTTGAACAGCATGTATTTCTTTTCAGGCAGATCAATTTTAAAATAGCCTGTTTTTTTTGATGTGTAATTACTGTTACAGGCCACTATTAGAAGCACAGACAAAAAAAATAAGCTATATTTTTTTTTAAAACAAAACATATTTAAAGCTGACTTATTTTAATTAAGAAATAATTTTATGTAGTAACCTTTTGCTTAATTTTTATTTGAACTTTATCTATTCTGTTTTTGTTTATTTCCAAAGGAATAAAGGAAAAATTACCACTCTTCAACTCTTCATTTGCCAGTGGAAATTCTCCTGCTATTTCCAAAACCAGTCCCGCAACGGAATCGCTTTCTCCTCTAACTGCATCAAATACATCTGTATTTAATCCCATTGCTTTGCATGCATCGTTTATCATTAATTTACCTTCAAAAATGTAAGTAAAATCATCTATTTTTTTGTTTATGCTTTCTTCATCATCAAACTCATCTTTAATTTCTCCTGTTATTTCTTCCATTATATCTTCTAACGTTACAATGCCCGCTGTACCGCCAAACTCATCTACCACTATAGCAAAATGAATTCTTTTGGCTCTAAACTCCTGCAGCAGATCTTCAATTAACTTTTGCTCGTGCACAAAATAAGCAGGTTTTGCCAGCGCATGCCATTCATAAATTTCGGGTTCATTAATATGCGGCAACAAATCTTTTGTGTGCAACATGCCTGCTATTTCATCTAAATTATTTTTATAAACAGGCAATCTGGAATAATGTAAATCTTCCACCGTTTTTATAAGCTCGTTAAATTTTGTATTGTATTCAATTCCACATACATCAAGCCTTGTGCGCATAATTTGTTTAACAGGTGTATCTCCAAATTTTCTGATGCCTTTTAAAATCTTTTTCTCCTCAATGGTAGCTTCATTATCGGGCAATAAATCTATTGCATTATCCAGGCTGCCGCCATCCGGCGAATTGCTTTTGTCTGCAGATAATTTCTTTTCTATGCGGTCACTAAATCTCACAAGCCGCTTGCTTATTCTGTAAAAAATACTGTTGAATATTTCTACCACAAGTGAGGAAGAAGCTGCAAACCATATTTTATTATGTGTTGCCCATACCTTGGGCAAAACTTCAACAAAAAGTAAAATTGAAAATGTTATGGAAAGCAATTTTATAAGAAACTTCGGCCAAAAAGTCAACCCATAAATAAGCAGCCAATCATCTATTAAAATATTGGCAATTAGGATAATGCCAAGGTTTACAAGACTGTTAGTAATGAGCATGGACGCCCGCAAAGTTTTAGGCTGCTCTAAAAGTGTAACGATACGCCTGAAAGAAGGCTGTTGGCGGGTTTTAAAAACATTTATATCTTTTTGGTTGAGAGAAAAAAAAGCAACTTCGCTGCCGGCTATTAAAAAAGAAAGTATAAATAAAATAATGGCTGTAAAAATTAATACACCCGTTACAGCGGGTATTATTTGTAAAAAAACAATTTGAAAATTACTGTTTCCAGTTACCGAATGATAGTCCAAAACAAAATATTTACATGAGCAAAAGTGCGATAAATTATATTTTAAAAAGGCAGACGTTCATTGCCTGATTCATCTATTGGTGGTGGTACATCATCGTTTGTAAATTGTGGATCATCAACACCTCCCTGCATTGTACCATCATTCCGTTTATCAAGCATTATTAAATTATCGCCCACAATTTCTGTGGCAAATTTTTTATTTCCTTCTTTGTCTTCCCAGCTTCTTGTTTTTAAACGACCTTCTACATATACCAAACTGCCCCGGTGCAGGTATTTTTGTGCAAGTTCAGCAAGACCTCTCCATAAAACAACTGTATGCCATTCTGTTTGAGAAATTAAGCGGCCGCTTCTGTCTTTATAGGCTTCTGTTGTAGCCAAAGAAAATTTTGCTACCGCAATATTACCTTCTAAAAACTGCATATCAGGGTCCTTTCCCAGATTTCCTATGAGCATCACCCTGTTAACTCCTCTCATAATATTATTATTTTAATTATTTAGAAATGTAAATATGCTGTTTACAATATTGCTTCATGATTGTATTTTAAAGATACATTTAATTTGCAAACGTGGTTTTATCCCTTTAAAATTCGGAGCACTTCCTGTTTTTCTAAAAATCCTGTAATAAACCTTGGAAATGCAAGTGTTTTAATTTCACCTTTTTTGAGTGCTGTAAAATTTTTATTTTTATAAGTTGTATCTGCTGTAACATGTAGAAATAAACCTTCAATAGTTTGATGCGTGAGTTGCTGTTTGTAAAATACAGATGTTTTAATACTGATGTTGAAACCAATGAAAAGATCTTTAAATGCTTTGCTTTTAATAAATGCCTCAGCATATAATTTTTCATCTATTTCTATCAAAATAAATTCCCAAAGGTTTTGCCAGATATCTTTTTCAGTTCTTTTTCTTACAAATATTTTACCCTGCTGCTCTACAATAATGTAATAAAAATAGCGGTTACGTTTTAATAGCTTTTTTTCTTTTAAGGGCAGCACTTTGGTAAGGTCTTTAGCGTAGGCCCCACATTTGTTTTGCAACAAACAAATGTCACACAATGGCTGCCGGGGCTTACAAACAGTTGCACCAAAATCCATGATAGCCTGGTTATACGTTGCAGAATCTTCTGTATGAAGAAGTGATTGTGCAAGTTCGGCAAAATATTTTTTCCCATCATTGGTATCAATTGGTTTTTCAACAGCAAAAAAACGGGAAATTACTCTTGTTACATTACCATCTACCACCGCATAAGGCAGTTTAAATGCAAAAGATGCAATAGCAGCTGCAGTATATGGCCCAATACCTTTCAGTTTTAAAATTGCATTATAATTAGCCGGAAAAATACCTTTATAATCAAAAGCAATTATTTTAGCAGTTGCCATCAGGTTTTTACAACGACTATAATACCCAAGTCCTTCCCACATTTTAAAAACTACGTCATCATCTGCGAGTGCAAGTTTATCAACAGTTGGAAATTTTTCTATAAAACGATTATAATAAGCCGTTCCCTGTTCCACCCTTGTTTGCTGCAGCATTATTTCACTTAACCATATTTTATATGGGTCTGCAATTCCCTTCCAGGGCATTTGCCGTTTATTGCTGTTTTTATTCCATAATAAAAGACTGTGAGTAAATATTTTTTTGTTGGGTATTCTTTTCATAGAATTTTGCAAAACTATCTCTTTCAAAACTTAATATAAGAAACATATATTTTCTTTTGTTTAATATATATTTGTATATTACATACCATAATACCTAAACTATGAGAAAAGCTGACCTAATAAATAAAATCTCTGACAAAACGGGGATACCTAAAGTTGATGTATTGGTTACTTTAGAAACCATGTTTAAAGAAATAAAGGGTTCACTTACTTCAGGTGAAAACCTATACGTACGTGGTTTTGGCAGCTTTATAGTTAAAAAAAGAGCAGCAAAAATCGGTAGAAATATTAAAAAGAACATTGCAGTAGCTATTCCCGAACATTTTATACCCGCATTTAAGCCTGCAAAAGAATTTATGAAAGATATAAAAAATGCCGGTATAAAAGTTGAGCCAAAATTTGATGCTGAAAGCGTTGACTAATGTAACTTTGCAGCTCAAAATCAAACATTGAAAAAACAACTTATTCTCGTCTCAGCAGGTATTGTACTGCTTTTTACACTTTTTTTATTTGGAAGAACTACCAGCAATAAATCATTAGCAACTGCTGAAAAAACGGACAAAAGTGGTATTAAGGCCTTTGATATTGCAAAATATATTGCTCTTGAAAAAGCAAAACTTACTCCTAATCAATATATTATAGCTACCAAATTAGATAATAGCCTCATTGCAGCAAACAGTGCAGTAAATAAAATTGAAGCCAACCAGGCACTTGCCGCTTTTTGGAAAGATTCTGCAAAATCATTTGAACCTTATGCTTTTTATATTTCTGAAGGATCTAAGTTGGATAATTCAGAAAAAAACCTCACCTTTGCAGCCCGAATATTTTTAAACAATCTAAGAGCAGAAATAGACGAGGTTAAGTTAAACTGGGAAACAACATCCGCAATTAATTTGTTTGAAAGAGCATTAAAACTTAATCCGGATAATGATGATTTGAAGATAGGTTTGGGAAGTTGTTACATTTATGGCAAAGGCCGAAATGGAAACCCACAGGAAACAATGCAGGGAATACAACAACTTTTATCTGTTGTAAGAAAAGATTCTAACAATATGCAGGCACAAATGATGCTTGGTGTTGGAGGTTTAGTCTCCGGTCAATTTGATAAATCAATTGAAAGATTGAATAAGGTTGTAACACTACAACCACAAAATGCTGAAGCAGTTGCCTACCTGGCAGATGCCTATGCGGGAAAAGGTGATAAAGCAAATGCTGTAAAATGGTACAATGTGAGTAAGCGCCTTTTAAACAATCCCCATTATACTGAAGAGGTAGATGCAAGGATAAAAACATTAAAATAACGAAATGTAGCAATACAATATAATTATTTAAAAATTATTTATTAAACACAAAAAAGATCAATTATGCCTTGTGGTAAAAAGAGAAAACGTCATAAAATAGCTACTCACAAGCGTAAAAAACGTTTAAGAAAAAACCGTCATAAGAAGAAGTAATT
>JAYTCO010000048.1:0-13635 GCA_043736415.1 Ferruginibacter sp. | reverse complement strand
TTACTGCTGCTCAGGTTGCAGCAAATCCAAGAAAAGCAAGGCCCGCAGCAGGAATTTTTAGAGGTGCTATTGATCAGAAAGCGGCTATATACCTGAAGCATTTTTACAGTTCTGTATCGGATGAGATAAAACTTAGCAGCCATTGGAAAAATATTACCGGGGCTTATCTTTCATTGGTAAGATTTAAAAATCCTTCAATAAGAAACTTTGAAGAGAAAAAAGAAATAGGTTCTGGGGGACGAAGTTTATTTCAATTTAATAAGGATAAATATTCTGCTGCATTTGGCGGAGAATTACAATACAGTTTTATAAATACATCAACATACGGAAACCGACTTGGAATTAGAGATACACTTCAATATAATGATTACATAAAAGTTCGCCAGGTTAATACTTTTGCACAGGCAGGAATGAAGTTACCAATGCGTTTTGAAATTACAGCAGGCATTAGTTATAATAGTTTTTATTACGACTTTAAACGAATAAATCTTCCGAACGATAATGCAAAAAGCAATTTCACACCCCAATTTATTCCTCGCCTTTCTTTGCTAAAAAAAGTATCCGGTATAGGTTCTGCATACGTGACCTTCAGCAAGGGATATTCTCCTCAACAATAGATGAGATTCATGCAAGCGATGGGAAATTTAATAGCAACCTCTCAGCAGAAAAAGGAACAAATTATGAGATTGGTTTTAAAACAAATCCCAACAAAAGTTTAAGTGTAGATGTTACTTATTATTTATTTCGTCTGCAAAATACGATCGTCAGCAGACGAGATGCCAGTGGAGCTGAATTTTATTTAAATGCGGGCAATACAAAACAAACGGGTGTAGAATATTCGGTAACATATTTTCCTATCAGCAATCCTCAGGGCTTTTTATCCAAATTAAAAATACAGGCAGTGGGTACAAACCTTCATGCAAAGTTTGGTGAATACCAGCAGGGGAATGTAAAATATACAGGCAACCTACTTACAGGAACCTCCCCTTTTATATTTTCTTCGCTTGCTGATGTGCAAACTATCAACGGAATATATACAAACATCACTTATACTTATACAGATAAAATTCCTGTAAATGATGCAAACACATTTTTTGCGAAAGCATATAATCTTCTTTTAATTAAAATTGGTTGGGAAAAGTATTTGACACACAAAATTAAATATGATTTTTTTGGAACCTGGGCAAAAGGTTTTAATCAAAATTACAGTTTAGGAAATGACTTAAATGCAGCCGGTAACCGGTTTTTTAATCCTTCAGCACCGCAAGCATTTACAGTAGGCATCAAACTCAGTTCTGCACAAAAAAAATAAAAAAATATTTTATACCAAACAGATATTATTTCAGTTGTATAAACGTCATTTCCGATACTGCATACTTTTTATAAAAATCAGGGGTTAGTTGTTGGACTAAGTCTTAACAATTCACCATCTTTATAATCAGTAATAATCATTACAGCCCCATCAGCAGCCTGAATAACATCTCTTACCCGCCGGTGTAGCCATATTCGTTCCTCAGAGGTTACATTGTTATCAGCAATCTTTAAGACTACCAAAGCCTCAGAATTAAAACTTCCCATTAGTGCATTTCCGTTCCAGTCTTTAAAAAGACTTCCGTTGTAAAAAATGAATCCTGACGGTGAAATTGCGGGGCGCCAATAGTAAACGGGTTTTGCGTACTGCGGCTTTGTATCATGATGAGGTATGTAACTTAAATCGTAATTGGAACCATTGCTTACAAGTGGCCATCCATAATTTTTACCGGGCAAAATAATATTTAACTCATCACCGTGAAGCGGACCCATTTCATTTATCCATAATTCTTTTGTTACAGGATGATATGCCATTCCTAAAGGGTTGCGGTGTCCGTAAGACAAAATATCGGGTCGAACATTATTTTTACCAACGAATGGATTGTCTTTTGGAATGCTGCCGTCAGAATTAATTCTTATTATCTTACCTAAGTTACCCGTTAAATCCTGTGCCGGTTCAAATCGTTGACGCTCACCTGATGAAATTATTAATTTGCCGTCCGGAGCAAATAACAATCGTCCACCAAAGTGCCCTCTCCCAACGGTTTTAGGTATTTGGCGCCAGATAACTTCCAGGTTTTTTATTTCATTTCCTATTAATCTGCCTCTGGCTACAGCCCCACCCTTAAGCACGACATCACTAAAATCACCTGACTTACCCAAACGTGGGTCACCAATGTCCCTTTTTATCCCAGGCTGCTTTTCTGCTGCTTCAGTGTATGATACATATATCAGATTGTTATTGGCAAAGTCAGGATCAAGTTTTACATCCAATAGACCTCCTTGAGCAAGGTATTCAACTTTAGGTAATCCTCTTACTGAATCTAGTTTACCCGGAGAATAAATTTGTAACCTGCCAAGTTTTTCAGTTATAATCAAACGGCCATCAGGAAGCCATGCCATGCCCCACGGCTCATTGAGTGTTGTAAGATGTTCAACTTTTATGTAGCCGGTTTTTGTACGGATTATTTCAACAGAATCTTTTCTTTTATCCTGAGCAAACATGATCATAGATATTAAAAGAAGAGCAAAAGTTATTGAGCTTTTTAAAAAAAATTTACCTGTGTAATTGCATTTTTTCTTGTTTGACATACATAAAGTTTTAAATAGATTATGTAATTACTGTCAATAAGCATTCCTCATTATAAAAAGGTGAATAAGAAAAAAATAATCTGTTATGCAAAATACTTTGCTATTGTACGGCAATAAATTTATAGCAAATGATAAGTATCATTTATAAGCCGGGAAAAATGCTTGAGGTAAAATATTTTATAAAAATAATCTAACAATTGATGGTGAAGAAACCGTTTAAATTCCCTCTAAAAATAACCTTCTATATTTGCAAAAACAGACTTGCATGTTTGAATTTGGGCACATACTTATCAAAGAAATAATAACAGTAACATTTACCTTGTTTGCTGTAATAGATATGCTCGGCAATGCACCTGTATTAATTAGTTTAAAAGCTAAAATGGGAGGTAAAATAAATAATGTTCAGGCAACGCTTGCATCTGGCTCGCTCATGATATTGTTTCTTTTTATAGGAAAACAGTTTTTAAATCTGCTTGGATTGGATGTCAAGTCTTTTGCGGTGGCGGGCAGTATTGTAATATTTATTATCGGGCTGGAAATGGTGCTGGGGCTTGATTTTTTTAAGGCAGAGAATAATGACAAAACCGGCAGTGTAGTGCCAATTGCTTTCCCACTTATAGCAGGAAGTGGTACGCTAACAACGATCATGTCTTTAAAAGCCAATTACGATGATATAAATATTTTACTAGGTATACTTGTAAACTGTTTGATTATATTTTTGGTGCTGGGATCTTTAAAATGGATAGAACGTGCACTTGGACCTAATGGATTGCTGGTGGTAAGAAAGTTTTTTGGCGTTATTTTACTGGCTATAGCCGTAAAAATATTTGGAACCAATATTGTAAATTTTGGAAAATAAAATAACAACTGCATATCGGTTTAATTAATATGGCCTCGTAGTACAGTGGATAGTATAAGGGCCTCCGAAGCCCCAGACCCAGGTTCGATTCTTGGCGAGGCCACAAACCTCAATAGCAATATTGGGGTTATTTGTATTATTAAGATTTTATAATAGGTTAACTCCTCATTTTTTGTAAAGGAAAAATTGAATTAGAAAAAAAGTTGAGAGCAGGTATTTACCGATTGTGTCGTTTATTTTCCAACTTTAAAAAACCTTTATTTCAAATTCTACATAGATCCTCCTTCAACTAAAATAGAGTCTGCTGCAATTTCCTGTATAAACGTGCTGCCATTTATGCAAGCAAGCATGCTTGAAAATGCAAGTTTTCCAAGCTTATATCCGCTTGTTTCTACGTAAGTAATTTCCGGATAATATAATTTTGGAATAAACCCATTGCTGATGGCTATAATCGATAAATCGTAAGGAATATTTAACTTTTTTTTCTGGATAGATTTCATCACCCCTGTAAGAATTTCGTCACTCATACAAAAAATTGCATCGGTTTTTTTCATCAATAGTTTATCTCCCATATTTTCTGCCTCCAATGAACTTGAGACATGCAAAATTGTAAGTTTAATACCTTCAGAATTTTCATTGCAGGTTTGTTTAAAAGCAGCAACTCTTTTTTTGGTAATTGATAAATTTTCATTCCCAAAAAAGGCTAGTATATTTTTTTTGTTTTTTGAAAGAATTGCTTTCGCAGCCAATGTAGCAGCAAGGGTATCACCTACGGTAACTTTATTAAAATTGCCTTCCTCAGGCACTTTGTCAAAAAAAACAACAGGTATATTCAGTTCTTTTAACTTTGAATAAGCTTCGTAATTTTTGGTATTAGTTGAAAGGCATGAAAAAAGGCCTGTAATTCTGTTTTGCCTACAGAGTTTAATATTTTGAATTTCTGCCTCTGTTTTGTCGCCTGATTGCAAAATCATAAGGGAATAATTATTCTTTCTGCTTTCTTCTTCCACAGCAGCAATGAAGGAGTCGTAAAAATAATTTGATATAGATGGTACTATAATTCCAAATACATTATTGCTTTTGTTTCTTAAATGAATGGCATTTACATTAGGCTCATATTCAAGTACATTAGCCAATTCAACTATTTTTTGTTTTGTTTTTTCGGAAATATCTGGATGGTTTTTTAGTGCCCTCGAAATAGTAGAAATACTTAAGCCAAGAACTTCAGCAATTTTTTTTAAAGTGGTTGAAGTCATGGAACAATTAGAATGAGTTTTTACAATTTTTACACAACAAACGTTTGCGGCTATGCTTTCGCAAAGCTATGCGGAAACATTGGAAAATTTTATTGAAAGTTAAATCTTTATTAAATAACTTTAGTCTGTAAATTAAATGAAAATTTATAGCATTTTTTAAAGTTGAATGCGAAAAAATTTGATTTTATTTAAAACCTGAATTGTAAGAAATAACTAACCTGATTTCAAAATTAACTAAAAACCAAACGATTATGCTTCTTATTCTAATGAGAAAAACAGTAATGTTTTTACTGGTTATCCTGGGGTGTTCAAGCCTAGGATATGCCCAATCCACCGTTAACGGTACAGTAACTGATAAAAATGGCGAGCCTCAATCTGGCGTATCCGTTACAGTTAGAGGTACCAAAAATGCCACTGCTACAGATTCCAAAGGAAATTATACGCTTAACAATGTGCCTGCTGATGCTGTATTGGTATTTAGCGGCGCAGGTATAACAAATCATCAGGAAGGAGTACGTGGTAAAACATCCATTAATGCAGAAGTAGAAACAGCTTCAAGTAATTTAAGCGAAGTCGTTGTAATAGGTTATGGTACTGCAAGGAAAAAAGATTTGACCGGCGCGGTAAGTTCTATACAGGCAAAGGATTTTAATAAAGGAACTTATACGTCTGCAGATCAGCTAATACAGGGTAAGGTTGCAGGTGTACAGATGATCAATAATAGTGGTGCCCCCGGTGGCGCCAGCACAGTTAAAATTCGTGGCGCCTCAGCTTTAACGGGAAGTGGCCAGCCATTGTATGTAGTTGACGGTGTTCCCTTAGATGGTCGTTCTGCTCGTCCGGGCTTGGGCGATTTTGGTGCAGGTGGCAGCAACCCTGGTACTAACCCTTTAAATTTTATTAATCCAGCTGATATAGCATCAATTGATGTATTAAAAGATGCATCTGCCACAGCTATCTACGGATCTAGAGCTGCATATGGTGTAATTTTAATCACTACAAAAAGAGGCAAATCAGGTGATCCAAAACTGGAATTTAATACTTCTTATGGGACATCTAACATAGCTAAAAGAGTGAAGGTGTTGGATGCAGGTCAATACAGAGAGGCATTGGCCTATTATGGATTAGGCACCGGTGGCGACAAAGGATCTAATGTAAATGCGTTGAATGAAATTACTCGCAGGGCAAATATTCAAAATTATAACCTTGGCGTAAGCGGTGGTTCTGAAAACGCCAAATATAGGTTTTCGTTAGGGGTTTTAAATCAGGAGGGTATTGTAAGAAAAACCGGTATATTAAAATATACTGCAAATGTTAGTGGAAATTTTAAATTTCTAGAAAGTAAGAGATTAGGCCTTGATGTAAATATTATCCCGAGTCAATACACAGAAGAAATTGCACCAATAACAAATGATGCGGGATCAAGAGGAAGTTTAATTGGCAATGCGCTGCAATGGAATCCAACAGAAAACTTAAGAATAAAAAAAGCCAATGGTCAGGATTCTTTGAATGTTGTGGTTGGTGGGGATTTAATAAATCCTTTAGCACTGCAGGAAGCGTATGGGGACAAATCAAAAGTGACGACAATCCTTGCCAGTATATCACCTTATTTTAAGATCACAAAGGATCTTGAATATAGGATGCTGTATAGTGTAAATTACAGTACAGGTACAAGAGGAACAACTCTTCAACCTTTCATTAATTTTAATGATGTATATGGAAAAGGAAGGGTACGTTTGGCTCAGTCACAGTTAACAACTGAACAAATTACCCACACACTTAACTATACTAAACAAATTAATACTGATTTAAGTGTAAACGGACTTGCCGGTTTTGAATATTTAAAGTTTAAAAACAAAGGATTTGATGTAGGAGGAGTAGGCCGTGGAACTGGAGGCGGTTTTGGAAATTATGGTTTAGATTATCAAGATTATATTCAATTTTCTGATCCAACGACTAGACAGATTGGCTCTTATTCAGATCCAAAAAATGAATTACAATCATACTTCGTTAGAGCCGGATTAAATTTTAAAGACAAATATTTATTGACTGCTACATACAGAGCTGATGGATCAACTAAATTTGGGGAAAATCAAAAGTACGGATACTTCCCTTCTGTAAGTGGTGCATGGGTGATCAGTAAAGAATCATTTTATCATGTAGATGAAATTAATTCATTAAAAATTAGAGGAGGTTGGGGTAAGACAGGTAACCAGGAGTTTCCATCAGGATCAGCACAAAAAAGATATTCATTCGGCGGCGGTCAAAATATATCCTTTAATGCTGCTAACAACGCAAATCCAAATTTGAAATGGCAGGAAGACAGACAATACAATATTGGTGTTGATATGTCATTATTAAAAAACAGAGTTACAATTACTGCTGATTATTTTAATAAAAGAACAAAAGACCTACTTTTTCCAGCTGAATCGTTTGTGCCAGGTGCGCCAGGTGGAACTGTAACATGGGTTAATCTTGACGGAAACATAGATAACAAAGGTTTCGAATTTGCCGTAAACAGTGAGGTAGTTTCAAAGAAAGATTATGGTATTGATTTGGGAGTGAATGCAACTTTTGTAAAAAATGAAGTTTCGGGGCTCAGTTCTGTCATAAACACCGGCTATTTGAGTGGGCAAGGGATTACAGGTTCAAGTGTTGAAGTTATAAAAAATGGGTTGCCCATCAACGCATTCTTTACAAGGCAATTTCTGGGGTTTGAAAAAGATGGTTTTGCTAAATATACAGAAGGTGGGGATGTGAGTTATTTTGTGGGTAGTCCCAATCCTAAATTTTTATTAGGTTTCAGTTCAACATTCAGATATAAGCAATTGAGTTTATCTGCAAATTTAAACGGAGCGTTTGGCCATAAACTTTACAATAACACGCTTAACAGTGTAATTAATGTAGGCAGTATAAGTAATGGTAAGAATATAGCCCTTTCTGTTTTACGGGATCCGATAAAAGAATCTTTTGCAAATCCATTGACTGCTTCTTCTCGTTATCTTGAAAAGGGTGATTATTTGAAAATGACCAATGCTACCTTATCTTATAATTTTGGGTCTGTAGGTAAGTCGATAAAAGGTCTTTCCTTATATGTAACGGGACAAAACCTTTTTGTAATTACAAAGTATAGTGGCTTTGATCCTGAAGTGAATACTGATCATAATATTAATGGTGTACCTTCAACAGGGATAGAGTATATACCTTATCCATCCGCTCGGACAATAACTTTTGGAATAAATGCAGGTTTTTAAAATAAATAACAATTAAAAAGACAATTATGTTAAGGAAACTATTTTTTGTAATGCTGGGAGTATCGCTAATTATGGTTAGTTGTACAAAGCTTAAGGAAGACCTAAATGGTCAGCTATCCGAAAGCCAGATCAGCGGTGGTAGTGGCGGTGGTAATGCAGCCGGATTATTAACCGGTGTATATGATAATATCAGAGGTACATTTCAAGACCAGGCAGGAGTGTACGCTTTATGGGAAATGACAACTGACGAACTCATTGGACCTACGAGAGGTGGTGACTGGGATGATAACGGTGCATGGAGAGTGTTGCATTCACATAAATTTGACGCAGATCACATCCGCGTTAGAGAAGTATTTCAGGCGTTAGGTGGTGTAGAATATAGCACAACTGACTTGTTGCGCTTTAATCCTACACCCCAAGTAAAAGCCGAGGCTAGAATGCTAAGAGCATTTGCTGAATTTATGATGCTTGACGGTTATGGACAAGTACCATACAGAGACCCGGGTGAAAGTGTTTTAAATGCTCCAAGAGTAAGAAAAGGTGTAGAAGAATTGGACTATATTATCTCTGAATTAAACGCCATCATTCCTGACCTTCCTGTTGGTCCAGTAACAAAGGCAAACAAAAATGCAGCACGTGTATTGTTAATGAAATGCTACTTAAACAAAGGCGCTTTTGCAAACAGAACCGCACCTACTTTCAGTCCTGCCGATATGACTCAGGTAATAACTTTAGCTGATCAGGTTATTTCAAGTGGTTCATACTCTTTCAGTCCAGTTTATTTTGATGCATTTGCACCTAATAACGGAGCAATAGGTAAAGAAAATATCTGGACTCAGGAAAATATTGGTGGAACATCTGCAGCTAACTTAAGATCAAGATGGCATTCTACTATGCACTATAACCAAAACCCTAGTGGTTGGAATGGTTTTAGTACGCTATCTGATTTTTATAATAAATTTGAAGCTTCTGATAAAAGAAGAGGTATTAATTATCCTTACACTACCCCGGGAGCACCACCAAATCCAGGTAATAGGGTCAATGTAGGTTTCTTAAGAGGTCAACAATACAATCTTACAACAGATGCTCCTTTAAAAGATAGAACGCCCGATAACCGGCCACTTTCTTTTACTGATGAAATCAAAATCATTGGTAGAGAAGCTAATCTAGAAGTAACGGGTATCAGAGCGTACAAATATCCAATCGATTATCAATATGATGATAATGGAAACGTAAACAATGACTATGTTTACTTCAGGCTTGCGGATGTAATCTTAATGAAAGCAGAAGCACTATTAAGAGGCGGAACAGGTGGGTCTAATGCAGGTGGATATGGTACCGCAGCTGTTGACCTTGTTAATTCAGTTAGGACTCATGCTTCAAGAAGTGCCAGTGCATTAGCCGGTGTAACGCTTGATCAGCTAATCGATGAAAGAGGCAGAGAGTTATATCTTGAAAGCTGGAGAAGAGAAGATTTGATCCGTTTTGGTAAATTCCTTTTGCCTTGGCAGGAAAAACCAACCGATGATCCGAAATATCTGTTGTTTCCAATACCAAATGGTCAGCTTGCTGCTAATCCGAATCTGACTCAGAACCCAGGTTATTAATATTATCTATTTAGAATATAAAAAGAGGTCATTAATTTGACCTCTTTTTTTATGTCATCAATACCGGAAAATTTATTTTGATACCACTAAAAGAATTAAATTTACCGTAGAACCATCTGCAACAAAAAAACCTTCCGCCACAACTGTTTATCTTAATGAAATATTTATTTTCCTTTGTTACATTAGCCTTTTTTCTTTTTTCCTGTACAAAGAAAAAGGATCTTCCGCTTTTTGAATTACAGGAACATACCGGTATTGAGTTCAATAATAAAATTGTTGATGGGCCGCTGGAAAACAGTTTTTTGTTTCGTAATTTTTACAATGGTGGTGGCGTAGCTATTGGTGATATAAATAATGACGGCCTTGCAGATGTAATGCTGACAAGCAATATGGGAGAAAACAAATTATACCTTAATAAAGGAGGGATGAAGTTTGAAGATATTTCTACAGCCAGTGGCCTAAAGCAGGACAGTATGTGGAGTACAGGAGTTACGTTTGTAGATATCAATAATGACGGCTGGTTAGATATTTACGTCTGCAACTCGGGCCATATGACGGATGGCAACAGAAAAAATAAATTATACATTAATAACCATACTACAACTTCTAAAGGAAATACAATTGTAACCTTTACAGAAAGTGCTGCACAATATGGTTTAGATATATCTGCTTATTGCACTCAAGCATCTTTTTTTGATTATGATAATGATGGCGACCTGGATTGTTTTATGATTAATAACAGCCCCATGCCGGTAAATACATTAAATAATTCTAACCGGCGGGATTTGATTGATTCTGCATGGAATGTACCTACATTTTTAAAAGGTGGTGGTGATCATTTATACAGAAATGACGGCAGTCACTTTAAAGAGGTTACGCAACAGGCAGGCATACATGGCAGTCTTATCAGTTTTGGTTTAGGAGCCTCAATTGGTGATATTAATGGTGATGGCTATCCTGATATATACGTTGCAAACGATTCTTACGAAAGAGATTATTTATACATCAACCAAAAAAACGGCACGTTTAAAGACGATACAGAGAACTGTGTGCAGCATACAAGTTTTTCTTCTATGGGTGCAGATATGGGAGATATAAACAACGATGGTTACCCCGAAATTTTTACGACAGATATGTTGCCCGAAGATGATTACCGTTTAAAAACACTGGGTGCATTTGATAATACTGATCTATACAACAGCAAAGTAAAATCAGGGTTTTACCATCAGTACATGAAAAACTGTTTGCAATTAAATAATAAAAACGGCACGTTTTCAGATATTGCCAATTACAGTGGTGTCTCTGCAACAGACTGGAGCTGGGGTGCAGTTTTTTTTGATGCAGATAATGATGGTTACAATGATTTATATGTTTGCAACGGTGTAAACAAAGATGTAACTAATTTAGATTTTATGGATTTTTTTGCCAATGATGTGATGCAAAAAATGATTCTTACCGGTAAGAAAGAAGGAGTCGACGAAGTCCTAAAAAACATTCCTGAAAACCCAAAGAAAAATAAAGTATACCGCAACAAAGGCAATTTACAGTTTGAAGATGCTGGAGAAGCATGGGGCTTTACACAGCCATCTTTTAGCAATGGTACAGCTTATGGAGATTTAGATAATGACGGTGACCTGGATTTGATTGTAAACAATATCAACGGGCCTGTATTTGTTTATAAAAACAACAGCAGGGAGATAAATAACAATCATTTTATAGGCATAAAGCTTATAGGAAATGAGAAGAATACATTTGCAATAGGAAGTAAAATAAATGTGTATGTGGGTAATGAAATATTAAGCAAAGAAATTATTCCAAGCCGTGGCTTTCAATCTTCAGTAGATTATAAACAGATAATAGGTTTAGGTAAAAGGACAAAAATAGATTCTTTAATAGTAACCTGGCCCAACAGGAAAACATCTGTCTTTTACAACCCTTCCATGGATACGGTTTTTGTATTAAAGCAGCCTTCAGCAGTTTCAAATATTCCGGAGACTTCCCCCATAATATCTGCCATACCCACTTTATTTACCTTATTGCAAAGCAATTTTGATAAGCATGTGGAAGATGACAATGTAGATTTTTATTATGAAAGAAATATCCCTGAAATGCTTTCCAGAGAAGGACCTAAAACAGCCGTGGCAGATATAAACGGAGATGGATTGGATGATGTTTATGTAGGCGGTACAGCACTACATCCCGGTCAACTATATATTCAGCAAAGCAATGGAACTTTTGTAAAAAAAGATGAGCCTGGCTTTAAACAGTTTTTAGATTTTGAAGATGATGCTGTTTTATTTTTTGATGCAGATCATGATGGCGATATGGATCTTTTTATAGGATCCGGTGGTAATAAAAATCAACCGGGAGGCAGGGAGTTACAAAACCGTTTGTATAAAAATGATGGCAAAGGAAATTTTGTAATTGATGTGGCTGCCTTTCCATCTAACGACATGAATATTGGTGCCGTAGCGGCTTACGATTTTAATAATGATGGTTATGAAGATCTGTTTGTTGGTGGAAGGAATGTGCCAAGACAATATGGTGTTGCACCACAAAGCTATTTATATCTGAATGATGGCAAAGGACATTTTAAAGACATAGCTGCTTCAAAAAATCCTGATATTTCTCATCTGGGAATGATCACCGGTGCCGTGTGGGCAGATGTGGCGGGCGATGCAAAAAAAGAACTGATTGTAACAGGAGAATGGATGACGCCGCATATTTATTCTTTTAACGGGGATCATTTTATTGAAAACAAAACTGTTCTTACTTCCCTGTTTGGTTTATGGCAAACTGTAGTGGCTGCAGATATAAATGGAGATGGTAAACAGGATCTGATATTTGGCAATATTGGCGAAAATTTTTATCTGCACCCAAATTTTGACAAACCGGTAAAGCTTTGGATTGGCGACTTTAACCAAAATGCTACAACAGATAAAATACTTACCTATACCATTGATGGCACAGATAAACCTGTGTTTCTAAAAAAAGAATTAACGGATCAGTTTCCGGGATTGAAGAAACAAAACCTGAAACATGCAGATTATGCAACCAAAACAATTCAGCAGTTATTTAAAAAAGAATTAATAGCAAAAGCTGTTGTAAAAACATTTAATTATTGCAGCTCCATCATTGCCATAAACGATGGCAAAGGAAATTTTGTTATTCAAAAATTACCGGTGCGGCTTCAACTATCCTCCGTAAATGCTATACAGGTAACTGATATCAATAATGATGGGAAACCAGACATTATTGCCGGTGGAAATAATTTTAATTTCCCCCCGCAGTTCGGGAGGTTGGATGCAAGTTTTGGAGATGTGTTAATTAATAAAGGCAATGGTATGTTTGATTGGATAAATCCTTCAGCATCCGGTATTAATTTACCCGGTCAAATAAAAGATATTAAACAAATCAAAGGAAAAGATCAGCGTTATTTTATAATAACACAAAATGACAAAACTCCTGCTTTGTACAAACAGACAAAATAATTTTAAGCAACAGATTTCATTTTAATTTGAAAAGTTTTTATTTAAATAATTATAACAAAAAACGTGTATCCATTTTGCGCTGCGTTCTTGCATTTTTGTTGATGGGATTTTTACATATTACATGCAGGCAAAAAGTAAATGTTGAAGATCCACTATTTACCATGTTAGATAATACTGGCATAAACTTTACCAATACGGTTATCGATTCTAAAAAAGACAACAGTTTTGATTATCGCAATTTTTATAATGGTGGTGGTGTTGCCATAGGTGATATAAACAATGATGGCCTTGCTGATGTAATACTTACCAGTAACATGGGAACCAATAAATTATTTCTCAATAAGGGGAATATGAAGTTTGAAGATATTACAGGCTCATCGGGAATGAAACAGGATAGCATGTGGAGCACCGGTGTTACTATGGTAGATATTAATGGTGATGGCTGGCTTGATATGTACGTGTGTAACTCTGGCCATATAAATGATGGTAACAGAAAAAATAAATTATATATTAATAACCACGACCTGAGTTTTACGGAATCTGCAG
>JAYTCO010000047.1:0-2403 GCA_043736415.1 Ferruginibacter sp. | reverse complement strand
CTTTATTGCGGGCGGGGGAGAAATTTACAAACAGACATTGCCAATGGCTGACAGGGTTTATTTAACCCGGGTGCATACTACAATTGATGGAGATGCTTATTTTCCTGAGATTGATATAAATACATGGCAAATTGTTTTTGAAAAACATGTAAAAGCAGACGAAAAAAATAAATTTGATATGACCTTTCAAACATGGGAAAGAAAATGATTTCTTCGAAATAAACAATTGATACTAAAACATTTTCTGCCCTTGTATTCTCCCTATCAACTAACAAAAAAATATTTAAAATATTATATAACTGCTTCCAATGGTAAGGGCCATGGCGTGCACTCTCCGTTTGTTTTTGAATTTATTAAAAATGTACTAAACGATAAAAAAGAATATCCCTTTTATCAGCCAATTGAAAAAATAAGAAAAACGTTGTTGGCTAATAATGATTTAATTGAAGTAGAAGATTTTGGTGCGGGTTCTGCAGTTATTAACACTAAACAGCGAGTTGTAAAACATATTGCTGCTTCATCCTTAAAACCTAAAAAGTACAGCCAGTTATTATTTAGAATCGTTCAATACTTTAAAAAAATAAACATTTTAGAACTTGGTACTTCACTGGGAACTACAACAGCATATTTAGCATCTGCACCTAATACCGTTGTTACAACAATGGAAGGTTCCGCAAATATTGCATCCATTGCAGATAAAAATTTTTCTTTGCTTGGGTTAAAAAATATTGAAATCATAAATGGCGATTTTGAAAATACGCTTCCTGCATTTACATCAGTCACTAAAAATATTGATTTTGTTTTCTTAGATGGCAATCATCGCAAAGCGCCAACCCTTAAATACTTTGAAGAAATTCTTTTACATGCAAATGAAGAAACTATTTTTGTTTTTGATGATATACATTGGAGCAAAGAAATGGAAGAAGCCTGGGACATTATAAAAAAACATAATCAGGTTACGCTTACCATTGATTTATTTTTTATTGGCATTGCATTATTAGGAAAAAATTTTAAAGAGAAACAACATTTTGTAATCCGATTTTAAATTTGCATATCTTACGAGCAATACTTTTATTTATGACGATTGGAGTTTTAAAAGAACCAGGCAAAGAAACAAGAGCATCTTTATTACCTGAGCATGTTGTGATACTAAAAAAGCAACATGTTGATGTAATTATCGAAAATAAAGCTGGGGTAAATGCCTTTGCTGCCGATGCTCAATATCAAACCGCAGGTGCCACAGTCGGCTCAAGAAATGATGTGTTACAAACTGCAGATATTATTTTATCAATAAGTCCACTAAGCAATGAAGATATTGATGCTTGCAAAGCAAAAATTCTTTTCGGTTTTTACCAGCCATTATTTAATGCACAGCAAACAAAATTGTTGGCAGAAAAAAACTTTACAGTATTCAGTATAGATATGTTGCCACGTACTACCCGTGCGCAAAGCATGGATGTACTGAGCAGCCAGGCTAATATTGCGGGTTACAAAGCAGTATTGTTGGCGGCCAATTTATTCCCAAAATATTTCCCAATGTTTATGACCGCAGCAGGAAGTATTCCGCCGGCAAAAATGTTGATATTGGGTGCTGGTGTTGCAGGTTTACAGGCAATTGCAACTGCAAAAAGATTGGGCGCTGTGGTGGAAGTTTTTGATACAAGACCACAGGTTAAAGAAGAGGTAATGAGCCTTGGGGCAAAGTTTGTAGAAGTAGAAGGAGCTGCTGATGCAGCCGGTGCCGGTGGTTATGCTGTTGAGCAATCAGCCGAATTTATGGCTCGCCAAAAAGCAAGAATCGCAGAGAGTGTAGCAAAGAGCGATATCATTATTACAACTGCGGCAATACCCGGTAAAACTGCACCGGTTTTAATTACAGCAGACATGATCGACGTGATGAAAAGCGGTTCTATTATTATTGATCTTGCAGCATCTACAGGTGGAAATACGGAATATACGAAAAATGATGAAACAGTTATGGTAAATGGCGTATCCATTGTTGGAAACTCTGCTTTGGCTGCTGCCATGCCAAGTGATGCAAGTAAATTATACGGAAAAAATATTTTAAATTTTTTGCAGCTCATCATAAATAAAGAGGGAGCAATAAATTTAAATTTTGAAGATGATTTGGTAAAAGGCACTTGTGTGGCTCATGGCGGCGTGGTCACCAATGAAAGAGTATTGTCTTTGTTATCTGTGTAAATAAACAAAAATTTAATTCAAAATATTTCTATTTAATTCTTAACATATCATGCAACAAATTTTTTCTTTTTTCGATGAAAATCAACAGA
This sequence comes from Ferruginibacter sp., assembly GCA_043736415.1. Taxonomy (GTDB): domain Bacteria; phylum Bacteroidota; class Bacteroidia; order Chitinophagales; family Chitinophagaceae; genus Ferruginibacter. Next base: position 112 of record JAYTCO010000047.1, on the reverse strand, counting down.
TAATCTATATGGTTATTTTAATGATTTTTTTAGGTATAGAAGTTATTGGTCGTGTACCGAGCGTACTTCACACACCTTTAATGAGCGGTGCAAATGCAATACATGGTGTAGT
>JAYTCO010000046.1:0-2413 GCA_043736415.1 Ferruginibacter sp. | reverse complement strand
AAAAAATTGCGTTGATCGGTGAAACAGGTTCGGGAAAATCTACTTTATTAAAAACCATTGCAGGATTAATACAACCAACAAGCGGAACAATTTTATTTAACGGAGAAAAAGTTATGGGGCCTGATTGGCAACTTGTTGCAGGGCAAAAAGGAATTGCTTATTTATCACAGCATTTTGAATTACGCAACAATTACAGAATGGAAGAACTGCTGATGTATGCGAACGAAATGCCGCAATTGGAAGCAGATGAACTTTACAGACTTTGCAGAATCGAGCATTTAATGCAAAGAAATTCCTACGAACTTTCTGGTGGAGAAAAACAAAGAATTGCACTTGCCAGGTTGCTGATAACAAAACCAAAACTTTTAATACTGGATGAACCTTATTCAAATCTTGATCTGATTCACAGAAATATTTTAAAAGAAATAGTTGAAAATATTTGTAACAAATATGAAATTTCCTCCATCATCACATCACATGAACCTGCAGATGTTTTGCCCTGGGCAGATAAGATAATTGTTTTAAAAAATGGAAAGGTTTTACAGGAAGGAACTGCAGTTGAAGTTTATAAAAGCCCTATAAACGAATACGTAGCCGGATTATTGGGAAATTATAATTTATTGGATAAAAATATTTTTTTAACTGAAAAGATTATTCGCCCTGAAGATATAGATCTGGTAAAAGAAAGTGCAGGAGATTTTTTCGGAATTATCTTATCTGTAAAATTTATGGGTAATTATTTTGAAGTTGAAATTGATATAAAACATCAGATCCTTAAAGTGCAAACAGCATACAGTAACATTATTGTTGGAGATTTGATGGGAATTGTTTTTCGATCGTAAATAATTTATTACTATTACGAACAAAGTCGTATAATTGTAATACGAACTTAATCGTAAACATGAAAAATACAAAAATTATTAAACCCACTGAAAGTGAATTGGAGATATTGACAGTGCTTTGGGCTAATGGGGAAGCCACAGTAAGAACCGTACACGAAGAACTGACAAAAACCAAAGAAGCAGGTTATACGACTACACTTAAATTAATGCAGATAATGCATGAAAAAGGATTGGTCACCAGAAATACAGAAAGCAAAACACATATTTACATACCTGCAATTGACAAACAAAAAACACAGTTGCAAATAGTAAATAAAATGATCAGCAGTTTATTTGCCGGTTCGCCCGCAGATATGGTGATGCAGGCTTTAGGCGGTAACAACACAACCGCAGCCGAACTCAATAAAATTGAAGAATTAATAAAAACTTTAAAGGCAAAAAAATAAAAGCTTAAAGGAATGACTTTCTTTTACTCATTTATAGAAACCATGTTGCACAGCATCTGGCAAGCTGCTTTGCTTTTGTGCGTTTATTTATTTGTAAATAGCATCGAAAGAAATTATCATCCTTTACAAAAAAGAAATTTTTTATACCTTCTTCTCCTTTCTCAATTTTGTATTTCAGTTGTTACTTTTTTAAGTTTTTTTACAGGTTTTGGCTTAACCATTGGTTTCATTATTCCTTTTCAAAACCGTCACTTTTCATTTCTAGAAAATTACTACGAAATTATATTCGCTATATATGCAGGCATTGTAATTATAAAATTTTTACAGATTATAATTCAGTGGTCAGATTTTAGAAATAAGTATACACAACAAATTACACGACCGAGCGCTACACTAAAAAACTTTACAGCAATACAAGCTCACCATCTTTCCATAAAAAACAACATTACACTTTGGTTTAGCAACAGCATAAAAACACCGGTAACTTTTGGTTTTTTTAAACCTGTAATATTATTTCCAATATCCTTAATAAACAATATCAGTACTGAGCAGGCAGAATTAATAATACTGCACGAACTCATACATATAAAATGCAGAGATTATTTGTACAACTGGTTTTTACTCCTCATGGAGGTCATTTATTTCTTTAACCCATTCATAAAAATACTTGCCAATATTTTAAGACTCGAAAGGGAAAAAAATTGTGATGTACAGATTTTAAATTATCAATATGGCAAGTTAAAATATGCAGAAGCGTTGTATAAAATAGCCCATAACAACATTATTTTAAAAGGTTTTCAGTTGGGTGCTTTTAAAAACAGTTCTCAATTGTACAAACGCATCAGGTATTTTTCAGATGATAAAAATTTGGATTATTTAAAATCAGGAAACCTGTTTTTTATTTTGGTTTTAATTCCTGTAATCTGTGCGATTTCGTTCTTGATGATACCAAAAAAAACTTCATTTCAAATACCGCTTTCAACTTCTACCATTAATTTTTCAAATCCTTTTTCAGAAAGAAAATCATTTGTAACAGCAGCGCTCCCATCTTCAAAAAAAATAACTTCAACCAAAAACAAAGAGATTTTAGCGGTAAAAATTAAAACCAATACCACATCAAACAAA
>JAYTCO010000045.1:0-13742 GCA_043736415.1 Ferruginibacter sp. | reverse complement strand
GGCCTCACAAAACCTTTGGATGATCCACACAACCCATTTAACCATGTGCTGCATGAGTGGAAAGGAATGGCCACTGATTTAAAGAAAAATATTCCTTTGAGTACCAAAATAAAATATTTGCTTATGCCACCCGGCTGGAGCCACGACGGATCTACCAAAACCGCAGTTCAATTAAGAAATGAACTTAAGAAATCTGTAGGTTAAACAGATGCTTTTACTAATTTTATCCCATGCAAATTTTTTCTGTTGCTTCTGTTGAACAAGAAGTTGCTTTTTTTAAACTTCCTTTATTTATTTATAAAAATGACGCCTGTTGGATTCACCCACTTGATAAAGATGTACAGGAGGTTTTTGATCCAAAAAAAAACAAAGCTTTTCGTTTTGGAAAATTAGAAAGATGGATTATTACCGATAATGCCGGCCATGTTACGGGAAGAATTGCAGCATTTACAAATAAAAAATACAAGAACAAGGGAGATGATGTAGCAGTGGGTGGCGTGGGTTTCTTTGAATGTATTAATGACCAGTCAGCAGCAAACTTATTATTGGATACTGCAAAAACCTGGTTGCAGCAGCAAGGTATGGAAGCCATGGATGGGCCTATAAATTTTGGTGAAAGAGACCGTTGGTGGGGCATGGTTACCAAAGGATATATGGAGCCGCTTTATTGCATGAATTATAACCCTTCTTATTACGTAAACCTATTTGAAACCTATGGCTTTAAAATATTTTTTGAGCAGGTTTGTTTAAGTATGCATCCTAAATTGCCCCTTGATAAAAAAATTTGGGAACGACATGATGCCTTAGAAGCAGACAAGCATTTTTCTTCTGCTCATTTACATAAAAAAGATCTTGAAAAATATGCAAAAGATTTTGCTACCGTCTATAACAAAGCATGGGCAGGCCACGGCGGGCTAAAGGAATTACCATACGAACAGGTGCTCATTATGTTTAAAAAAATGAAGCCTGTTATGGATGAAAAAATTCTGCAATATGCATATTACAAAGATGAGCCCATTGCTATTTTTATTAATATACCGGATCTTAACCAATGGTTTAAGTACTTACATGGAAAATTTGGATTATTACAAAAATTAAAATTTCTTTGGGTAAAACAGTTCACTAAAAACAAAAAATTTACAGGGTTGGTTTTTGGAGTAGTGCCTGAGTGGCATGGTAAAGGTGTAGATGCTTATATAATCGGAGAATCTGCAAAATATGTACAGTCTGCAGCAAGCTCATATACAGAATATGAAATGCAATGGATTGGTGACTTTAATCCAAAAATGTTAAACATAGCCACAGGTCTTGGCGATGTACACCGAAGCCGAAACCTTTGTACCTATCGCTTTTTGTTTGACAGGAGCAAAGAATTTAAACGCCATCCCATCCTTTAGTTTAAATTAGAAAATACGATCCACAATAATTAAATTCGCACAAACACCATCAACCAATACGCCCACAGAATAGTTATTTATTATTATGGAAAAATTTATCGTTTCCGCCAGAAAATACAGACCGCAGAATTTTAGTACGGTAGTGGGGCAGGCGCATATTACAACTACTTTAAAAAATGCCATCAACAACAACCAGCTTGCACATGCATTTTTATTTTGTGGGCCACGAGGTGTAGGTAAAACAACCTGTGCAAGAATATTGGCGAAAACAATAAACTGTGAAAATAAAACAGCAGATGGTGAAGCCTGTAATATTTGCAACAGCTGTGTATCGTTCGATAACGGAACTTCTTTAAATATTCATGAACTCGATGCGGCAAGTAATAATTCGGTAGATGATATTAGAAGCCTTGTAGATCAGGTTCGCTTTGCTCCACAGGCCGGTGAGTACAAAGTATATATTGTAGATGAGGTTCATATGCTGAGTTCAAATGCATTTAATGCATTTTTAAAAACGCTTGAAGAACCACCACCCTATGCCATTTTTATTTTGGCAACAACAGAAAAGCATAAGATTTTACCAACCATATTAAGCCGTTGCCAGATATTTGATTTTAAAAGAATTACTACAAATGATACTGTAGAGCATCTTCGGGATATATGTGATAAAGAAAATACTACTGCAGAAAATGCAGCTCTTCATGTAATTGCGCAAAAAAGTGAAGGCTGCATGAGAGATGCGCTGAGCATACTTGATAAAATTGTAAGTTTTACCGGAGGTAAATTAACCTACGCCAATACACTTGAGCATTTAAATATTCTTGATGAGGATTATTTTTTTAAACTGTTACAATATGCAACAGAACAAAAATTGAGCGATGCTTTGTTGTTGTTTGATGATATAAATCAGAAGGGTTTTGAGGGAGATACTTTTTTGGAAGGCTTTATAGAATTTTTAAGAAATTTATTGGTAAGTAAAGATGTAAAAGCTGCGATTTTATTAGAAGTTGCTGAAGATTTTAGAGATAAATATTTACAGGCGGCAAAAGAAATTTCTGCTAACTGGATGATTGCTGCTTTAAATACAACAAATGAAGCTGCCTTAAATTATAAACAGGCACGCAACAAAAGGTTGTGTGTTGAAATGGCTTTAATAAAACTCTCTTATATAAACCAAGCTGTAGAAATTACTGAAGGAGACAGCGAAACAATTGTAAAAAAAAAATTAGTTGACAGTTCTAAACCTGTTTCTTTTAGAGGAATTTCAATTATTAAATTAAAAGAAATTCCCGCTGCAGAAATTATAGAAAAAAAACAAGTTGTTAAAGAGGCTGTTCTTTTTATAAAAAAAGAAATAAAACCTTTGCAACCTGAAGTAACTGTAAAAGATATTATTGTACCTGATCAAAAAAAATCAGGCTTTGGGTCATTGGAAAAAATACGTGCGAGGCTTTTGCTTGAAACAAAACAGGAAAAAACATTGCTGGAATTAACGGATATTAATCTTCAAAAAGCCTGGACAGACTATACAGAAAATCTTTTTACAGAAAAAAAATATCCTGTGGTTACACAATTTAATATGGCAGCGTTGAGAATTGATGATGAGTTTAATTTTACAGTAATTACCGGGGGCATTTTGCAACAGCGTTTTATTGAAATGGAAAGATCAAGCCTTATTCCTTACATGCAAAAATACTTTGGCAATAAATTATTGAAATATTCAATCGAAATCAATGAGCCGGAAATGAATGCAGAAGATGATAAAAAAACACTTACATCAAAACAGCAGTACGAGTTTATGATTAACAAATATCCCCTAATTAAAGAATTAAAGGATAGGCTGAAGATGGAAATTGACTATTAAAAGAATAACTGCATACAACGCAAAAGATTTTTATTTTTTTTGCATTAATTTCGAACTCAAATATTTTTAAAATACAATTATGGCAGAAGTAATAAGGATGCCGCTGCTGAGCGATACTATGACGGAAGGAAAGATAGTGGCATGGAATAAAAAAGTGGGCGATAAAGTAAAGGCTGATGATGTGTTGGCTGATGTGGAGACTGACAAAGCAACTATGGAAGTAAATGGTTACGTTGACGGAACACTTTTGTACATTGGTGTACCTGAAGGCGAGGCTGCAAAAATTAATCAGATCATTGCTATTGTAGGTAAAGAGGGTGAGGATTATAAATCACTCCTAGATGGTGAAACGTCAAAGAAAGAACTGACAGCGGATAACGGAGAGCAGGCAGCTGAAGAAAAACCAGCAGCTTCAACCCCGCAACCTGCAACTCCTCAACCTGCAACTCCTCAACCTGTAACCCCTCAACCCGCAAATCTTAACCCCCAACCCACAACCGTTACCCTTCCTGAAGGAGCGAAAGAAATTAGAATGCCTTTACTGAGTGATACCATGACTGAAGGAAAAATTGTTGCATGGAATAAAAAAGTTGGTGATGCGGTAAAAGCAGATGATGTATTGGCAGATGTAGAGACAGATAAAGCAACAATGGAAGTGGTAGGTTACGAAGAAGGTACACTTTTATACATTGGTGTAGAAGCAGGACAGGCTGCAAAAATAAACCAGATAATTGCTATTGTAGGAAAACCGGGAACAGATGTAGCGGCTTATGTTGCAGCAGAGAAAAACCAAACTGAAAATAGCGGACAACAGACCATAGAAACCGAAAAACAGACTACAGAAAACCAACCACAAAACACGGAAAACGTAAAACAAAGCATTGTTGCTCAGCCCGTAATTGCTAACTCACCACCAGTAACTACCAACATTGAACCCTCGTCTAATGCCGACGGCAGAATTAAAGCTTCTCCTCTGGCTAAAAAAATTGCGGCAGAAAAGGGTTTGGATATAAGCAAAATTAACGGGACCGGCGATGGTGGCAGAATTATTAAGAGTGATATTGAAGGATATAAAGAGCAAGAGAAAACGACGGACAATAGACAACAGACAACGCCTGCTACTTCCAACAATCAACCATCAACCATCAACTATCAACCTTCATCTGAATCTTATATAGATGTACCACTTACACAAATGCGCAAAGTTATAGCACGCAGGTTGGGTGAGAGTATGTTTACAGCGCCGCATTTTTATTTAACCATGGAATTAAACATGGATAATGCTATGGCTGCACGCATTGCAATAAATGAAATAAGCCCGGTTAAAGTTTCATTTAATGATATGATTATAAAAGCCTGTGCTGCCGCACTTCGTTTACATCCTGATGTAAACAGCAGTTGGATGGGAGATTTCATCAGAAAAAATAACCACATACATATTGGTTCTGCATTGGCTTTGCCGGAAGGTTTAATTGTGCCGGTTATAAAATTTGCTGATCAAAAATCATTATCTCAGATAGCAGCTGATGCAAAAGAACTGTATGCAAAAGCAAAAGATAAAAAACTGCAACCAAACGAATTTAGTGGCAACACTTTTACCATATCCAACCTTGGCATGATGGATATTGAGGAGTTTACAGCAATAATAAATCCGCCTGACAGCTGCATATTAGCAGTAGGAAAAATTAAAGAAATTGTAGTAAGCCGCAATGGCAAATTTGAAACAGCCAACGTAATGAAAGTAACCTTGAGCTGCGACCATAGAAGTGTGGATGGTGCTGTTGGTGCAGCATTTTTACAAACATTAAAAAAGTTTGTGGAGAACCCTGTGACGATGCTCGTTTAGGAATTAATTAATAACTCTAAATAAGTCTTTCTCAACACAGAGAAAGACTTTTTATTTACCAAAATAAAATTTTATGAAATTCTTAATTGTATTTTTTTACACTTTATTTAGTTTAAAAGCGAGTGCACAAAAAATTGTAAACTTAGTTTTTGTAGGCGATAAGGGAGTGACTGAAAATATTAAAGAAGCAAAATTTTTTATTGTTGTGAAGGATTTTGGAGGTAAACTTCAACGCTTAGATTATAAAATGAGTGGCCCAATAATTAAAGAAAGTAATTACCTCGATAGTAATATGCAAATATTGGATGGTCCCTATTATGAATATGCTTTGGATGGTTCACTTGCTGTAGCAGGCAAGTATATTAATGATTTAAAAGAGTACGATTGGATATGTTACAACGATACAGGTAAAGTAATTCTAATTAAAACTTATTTAAACAATGCTTTAATTAAAACTACAGATCCTGATACTGTGGCAAAAAAAGAAATATTAACAGTGATTAAGGTGATTGAAAAAGAAGCAGACTTTGGAAAAAATAATAAAGCGTGGAAAAATTTTTTAGTTAAAAATTTGAATGCCGAAGTTGGGAATCAGTCAGTAAACGGAGGTACAGTTAGGGTTGGATTCATAGTAGATACAATAGGTAAATGCATTGACATTCATGTAAAAAAATCAATAGAATTTGTACTTGATGAAGAAGTTAAAAGAATAATTTATCTCTCACCGCCATGGATTCCTGCAGAACAAGCAGGCAAAAAAGTAAAGGCTTATAGAATTCAACCTATTACATTTGTGAAATCTTAGTTTCATTATTTACTGAAAGTTCAATAATAAATGCTATTTTTATTATATGAAATTGGAAGAAGCGAAACAACAATTTATAAACAGCTGGGGGGCATTTGGAACGCAGTGGGGCATTAATCGTACCATGGCGCAAATTCATGCATTGTTACTTATAAGTACGGCTCCTATTACACAAGATGATGTTATTGAGCAATTGAGCATTAGCCGTGGTAATGTAAATATGAATATCAGAGATTTAATTGGGTGGGGGTTGGTAGAAAGAGTAATAGTATCCGGTGAGCGGAAAGAATATTTTACTGCAGATAAAAACATTTGGAAAGTAGCTACACAAATCATAAAGGAACGAAAAAAAAGAGAACTTGATCCTATGCTAAAACTGCTAAGCCAGCTGGAAAATATAGATGATAAAAAAGAAAAAGATGCTAAAGAATTTTTGACTGTAGTAAGTGATATAAAAAAATTGGGTAATCATGCTGATACCTTACTAGACTTAATGATAAAAGCGGAAGAAAACAAATTTATAAATGGGGTTTTAAAAATATTTAAATAGCATGCCAAATCCTCCAATCATATTGTTTGACGGTGTTTGCAACCTTTGCAACAATTCGGTTCAGTTTGTAATAAAACATGATACTGAAAATAAATTTATGTTTGCGGCATTACAATCACCAAAAGGGCAGGCATTGTTACAGCAGTATAATTTACCACAGGAAGGGTTTAATTCTTTTGTTTTGATACAAAATGAAAAAGTATTTTTAAAATTAACTGCTGCACTGCATGTAGCAAAACAATTGAGTGGCCCGGTAAAGTTATTATATGGCTTTATAATTGTACCTGCATTTATTAGAAACGCAGTATATAATATTATTGCTAAAAACAGGTACAAATGGTTTGGTAAAAAAGACAACTGTATGATACCAACACCTGCATTACAATCAAGATTTTTAAATTAAAAATTATGCAAAAAAAAACAGTTGTACTAGGTGCATCTCAAAATGAAGAACGCTACAGCAATATGGCAGTAAAAAAGCTGGTAGCACACAATCATTTTGTTACAGCTATTGGCAATAAAGAAGGCACAATAAACGATACCAAAATAATAAAAGATAACCCACCTATTAATGATGTTGATACGGTCACACTATATTTAAATCCTGAAAACCAAAAACCTTATTACGATTATATACTTTCATTAAACCCAAAACGAATCATTTTTAACCCGGGTACAGAGAATGCTGAGCTGGAAAACCTTGCTGCTGCAAAAGGAATTAAAACAATGGAGGCCTGCACGCTTGTTTTGTTATCTACAAACCAGTATTAAAAAAAATCAGATTTTAAATAATAAAATATACGATGTGGCGTTTATGATATAGAACCTATCCTAATATCTATAAAAAACCTACAAATGAAAAAATACAGCAAAACTTTGCTTGCAGTATTATTATCTGTATCTTCTCTCGCAAGCTTCGCACAGATGAATGATAGAAGGCCCCAATTGTATTCATCCCGGCCACAATCAATCAATATTGACAAAAATATTTTCGGAAATGTGCTTGATGCTACAGAAGGAAAAGAAATTTCTATACAACTTTCTCCCGATTTTACATTCAACGGAACGATAATAAGTAATCTAACAAAGTATAACAAATTACATACTGTTATGGTGCGTTCAAATGAAAACGCTACCTCTATACTTCAAATCACACTCATCAATGAAAATAATAATATTTCTTACACAGGTCGCATTATAAACAGCAATGCTGCAGATGGATATGAAATAAAAAATAATAACGGAGCTTATTCTTTACAGAAATTTGAAACCCTAAAAATTTTAGATCCCTGTAAATTATAATTGCTAAAAGATACTGATGATCGTCCCAATACCCGATCTCATTTATCATTTAATTTTTTAAACCCTACTATGATGAAAAACCTTACACAAAAGCTGTGCTTTATTGCGCTGCTGTTTACATCCCTTAATGCCGTCTGTCAAGTCCCTAATCTGAGCAGTAACCCAGGCACTCTTAAACCGACTATATTTTTAGATTTTGACGGACAAACTGTTCAGTCAAGCGCATGGCAAAGTGGTACACGTTTTATCTGTCAGCCGTCAGTATTGACTGCAACCCAAATAACCGAGATTTATAACAGGGTTAGTGAAGATTACAGACCTTTTAATGTAAATGTAACTACAGATTCTACACAATTTTTAATGGCACCGATTAAACAAAGAATAAGAATAATAGTAACACCAACGAGTGCTTGGTATCAGAATGTTGGCGGTGTTGCATATGTAGGCTCTTTTACATGGGGTGATGATACACCTGGGTTTGTGTTTCCTGATAGGTTAGGTAATGCTGCAAAATATGTTTCAGAGTGTTGCACTCACGAAAGTGGGCATACATTAGGTCTTTCGCACCAGTCAAAATACGATGCTGCATGCAACCTTACAGATCCATATCGTGGAAACACAGGAAGTGGACAAACCTCATGGGCACCTGTTATGGGCAACAGTTATTATAGTAATATGACAGGATGGGACAACGGACCAACGCCCTCCGGATGCTTAAACGATCAGGATAACCTTACAATAATTACCACACAAAATGGTTTTGGCTACCGGATGGACGATTATGTTGAAACACTTGGTAATAACAGCAAAGTAATCACCACTCCTGAAGGTTTTAATTTACAGGGAATTATAACAACCGGCTCTGATATTGATGCTTTTAAGTTTACTCTTGCACAGGCTGGGTTTATGCATATCAGCGTTACACCTTACAGCGTCGGTACGTTAAACGATGGGGCAGATTTAGATGTAAAATTAATGATGTATAACAGTTCTAAAGTATTAATTGCTACTTACAATCCCTTAGATGCTATGAATGTTAATATTGATACTTCATTAAACGCAGGTGATTACTACATTCAAGTTGCAGGTGCTGCTAACAACAATACTACAAATTATGGTAGCATCGGTTCATACACATTATCCGGCTATAGAGGTCCTTTACCGATACATAATATCAGCTTAAAAGGTATTAACGATAAAGGCTTACACAAACTTAACTGGGAAATTATTGCTGACGAACCAATTGCATCACAGGTCTTGGAGGTTTCTTCAAACGGTAATGAGTTCCATTCAATGATAACAGATGTTGACGGTATCAGGAAATATGAATATACACCATCAGAAAAAAATACACTTTTTTACAGGTTGAAGGCAACAAATACGCTAAATCAAAGTTTATACTCAAACATTCTGATTTTAAAAACTAACAGCAGATCTGATAAATTATTCAGTGTGTCTACTTTAGTACAGGATAACATAGTGGTAAAAGCCACAGACAATTTTACGTACAATTTGTTTGATGTAAACGGAAGATTAATTGCAACGGGCAAACAAATAAAAGGAAACAGCAACATTAACGTACAAAACCTTACAAAGGGAATGTATGTGTTGCAAATGCTAACAGATAATTACAAACAAACAGAAAGAATTATAAAACAGTAAGGTAGATTCATGTGTAAAGTAAGGGAGTCGGTGTTAGGGACCGGCTCTCTTTTTATTTGGGGTAAGGTTAGAATTAAAATAAGTATTAAGACATAAGAATCAAGAATAAATTTTTCCACTTTTTATGCTTTTACAAAAGTTCATTTGCAAAGATTAATTGAATTTTGTTCTCTCGAATCTTAAATCTCAAATCCTTTTCTACACACATCTATTTCTTCTCCATCAAATCATCATTTGTCTCTCCAATAAAATCAAGTATTTTTTGCCTGCCTGATTTTTTTACAGCGCTTGTTACAAAATGCCGTGGTAAAAACTGCCAGGTTTGTTTCATAGCATTTAAAAAATCTTTTACATTTTTGCTTACAATGCGCTGGTTCTCTTTATCACTTTTTGTAAAGGCAAGGCTAAAAGAAATATTCCATAATTTAAGGTTCTCTAAAAACTCAAGGTCAATTTTTTGCGGGCTGTGTCTTGCATCTATCAATACGAAAAGATGAGAAAGATTTTCACGCTTACGTAAATAATTTTCTATCATTTGCTCCCATTTTCTTCTGCTCCGTATACTCACTTTTGCAAAACCATAACCCGGCAAATCAACCAGATACCATTTTTTATCTGCCACTATTTTTTTACCTTCTTCGCCACTGTTGCTTACTATTTCGAAATGATTTAAAAGCTGTGTTTTCCCCGGAGAACCCGATGTTTTTGCAAGTTTATCATTATTACAAAGCATATTTATAAGAGAGGATTTACCAACATTGCTTCGCCCGATAAATGCATACTCCGGTCTGTCGGGTGCCGGACATTTTTCATACTCAGGACTGCTTATAACGTAAGTAGCTTTTTTAATTCGCATTTTCTATTTTTAGATATGGCGCAAATTTAACTTTATATCATCATCAAAAACAAACCGTACTAATCCAAGCCTATTTTAAACATCTTATATTTGCACCGATGACGACGAAATTTGAACACGACAGCATTGTGCCTTATAAAGATTCTGAACTTAGTAAAAAAAATCAGGTAGCAGATATGTTTAACAGCATTGCTCACCGTTACGATTTTTTAAACCGTTTTTTAAGTGCAGGCATTGATATAATATGGCGTAAAAAAGCAATTGGATATCTTAAAGAAATTAATCCCAAAATTATTTTAGATGTGGCAACCGGCACTGCAGATGTTGCTTTAATGACAGAAAAAATACTTCACCCTTCCTCTATTATCGGCATTGATATAAGTGATGGCATGCTTGAAATTGGAAGAAAGAAGATAAAAGAAAAAAAGCTTGAAACCGTTATACAGTTATACAACGGCGACAGTGCAGATATTAAATATGATGACAACACTTACGATGCAGTAACCGTGGCTTTTGGTGTAAGAAATTTTCAGCAACTGGAAAAAGGATTATCAGAAATATTAAGGGTATTGCGCCCCGGCGGGAAATTAGTTGTATTGGAGTTTAGCAGACCTAAAAAGTTTTTTATAAAAGGGTTTTATAATTTTTACATGAAAACCGTTTCGCCTAATATTGGCAAGCTATTTTCTAACAATAAAGATGCTTATAAATATCTGGACGAGTCTATACAAAAATTTCCTGAAGGAAAAGATTTTGTAAAAATTCTAGATAAAGTTGGCTTCATAAATACATTTAGTAAACCACTGAGCTTAGGTATATGCAGCATCTATTGCGGAACAAAATAATTTTTTTAAACATATTCGTTTCTTTGCTCCCTTTTTTTGGGCAGGCTCAATTGCGAAATGAATTAAACCAGCTAGAGCATGATGATGACCGTTTTCATTTTGGTATAAACCTGGGCATTAACCGATCTCATTACAACATCCTGCACAGCAGAAAATTTTTACAGTTTGACAGTGTAAATGTTATTGAAAGCATTAACAGTACCGGTATTAACCTTGCCGGCCTCGTAAACATTAGGCTTAGCAATCATTTTAATATTCGTACTTACCCTATTGATTTAATTTTTACTGAAAAGGCATTTCAATACACTTTAAAATCTCCTGATAAGCCAAGAGGTGAAGATACCGTTACGACAAAAAAAGTACAGGGTATTACGCTGGCTTTTCCTGTGCAGTTAAAATTTACCAGCGATCGTATTGCTAATTTAAAAGTGTTTATGATGGTAGGTGCCAGGGTTGACTATGATTTGGCAGCCAACGCAGGTAAAAAAACAAATGATGATGTTATTACCTTACAAAAACTCGATTATGCTGCAGAAGCGGGTATCGGTTTTCACATTTATTTTCCTGTATTTGTATTAACCCCTGAGTTAAAAATTGCTTATGGATTAAGGAATGTTCTCTCTCCAAACAATTCACTTAAATATTCAAATACTATAGATAAAATAAGCTCCCGCTCATTAACTTTTTCATTAACTGTGGAATAAAAAAAGCAATCATAAAAATGATTGCTTTTTTTAAGTAGGTTTTGTTATTATTAAAAATCGTACACTCTTTTAAACATATTTAGCCTGATACCCGCAGTTACAAGTGTGGTATTGTTTTGTGCAGGCTGGTTATCAATTTTATAGGTTCTATATTGAAAAGATGCATCTAAAAATAAATTTTGTTTAAGTTCGTAAGAGACAAGTGCAGTACCATTAAAACATTTTGCTTTGGTGCCGCTCCCAACATTATAACCTAAGTCTCCGGTTCTTGTTGTGTAATTTTCAAAAATATTTCCACCAAAATTTCTGCCACTGCTGTCAAGCCCTTTATAAAAATAAATTGCTCTTGCATCTATGGTCCATTTAGGCGCGGGTTGGTAATGTGCTATACCAATAAATTCCTGAAAATTTGCTCCGAGTGGGTGTGCCAAAGGCTGGTTGTAATGGCTGTAATTTGTTACCTGATCGTAATGTGAATAAGTAAAAGGTCTTACTCTGTTAACCTCGCCCTGTAAATCAAGATTTTTAACCCCGAATGCATCAACATACTTTCCCCCAAGCTGGTAACCATATTTATTTACCCAACTGTTAGGGTGGTTTTTTACTTCAGATAAAATAAATTCATCCAACAAAAATTGTCCGTAAAACTGCAATCTGTGTGCAATGTTTGCTTTAAAATCAAGCCCTGCTACTGCATTATCCGGGCTGCCAATAGTGCCTTCAATATGCCTGTAAAATATTACCGGGTTTAAATACTGGAAATCAAAACGGTTTTTTCTTCCAAAAATAATCCCTTCAAACAAACCTATGTTTAACCACTTTGTAACATTCATACTAAGGTGGTGCATAGCTGCATATTTTCTGTCAAGCAAAGTATCGCCTGTTTTGGTAAACTGCGGCATTAATTCCATAAAAATATTCTGGTAATTAAATTTCCACACTTTGGTATTTATTTTTGCAAACAAATAACTGTTGCCCCAATCGCTTAAAAATAAACTTCTGTAACCGTTGCCTATAAAGTTTTTATCGTAACCTAATTGAAAGTCAATAAATTTTGCGGCATTGAATGTTATATATCCTCTTGCATCAAAATAATCAACACCGGTTTTTTTAAACGTTTTGTAAAAACCATTGCCGGGTACGGCACGGTAAGTATTTACCTGTTCTTGAAAAAACTTTGGACCTCTCTCCTGATTATCGGTTATGTAAGAAGAAAAGCCAACTTTTTTGCCAATTAATCCACGAACATTTACTCCCCGGGAATTAAAAAATATACGTTCATTGTTACCCGATTCTATTGCCTGATGAATTTGTAAAACGGGATTGACTGCAAGAAATAAATCTTTATTCTTTACTTCTAAAAAATTTGCTTTTGTTTTATAAAAAGAATTCAGCAGGGGCTTTCTGCTGATAAAACTTTCTTTGGGTGTAGTTACCCATTCGCTGTTGTTCATTAACAAACTCTGCAGGTTATATTCATCTACATCAGTCAGGTCAAGGTCAGTCCATTCTTTGTATTTATCTACTCCCGTAGAATCTTTGTAACCCAAGCGTGCACTGTCTAAAAAGGTGGCTTCCCTTACAATATACTTTCTGTTGAAAGGACGCAGTGTTGAAAAATTAAGATCGGTGTTGGTCTGTTGCTTAATTTCCAGCCTGTCTATAAAATGGGATTCTTTTGCACCTTGATTAAGGTAAGTAGATTGTGCAGCTGCACCAAGCGGACAAACAAAAACAATGAGTTTGATAAAGCTTTTAATAATTTGCATTTATATTTTAATTTTTGTTTTAAACTTTAACGATTAATTGAATGCAAAAGTATCTTTTTAAAGACATATTTATTGTAAATGAAGGAAAAATTGCTTGCAGCGATGTTCTGGTTATTAATGATCGTATTGAAAAAGTTTCTCC